>CALKCM010000010.1 GCA_938086785.1 uncultured Bacteroidia bacterium
AGCTTGGTTGCAAGCAATAAACATATCACCATTAAGGTACCGGCAGCTATGTAGGGTAATTTAAATTGGTAATGGTATAATACTCCCGCAATGGTTGGAGCAACTACACGGCCTATGGCTCCTACTCCCTGAAATAAACCAAGAATCTTTCCTTGAGTTTTTGCATCTGCATTTTTAGATACCATGGCATTTAAACTAGGCATTAACATGCCATTACCTAGGGCTAAACAAATAATGGCTAAGGCTGTAATTTGGTAAAAATACTCGGGTGCTGGAAAGGGTAAAATGGTTAAGCCTATACCCACCAATACCGTTCCTACAACCAGCATCTTTCGGAGTCCAAGTAAATTTTCAAATTTTTTGATTAGCAGGCCTTGAACCAAGGCGGTGCATATTCCAATGAAACCGAAAATGATATAAATGTAGTTTTCTGGAGTTTTATAGATCTCACTCCACATAAGTGCTGCATTGGTTTGCATAAGCACAAAAGCGGTAATAAAAATAAGATTAATGGTAAATAGCTCGCCCAAAATGGGGGTTCTAAATGCGGGAATAAGTCCTGCGTATGCTTTAAGAAAGCCCTTATCTGAATTTGGGTTTTTCTCTTTTAAGCTTTCTGGCAATCTCCAGAGTGCAAGGAAAAAATTAATAATACTAAGGCCGGCACTAAACAAACCGATGGTTAATAAGGAATCCCATTGATAGACACTTGCAATGTATACCAAGGCTGCGCCAATAGCTGGCCCAAAGACGAATCCTAAGCCAAAAGCAGCCCCAATTAAACCCATTTTAGAGGCACGATCCTCGGGCGAAGTAATATCTGCTATGTAGGCCTGAGCAGTAGGTATATTGGCTGATCCGAGACCGGAGACCAAACGGCTAAGTATGAGCATGCTTAATCCTCCTGCAATACCAAAAAGAAGACTCCCACTGGCTGTTAATAATATTGTGGTTAAGAGAACCGGCCGGCGGCCAATTCGATCGCTTAGATTGCCTACGGCGGGAGAGAATAACAGTTGCATGAGCGAGAATGCCATGACAACAATACCTACCATAATATCGGGCTCTATACCCCAATTGGCTTGCACTGCATACTCTTTGGCAACTACGGGTAGTATTGGAATAATAATTCCAAAACCAAGAAGATCTAAAAAAATAGTAAACCAAAGGATTCCTAAGGAACCCGATCCGTCTCGTTTTTTCACTTTTTCCTGATGCATTATTTTAACTTGTTTCCAACCCAGCTATCTTCCACTGGAATATACCCCTGATTTATCCAAGATTCGCATTGATTAACACTTAAATCAACAATTTTTTGTCCTTTGAGTTGGGCCAAATGTTCTGTATCCCTTTGGGCATGTAAACAGGTTCCGTTTTCAGCCAAGAGCCATTTACGGTCCATAAAATCTACTTGATGTTTGCTAGAATATGTATTTAATATGAGATAGAGTTTATCGATGCTACACCCACTGGCGGGCTCGCTAGCTGCATTTACGCAAACCACCAACAAGCGCCCTTTTAATTCAAAAGCTGCTTCGAGCGATTTTCCATGAGCTTGCCATTGAGCCACAAAGGCATCTAATTCATTTTGTAGCTCTTTATTTTGAGCTTGGGTTAAGTCTTTGCTGCAAACAAAAATCCAAATTTTACTATCTGCGGCAAAGTGATTGAACATCATAATTTGTTGGCGTCTGCAATCAGTTCTGAAATATCTTTTACTTCCACCGTCTGTTCTTTATCGAAGTGTTTTACACCATCTCTCATCATGGTCATGCAAAAAGGACAGTTTACTGCAACAATATCGGCATCGGTAGCAATGGCCTCTTCGGCGCGTTCTACGTTAATTTCTTTGTCTCCCTTTTCTGCATCTTTAAACATTTGGGCTCCTCCTGCTCCACAACACAAACCATTGGTTTTGCATCGTTTCATTTCTACAAGATCTCCGTCCAACTTTTCCATTACCTGACGTGGCGCTTCATAAATATCGTTTGCTCTTCCGAGGTAACAACTATCGTGATAGGTAATTTTCTTCCCTTCATAAGCGCCTCCCTCAACGCTTAAAGCACCGGAGCTTAACAATTCGTTTAAAAATTGAGTGTGATGAACAACATCATAATTGCCGCCTAAGCTGGGGTACTCATTTTTAAGAGTATTGAAACAATGCGGACAAGCGGTAACTACTTTTTTTACACCATACCCGTTTAAAGTTTCGATATTTTGCGTTGCTTGCATCTGGAACAAAAACTCATTTCCAGCGCGTTTGGCTGGATCTCCAGTGCATCCCTCTTCGTGACCCAATATGGCAAATTTTACACCAGAAGCATTTAATATTTTTGCAAATGACTGCGTAACTCTTTGAGCACGTTCATCAAAACTACCTGCACATCCTACCCAAAATAACACCTCTGGAGTCTCTCCCGCAGATGCATACTCTTGCATTGTTTTTGCCAACATAATTGCTGCAATTTACCAAATTAAACTGCTTTAGCAAAGGAATTTATTCCACCACTTTTAAGATGGAGAAAGGGGGCAAATGAATCTAAAATTTATTGAATGAAAACACTGAATTTTCAGAAGGCTTATAAACCTCCGCCACCCACGCCATCTACGTGATGATTGTGAATGCAGAAAACAGGATAGGGGCTTGAACCGACTAAGCGCATGGCGGAAGGTCCTAACATAAAGCCTGCGGACTCATTTTCGGTCATCGTAAATATGATTCCACAGTTCATTTTACCCGCATATTCTATTAAAGTACTGCATACTGGTTGACCCAGTTGCATACTGCTCCCATATTGAACGCCTCGATTTTTCATGAAATCCTCGGCTTGAGACACATACACATTTACATATTTTTGGGTTTCTGAATCTTTGTGCTTACTCACCCCAAGAATATGTACTACAGACCCAAAAACATTGGCTAAGGCAGATGCATAACTAAATTTCTGACGCGTCTCTGATGAAGAATCGACGGGCACTAAAATATTCTTAAAGTTAAAATCTTTGGCCGCCTCTGGGATAATTAAAACAGGACAGTCGCAGCTATTGGCTACTTTGTATGCCGTACTCCCTAAAAATTGTGGCATAAACCCTTCCATTCCGTGGCTACCCATAACAACCAAATCGGGCCGAGTGTCTTTTTGCTCTTTTACAATGACTTGTGTTGGAGACCCTGAATGAATTTTAAAATTCAAGGATACATTCTGAACCTTTTCCAAGGCTTCAATGTATGCTTGAGCCTCCGGAGCATCTTTATCGTTCCGGCTAGTCATTACAAAAATCGTTTGAAATACGCTGTTAAACTTTCGACCGATTTCCACTGCTTTTCGAGCAGCTATTTGAGCTGCATTACTGTGATCATAAGCGATTAAAATTGTTTTGTAGTTCTGGGGCATAATGTCTTCTTTTTAATGATTCCATAACGAATATATGGCAATAATATGACAAATGCAAGCTAATTAAGTGGTTTACACTTACTTACTCCTGGAACCAGATATTCTCTTCCCGTTTTGTCCTCTCGGCATTGATATCGGGTACGTTTTTTATGCAGCTTTGTAAATTCCATTCCATTTTTCAATTTAAATCTTCCATTAATAGAAATATCATCTACCATAGCCCATTCACTATCAGAATCATAGCCATGCAACACTTTCATAAGTCCGGGATCACTACAACTACTTGCGTAGGGATTTTGCATATATTTTATGAGCGCTTGATAAACATCTAAAGGAAAAATCTTGCCTTCCAACATAGGCTCGGTCACTTCTTTAAATTCTCTTTTCCACTCGGGACCATGAGGCGCTACTTTCGTTCCAAATTTTTCGAAGTTTAGCAAATGAGCAATCTCATGTAAAAAAGTAATGAGAAAGGAATAAGGATTTAAATCTCTGTTTAATGATATTCTATGGGGCTGGCCATTCTGCTTGGGCCTGTAATCTCCCAGTTTGCTTAATCGTGGGTTTTTAATATTCAAATGAACCTTGTTGGTGAGAAGTAAATCTGCACAGTACACCTCTGAACCCAAGGGCACGTACTTTTTAAGATATTCTGATAACTCGGCTAAGGTCATTTATTTAATGAATGAATGACTCTTTCGCTAATGGTATCGCCAATGCTTAGTGAACTGGTTGCCGCCGGACTTGGCGCATTTAACACATGGACACAAACCTCACTTTCTTGAATAAAAAAATCATCAATTAAGGTTCCATCTCTATGACAGGCTTGCGCCCTTACTCCAGCGCCGGCTGGCACTAAATCATCTTCGGTGATTGCGGGCATGAGTTTTTGAAGTGCTTTTACAAAGGCGGCCTTACTGTAAGATCTATAGTACTCGCCTAAGCCCGTTTTCCAATATTTCAATCCTACTTTCCTAAACCCTGACCATGATAAGCTCTCCCACACTTCTTTCAAACTAAAGGATGTTTTAGTATAGCCTTCTCTTTTCCAGGCAAAAACAGCATTTGGACCTGCTTCAATCTCTCCGGTGATTCTGCGTGTAAAGTGAACTCCTAAAAAGGGGAAATTAGGATCTGGAACTGGATAAATTAAATTAGTAAGCATTTGAGATTTTTCTGGCTTTAAGTAAAAATACTCTCCCCTAAATGGGATGATACGCACATCTAATCGCTCTCCAGCCATACGCGCTACTTTATCGCAGTAGAGCCCCGCACAATTAATTAAAAGCTTTGACGAGACAAACTTACTTGAACAGGATATTTCAACATTCGTTTGGGTTTTCTCTATGGCTGTTACTTCTTCTCCTAAGGCTATTTCGCCTCCTAAACGGATCACTTCTTCTTTGAGTACCATGCTCACCGCTTTGTAGTCAATAATACCGGTTTGAGGAACCAGTATGGCTTTAATACCAGAAGAATATGGCTCCATCTCTTTAATTTCGTCTGAATTTAAGTATTTAAGGCCTTCTAAGCCATTTTCAATACCCCTTTGGTACAACTTTTCCAATCCCACTAACTCTGACTCATCCGTAGCAACAATAAGCTTCCCACATAAATCGTAAGGAATATTTTTTTCTTTACAGAAATCCAATAGTTGGTGATACCCTTTGATGCAATTGACGGCTTTCTCTGAGCCTGGCTTATAATAAATACCACTGTGAATCACCCCGCTATTGTTTCCCGTTTGATGCACGGACACTTCCTTTTCTTTCTCAATAAGAATAAGTTTAATGTCTTTTTTTTTCTTCAATAATTGATAGGCTGTAGATAGCCCCACAATTCCACCCCCTACTATAGCTACATCGTATTTCATGCTTGGCAAAAATATACTAGACTTGGGTGCTATTTAAAAAAATTTGACAAAACTTGAGCAATCGTAAAAAAGACAGTAGAAAATATCTACGGTTTGAGTGAGGAGCGCTATGCTTTTTCTGCTAGACTATTAAAAATAACTTTTGGCAAGCAGCAACATCTTGCGATAGTTAGGAATTCGGATGCGCTCATTGAGTATCTGAGGAGCCTGTGTTTTTTCTATTTTCTCAAGCAGTTCGAGGTAGTAGATGTAGGCAGTATAAACTCCTTTTTTACAGCCTTGTGGTAGCATTTTTATACCTATAAGCGCATGATTAAAGTCTTCTTTAATATCCTCTACAATAAAATCTTTATCTGCTTCTGTAAACAAATCAAAGTTCACATCCGGAAAATAACTTCTTCCCCTTTCTTCGAGATCTGATTTTATATCTCTTAAAAAATTAACTTTCTGGAAAGCAGCTCCTAAGGATTTGGCATAAGGCATTAATTCTTGGTAAAGAGTATCATCTCCATTACAAAAAACCTTGAGGCACATGAGGCCAACTACCTCAGCACTTCCATAGATGTAATCGCTGTAAGAATCGCTGTTGTGAACATTGGTTTCTAAGTCTTCTTCCATACTATTGAAGAAAGGCTCTATGAGGTCTTTACCAATATTATGTTTGTTTGCAGTTCTTTGAAATGAGTTTAAAATAGGATTTGTACTAATGCCTTTTTCTATTGCCTGGTATGTTTCTCTCTTAAAATCCTTGAGTAAACTTTCTTTGTCGAAGTCATGCATAGTATCCACAATTTCATCGGCTACTCGCACTATACCATAAATATTAAATATGTCTGGTCTAACATCTACGGTTAACATTCGAATGCCCAATGAAAAGCTTGTGCTGTAGTTTAGCGCAATGCGTCGACTGCAGTCTTCGCTGGATTTATGGAATAAATCAATGCTCATTTAAGATCCTTTCAGTGACTAACCTAGAACCAATAACTACAATGGGTAAACCTGTTCCAGGGTGAGTGCTAGCACCCACATAATATACATTATCAAATACTTCGTCCTTATTCGCAGGACGCAAAGCGCCTATTTGTTTTAGGCCGTGTGCCAAACCTAAGCCGCTTCCTCGATAGAGATTAAACTTGTCTTGCCATTCCGTAGGAGTATATACCGTCTTACTCACGATATTATTTTTGATATCATAATCTACCCTTGACCCAAGGTCTTCTATTATTTCATCTGCCAATGTTTGAGCATCGCTCCAATCTGGTTTAACTCTTAAATCTGGAACAGGACAGAGAATAAATATATTCTCATGACCTTCCGGCGCGCAATTTGGATTGCTTTTCGAAGCAACATTTACATAGTAATAGGGCTTTTTGGGTGTTACTTCTGTTCTAAAAATAGTATCTGCATATTCCTTAAAATTATCCCCTAAGAAATAGTTGTGATGCTCAATGCCCGGAATCTTTCCTTTCACTCCAAGGTAAATGGTAAATGGAGACAAGGTCCAATCCATTTTATCCAATTTTTTCTCTGAATATTTTTTCCTCCCAAGCATTTTACCTCTAAAAGCCGCGGCATCTGCATTTACTACATACACGTCAGCTTCCCATTTCTTGCCGTCTTGATCAATAAACCCATTTATTTCATCGCCCTTATAGTCTACATTTTTAATCTCAGTGCTGTAGGTGATTTCTATGTCACGCTCTTTCATAAGACCCAAAATACCTCGAACTATATTGTACATTCCTCCCTTAACATTCCAATAGCCGTCGTGCTCTAGCTCTGTATAATTGAGCAAGCCATATACGGCAGGAGTATTAAAAGGTGTTGCCCCTAAAAAGAAGGCAACCAAAGAAAAAATTATTTTTACATCTTCACTTTCGAAATAACGCTCTAATTCTCCCCAAAAGGTTCTAAACATTTTAGGCAAATGTTTCTTAGGCACCGTAGACATGCTAATCATATATTGCCAGAGGCTATCGAAATTTCGTTTAATTATTTTGTATTCTGTATCATGAAATACATTTTTTGCACCCAAAAGGTATTTTTTCACCTCTTTCTTAAAATTGGGTTCTATATGTTTAAATTCTGCCGCTAATTTGTCTAAATCTTTATAGATTTTGTAGGGCTTTTCATTTCCCTCAATAAAGACTGTGTAAAGAGGGTTTAGCTCATTTAACTCAAAAGGAATGTCTATTTCTAGGTAATCAAAAAGCTCTTTAAACTCATAACTCATGCTAAAGAAAGAGGGTCCAATATCAAAAGTAAACCCGTCTTTTTCTAAGATATTTAAGCGGCCTCCCGCCGTGTTCTCTTTCTCTATAATTCGGACGGAATACCCATTTTTTTCCAATCTAAGAGCGGTGGCTAAACCTCCTAGTCCGCTTCCAATAATTAAGGCTGTTTTATTCATGATTCAAAGTATCAACAATAACAACAGATAGAAGGTTCAAATAGATACTGCAATTCTAAATGAAATATTCCAATGATTTGCAAATTCACTTAAAATTTACCAAGAATTATTCACTCGGTTGTAGAACTCTAAATTTAGTTTAAATCCATAATTGGGTTTATCAAAAATATTGGAATATCCCACAGCGTAGTATATCCCCAATTTAAACAGCTGTTTTCGGATGCGAATAATCTTATCAATACCCGCATAAATTTCACCAAAAAACATGTTTTGTCGCTCTGGAGCAATTAAAATTGACCCACCAGCAGTTTCTCTCATTCTTAACCTTTTAACAAAAGGAATTTTATTCAAGAGTGCACCTTCGAAACGATGCCGATAATGCCCCTCTAGAAATTTACCAAACGTACTAAATGTGCTATCCAAGGTCTGAAAAGCGTACATGGGATTTGTAAAAACAAAAATATCCCCGCGCCGCTGGTACTTGTAATCGACCGGAGAAACATTTTTATTTCTTAGGAATGACCCCATTTTAATATTGTATTCGCTAAACCCTAACATACCCAGACTTAATTCTTGCTTCATTCCAAAATCCAAAAACTCAAAATCAATGTCTGAATTAAAAACCCCTGGAATGGCTTTCTTAAAGTCTATATAAAAAGTGGGCCATCTACTGCCAATAATGATTTTTTCTTTGGGTTCTCTCAAATACTTTTGAGCTGGAGTATAAGATAAACGGAAGTTTGCATAAAAAGCCCGGTTGGATGCGAAGGGAAGTACTAAGTTATTTTCAAAAAGGCTGTCCGCGAAACCATCAGGCGATAGTTTCACATCACTTATATCACTCCTATTGCTGTAAGATGCTTCTACTCTTCCGACCAAACCATTCAAATATTCTTGCCTGTGGTAAACCGTAATATGCTCATGCCTGTATACATTATCTCGCCGAGCTAAGTCAATAAATGCCGCATTTTGATTGATAAAACTGAACTCTCGCCCTACATTCACACTAATAAACCCTTGCTTAAAGGGATCGTATCTGGTTAAAAATCGAATATTGCCTTGAAGGTCTTTGTTCCTATATCCATAATTTAGGTTTTCTACCAACCGAAACCACTTTTTATTTTTAAACTCTTTTCGAATGGTATTAACGATTGAAAAGCGATCCCCCCCAGGCCACCAAGGCTGATAAACCGTTATTAATGGGACAAAAAATAGGTCTAACCCTCTTTTGCGGTTGCTGTACTCCTGGCCGTCAAGAAAAAGAGAAGATAACGTAACTTTATTCTTTTTATCCTCAATACTATCTAAATACCAGTCGCTTTCTCGCGCTCTTTTGGCACTATCTGATTTTTGAATAAACATAGATTCTATTGGGTTTAAAAGGACCGCTCTTGTCTCCTCCCAAAATGCACTATCTTTTTCATAGGCCTCCTGGCTGGTACTCCCTAGTTCCAAATTGAAGTGCCTTTTTGGAAAGGTCTTGTTAATTTCATAATCCTTGTACACTACATTGCTATACCCGATATACTTAGCCTTTCCGGCCTTAGTGTAATAATCAAACCGCTGATGAGCAATAGTCCACAAGCTGTCTGGGTAAAAGGTATATATCTGATCTATTGAGAAACTGGTGTATTCATTTAATTGATTTTTAGGGAATTTTAGATTCACCCGATAAATGGCAAAAGAAGTATCCACCAACTGTATTTCTCCCTCGAATACAGAATTAGAAGTGAGCCTCGGTTTTACAGAAATTTTCAAAATACGTCCTAAGGCAGAATCGATGAAACTCCCTGTAAAAGAAAACTTATAGGCCAGTAAAGCAGTGTTTGCCAATGGAGACAAAACAGGCAATTTGTTCAGTGCTGGAATGCGAACTAAATTCTGATAAAAATTAAAATCTCCATCAAAGGTGGAGAGGTAGAACAAACCATAGGTATCTCCTATTTTTTTTACTCCAGTTCTTTTCTCTTTTCTTAGATTGGGCTGTGCAAAATCTTTATTGATAAGGACTTCGGCAAAACTTTTATTGCGCATAAACTTCGCTTCTTCCTGCTCCCTTTTCTTACGGGCAATAACATCAGGATCTAGCTCTTCGTCTATTTTTAAGGGCTTGACTTTTTTCTTCTTCCCAAAGTTATCTTCAAATGCTTTTACATAAATATTAACGGAGTGATTGGGCTGCCGCTTCTCCCAAAAATTTCTTTGGGCAATGGCCTTTTTCATAAATTCAGGTCCCATATCCACCCGCTTGGAGTACATTTTTATTTGACCCATTCTGGCAATCTCATTTTGAAGAATAACATTAGCGGTATCAGGAGCCGCCTCAATGGTTACATTTAGTTGAAATGATTTATACTCGTTATGCGAAAAAATAACGGTGTAATTGCCGGGGAGTAATTGACATTCGTACTGCCCTAAATTATCTGTTTCTGCAATTTTCTGCCCTTCTTTTAAGTAGATCTCAACGAGCGGTATGGGAGATAAACTGCTGTCCGCAACAAGCCCAGAGAATTTGTGAAATTGAGCAAAAACATTAGTGCATGTCCCCAAAACAAAAAGAAGTGCTGTAAAAAATTTCACGTACAAAAAAAAGTAGGATTAACTAAAGTGTACCACATTCCACGATTTATTACCATAAAACAACGACCAAAATACTATTGCCTCAGCCTCAATCCTATATTTGGTTCTAAATAGGGAGCAACAAACTCAATGGGCCGGGGCTTATCTTCAGGTTTCCAAAAGAACGTAGAGAGCCTGGATCGATCAAGAGAGAACTGATCCATGGGAAACAAATTTCCATCAGGCTTGCCGTACATTTTTATTGTAGCCACCTTTCTTTCTCGCATAAAAATCTTCATTTCGCTGCTGGACACTCTATTGGCACTCGAAATAACAGAGTCTTTTTCACGGATAAAATATATACTTTCACAGTTCCCTATCACATGAGAGAGGGTTAAATCCTTCGATCCATCTTCAAAGTAATTGATGATGGTATTGCCAACAATTTGACTGAACTTATTTGAATCTTCTTTAAGCACATTCATTGCATTCTGATACATCCACATGGTTTTTAGCTGATTGTTTTGCATTTTCATGCGCATGGAATCGGCACTTAATTGAGCCGTTTCGTTGTATAAAACGGGAGATCCAAAAAAGCGAATGACGCTATCTTCCATATTGTATTTTAAGCTATCGCAAAAGCCACTGAATTGCGGCTGCCATATTCGCACAGCGTGCAGCGCAAGCAATTTCCTCCGCTTGGTCAAAGTATCATTGCTGTAAAGAAAAGTATCTGCTCTCATGAACAAGCTGTCTTTTTTATCGCCCATGCGATGTAACAGAGCGTCGTCCATTATTTTGGTGATTTTCTTTTTTTGATTGTAATAGCCTTTATTGCCGAATAAAATTATGCCTTCGGAAGTATCCTTTACCCACATATGTCCAAAAGCGTAGCCTTCTCCTGTTTCCCGGTCGAAGGTTAATGTATCGGATTTAATGATTTGACCTTGGCTATATATAGCGGCTCCATTTGTAAAATAAGCCTCGCCATTTTCTGTTTGATACCATCCATCATTGCAAAATATTTTTGCCTTGCCATCTGTAATTTCAGTAAACTTATAGAAGTAGGCCGTCTTGGTATTTGTTTTGTATTGCAAGGTGTCTGCTCTTACGGTATAGTCTGGATGCTGCAAAACAACATCTCCCTTAAAATACAAGGTCTTGGCCCCAGAATTATAGGATCCCGTTTTACTAGTCAAGGTTTGTTTTCCATCTATAATTCTTCCACCGCCGCCGTAAAAACCAACCTTAGATTCCGTGTTATATACAATAAATGGAGTGGTTAAATTCATGCTTCCATCTACAAGGTTCACATTGCCAGAAACACGGGCCACTTTTGTTAAATCATTAAATGTTAGGGTACTTCCTGTGATATTTACGCCATCTGTACTATATATCCTCACATTCCCTCGACCCAAGAGATCTTTAGTCTCATTATCATATTCAGCCTTATCGCATGTGACGGTAGAACCGTTTTGATCAAAACTAACATTCCCCTCCAAATACTGAAGCGTTTTATCTCCCGTTTTAACCCCTTTCATCTTATCGGCACGAAGGCCAATAGGCTGGGCAGAAGACTGCATCATTACTAATAGTAGACCGAAGATTAAAAAGAGTTTTACTGAAAATCGCATGAATAAGTATTCCGTACTTTTGCATGCAAAATACGTGCTAAAATCATTCTTAAACCATATTGAATCTGAATTAACTGAACTGAAAGGGTCCAGATCTCTTTTGGCAGTGAGTGGTGGCAGAGATTCTATGGTTCTTTGGCATCTATTTGATTCATTAAAATTACCCTATGCTGTGGCGCATTGCAATTTTGGTCTCCGAGGAATGGAAAGCGATGCAGAAACTGCTTTGGTTGAGGAAAAAGCACGCATCAATAATGATGTACTTTTTGTAGAACGCTATGGTTCATTGGATTATAAAAAAGGAGAATCTACTCAGGAAAATGCCAGAAATTTGAGATATGCTTTTTTTGAAAAATTGAAACAAACCCATGGTTTTGGCCGAGTGGTTACGGCTCATCATTTCATGGATCAATGGGAGCATCTGTTTATTTATTTGTATCGCCACAATTCCACCACCGCTTTACGAGGCATGCCAAGCAGTATATCCAGTACTTATAGACCCATGCTAAAACTAACTGCGCAACAGATTGAAGAATATGCGATTCGCCACGGCGTATCCTATTTAAACGATAGCAGCAATGCAGAAACAAAGTACTTAAGAAATAAAGTGCGGCATTGGATTATCCCTGAACTGGAAAATGATCTCCTAAAATCCTTAGAAGATGTGCATATGAACCAAGTAATGATTGATCAAGAATTGCACAAAGGTTTCAAGAAAATATGCGCATTCTGGAACGAAAACTATTGGGGTATTCCTTTATCTAGAGTGCAAGGAAATCCCTATTTAAAAGCGGAGATAAAAAAATCTGGAATACACCACAGTTTAGTAGAAAAGATATTAAAATTGAGCTCGAGTGGCTCGCAAATAGAGGCTCCATCGGGCGTTTTTAGCCTTAGCCAAGAAATGTTGGTATTTTCTAAACAGCGCTTCACAGGAGCAACAAAGACAGTATACCAGGCTGATTTGCCTTCAACTATCACTTTTGGATCGCATGAAATTGAGTTTAGCTTTAATGAAGTGGAAGCGTTTGATAAATCTAAAATGTATTTTAATGCTGAAAAAATGGAATGGCCCATTAAAATAACCAATGCAAATGAAGGAGACCGAATAGATTTATTTGGCAATAGCAGGAGCCAAAAAATTAGCGATGTATTCATCAATGCAAAAATACCTTTCTTCCTAAGGGCAGCCATTCCATTAATAATATGTGATGAAAGAATTTTATGCGCAGCAAATCTCAAGCGAAGCAATCATTTATTGGTCAAGGATGCTACCAAAAAAATACTTCAGATTTCCTTTAAACCCATTGGTTTGTTGGAAAATCTAGTCCAAGCCAAATCAAAAAAATAAGACTTCATACTCTTATTAATTATTACATTTGCATATAATGAAGGCCATAATACCTGTAGCCGGCATAGGTAGTCGGATGAAACCCCATACTCAAACTCAGCCAAAGAGTTTAATTCCAGTTGCTGGAAAGGCTATTTTAGGCCATATTATTGACTCTATGATTGATGCCAAAGTAGATGAACTCATTTTTATCATTGGGTATCAAGGGGATAAAATACAAAACTATGTAAACAAAAATTACAGTGACATTAAATGCCATTTCGTAATGCAAACATTGGGTAAAGGGACCGCGCATGCTATCTATTTAGCCAAAGACAATGTAGAACCCAACGAGGCCATTTTAATTGTACTTGGGGATAGTATTATTGAAGCGAATTTAAAAGAAATCATCCTTAAAAAGGAAACCTGTCTGGGGGTCAAAAAAGTGAATGATCCTAGAATTTTTGGAGTGGCAGAACTTAAGGAAGACGGCAAAGTAAAAAAACTCGTTGAAAAACCAACGATTCCAAAATCTAATTTAGCTCTGGTAGGCTTATACTTTATCCGAAAAGCTTCCACGCTTATGGATAGCATAAAGACCATTGTAGAAAACGACATTCGGAGTCAGAACGAGTTTCATCTCACAGATGCTTTACAAAACATGTTAGAACAGGGAGAACATATCTCAGTGTTTAATGTGGAGAGTTGGTTTGATTGTGGGAAGAAGAGCATTATCCTTCAAACCAATGCCAATCTTTTAAGAAATACGAATTATCAAAAAGTACCGGACCAAATATATGCCAACAATAACATTGTGGTCCAACCCGTAAACATTGCAGATAATGCTAAAATAAGCAATAGTATTATTGGTCCCAATGTATGTATTGGAGAGGAAACAGAGGTGAATGATAGTATTATCAAAAACACTATAATTGCGGCCAATGCGAAACTCGAAAATATTGTTTTAGAAGATTCGCTGCTAGGAAATGATTCCACTTTAATAGGATCCAAGCACAGCTTAAATATTGGAGATAACGCCGAAATTAACTTTAGTTAAATGATTAACCTCTCGTTTTGGGAAATAGCCCGATGTATTGAAGGTTCCGAACGAGAATCCACCCCGTCTGTTGATCTTTTCCCCAGAGATATATATTTCGATTCGCGAAAAATTAAACTCGGATCTGATTCAATTTTTATTGCCATAAAAACCCCCACTCAAGACGGCCACGATTTTATAAAAGACGCCCATGACAAAGGAGTTCGAAACTTTATAGTTAGCCAGCCAGAAAATTGTGCAGCCTTAGAAACCTCAAATGTTTGGGTTGTAGACAACCCCATTCAAACACTGCAAGAAATGGCCAAATTGAGCCGCAAAAAATTCAAAGGCTTAATGGTAGGCATCACAGGAAGCAATGGAAAAACCATTGTTAAAGAATGGATGTATCAATTACTAGCAGGCGAAATGAAAGTTTGGCGAAGCCCGAGGAGTTATAATAGTCAGCTGGGAGTAGCGCTTAGCCTATTAAAATTAGATGTAAACGCTACCGTAGCTTTTGTAGAAACGGGAATCAGTCAACCAGGAGATATGGCAAAATTAATAGCTATGGTTAAGCCTCAAATGGCTGTCTTCACTCATTTTGGCGATGCCCATGCGGATCAATTTGAGACCGAGGAATTAAAGCTGCGGGAAAAATCATTGCTTTTTAAAGATGTAGATCTAGCTGTTATCGATAAGTCTATCCCCGCTTCATCTATTGCAGCATATCGAGAGGAAAACCCTCTCATGAAAGTAATATCTTGGTCTTGGGGCGAAAAAGCAAGCTACGTAGTTCAAGCTCAGAAGGAAACAAAAAATGGCTTGGAGTTGAGCATATTACACAAAACTCAAACATTCACTTTTGAAATCCCTTTCAAAGACAAAGCAAGTATTGCAAATACCATGACTTGCCTCTGTTGTTTGGCTGCTCTTGAACAGTTAGGTCAGGCTTCCTTGGCTAAGTTCAAAACCTTAAACAGCATTGAAAACAGACTCGTTAGTACCCCTGGTAAAAGAAATAATCTCATCATAAATGATAGTTATAGCAATGATTTAAGTGCGTTTGAAATTGCCTTAAATTACGCTCATTCTCAGGTAGGTCAAAGAAACAGAACACTCATTTTTAGTGATTTTGGAGTAAAGCCAGAACTAATATCAGCCAATATTGGTAAACTCAAAGAAATTTTAGAAAAACAACACTTTGACTTAATGGTGGCCATTGGCCCTTGGCTTTTTGAAAACAAATCGAAGCTATCCAAAAGCATACGCTTTTTTAAGAGCAAGGAAGATTTTCTGGACTCTTCCATTCTAGATTCCATTGAAGATTCTGTAGTTTTAATCAAAGGGGCAAGAAAATTTGCGCTCGAGGAGGTTTCCAAATTATTGGAAAAAAAGGTCCATCAAACTCAATTAAAAATTGATCTGACTGCCATTAAAAACAATGTAAGATATCATCAGTCTTTAGTGCAAGGCAACACTAAACTTTTGGGGATGGTAAAAGCATTAGGATATGGAGCAGGCGATCATGAAATGGCCGCAGCTTTGCAAAGTGCTGGAGTTGATTACTTAGGAATCGCTTTTGCGAGCGAAGCAGCAGATATTCGAAAAAATGGAATTACCCTTCCCATTATGGTACTCAATTCAAGAGTAGAGGAAATACAGGCGTATAGGCACTTAGACCTTGAACCCGTCATCTATAGTTTTGATCAATTAAATTTATTCAAAAGGCATTTTAGATTGGAGGATTTAAACATTCATATAGAATTGGATAGTGGCATGCATAGACTAGGGTTTGACGTCAATGACGCGGCACAAATCTCAAAAGAAATCCCTGCTCATTTTAAAATAAAAAGTATTTTCTCCCACCTGGCAGACAGCGGGAACCCAGAAGCCGACGATTTTACCGCCATGCAAAGTCGTCAATTGCAATCCTTTGCGAATGAACTCATCACGCACTTAGAATATACGCCCCTCGTCCATCTGGGTAATTCGGCGGCCATTAAACGCCACCCCGAGACCCATTTTGATATGGTTCGGCTTGGAATTGGGATGTATGGAATAGCCGATAATGATAGCTCCTTACAAACAGCTGTGCGTTTAGTAAGCCAAGTAACACAAATCAAAGAAGTTCCAGCCGGTGACGGCATTGGATATGGAAGACGAAACCCCTCTGAAAAGGCCCGAACCATAGCTATACTTCCCATTGGATACGCCGATGGATTGATGCGTGCGCTTAATAATAAAAACAAAGGCCGTGTATATATTAAAGGTCAAATGGCACCAATTTTAGGTAATATTTGCATGGATATGTGCATGGTAGATATCACCAATCTCGATGTTGAAGTGGGAGATGAAGCAGAGCTATTTGGAAGGCATATTTCGATACAAGAAGTAGCGAAGACCTGCAATACGATCCCTTATGAAATTTTAAGCCGCATTTCTACGCGAGTAAAACGAGTATATAGTGAAGAGTAAAATGAATAATTCTTCCCCACTTGCCGAACGAATGCGCCCCACTACCCTCGAAGAATACGTGGGCCAAAAGCATATTATTGGAGAAAAGACCTTTTTGTTTTCTAGCTTAAAAGAAGGCAGAATCCCCAGTATGATTCTGTGGGGTCCTCCTGGAGTAGGAAAAACCAGCTTGGCAGAGCTTATATCTAAAGAATGTAAGCGTCCCTTTTATGCCTTAAGCGCCATTAACAGTGGAGTAAAAGATATTCGAAACATTATTGAAAAGGCAAAGAATCCCAATTTATTTAAGAATGGATCGGCTATTCTTTTTATTGACGAAATCCACAGGTTTAGTAAATCTCAGCAAGACTCCTTGCTTGCAGCAGTAGAGAAAGGTTGGGTTACTCTCATTGGAGCAACTACTGAAAACCCTTCTTTTGAAGTGATTCCAGCACTAAGAAGCCGTTGCCAAACCTTTGTACTTGAACCTTTAGCCATGGAAGATCTGAAGCATTTGGTGAACCATGCGGTAGAAAAAGATTCTCTATTAAGTACCAAAAAAATTGATATTGTAGAACTCGAAGCACTCATTAAAATCAGTGGTGGAGATGCGCGAAAACTATTAAATGCGCTGGAAATTGTCGTACTGAACCAAACTGGCCCTATTAAAATAACCAATGCACTGGTTAAGGAAATCATTCAAAATAATTTAGCTACCTACGATAAAGGAGGGGAACACCATTACAATGTAATCTCAGCTTTTATCAAATCGGTGCGTGGGAGCGATCCAAATGCCGCAGTATATTGGTTGGCCAGAATGCTCCTAGGGGGAGAAGAGCCGCGTTTTATAGCACGGCGCCTGGTCATATTAGCTAGTGAAGACATTGGCTTAGCTAACTCAAACGCACTTCTATTAGCAAGTCAAACCATGGAAGCCGTTCATCAAATTGGAATGCCAGAGAGCAGAATTTTACTCTCCCAATGCACCATTTACTTGGCTACATCTCCCAAGAGTAATAGTGCCTATGAAGCCATTAATAAAGCCATGAAGTTGGCAGAAGAAACACATCAGCTCCCCGTTCCATTGGCCCTCAGAAATGCCCCAACGGCATTTATGAAAGACTTGGATTATGGAACTGATTATAAGTATAGTCATTCTGGAAAGGGAAATTTCATTGCTCAAAATTTCATGCCTGAGGAAATTAAAGGGGAAAAACTATTTGAACCAGGACACAACAAAAAGGAAAAGGAACTTAAAGAGTTGCTTAAACTTATGTGGGCTAATTATTACGAATATTAAAAGAAATCGATATTCTAGCGCTAAGAAACATCCAAAATCGCGCTGTTTAACTTAATACATGACTTCCGTATCACTATCTAAAATAAAATCGATGGTGCTTTCCAAAACTTCATCTAAATGAGTTGGCAAAACCTCTTCGGTCCAAGGATGAGAGGCTCCAAAAGTATGATTAGCATTTTCAATTGGAATCAGAAGGGCGTGCAGACATAAATCATAAATTTGTTTGGCTTGGTCCATTGGGATCACTTCATCTTCGGTGCCATGCACCAGTAAAAGAGGAATAGGTAACTCACTCGCTGCTTTCATTATATTCCAGTGCTCCTCATTTTGATTGTAATCTACCCAAATTTCATGACTCAGGGGCAAGTCCTGCCCGGTTCGCGTATTAGGAACGTGCAAAACACCATCCTTTTTCCATTGTTCCTTTTCTGCAAAACTAAAAAGAGATTCCCAATCTGCTACTCCTGCCCAAGATGTTACAGATTTGATTCCTGCATTGTGCTTGGCAAACAATATGGCATTGGCTCCCCCTTTACTATGTCCTATAAGATGCTTTTCCTTCAGTGTTAAATCGGAGTTTTTTAAAAACTCTTCCAAGGTAAAAAAGGCTTCTTTAATATCTTTTTGTTCTGCACTAATGCTGTTTCTAGAAAATAAATCTAACTCGGTAAACTCGGTAAGATTAGATCCAATGCCATTATGAGTTCCGTTCATGAGTGCAATACTTAAACCTCTTTTGGTAAACTGATCTACCATAAGATGCCAGGCACCCCAATCCTTAAATCCTTTAAATCCATGGTAAAAAAGGACTAATTTAACCTCTTTTCCTGGAGCTAGATACACATCTATCTCTCCTTTTTGGCTTGCAAACCCTACGTAATCAATCGTTTTTTTCATTGGTAAAAAAATGGACGTTTGCTTTACAAACGTCCATTTACATTATTTAGTACCCAGGGTCGGGCTCGAACCGACACGTCTTGCGACATTGGTGTTTGAGACCAACGCGTCTACCAATTCCGCCACCTGGGCAGCGAGGAGCAAAAATAAGTGCTTTTATTGGAATGACTAAACGAAATGAAGAGTTTTTTATTCGTCGCTCAATAATCAATGATCTAACCCATTCTTAGAACTTATTTAACTCGTCTAATGACAGCATATTCAGCTGTATAATACCCTTTGATAGGATTTGAAGATACAGATGATTGCCCTGCTAAACCATTCTCATTTTCGCAAATTTGACCACCAATGTCTTTTCACCGGCCTTTTCAAAGTCAATTTTAGCTTTTTTATTGGGACCGTTTCCATCTAATTCCAATACCTGCCCATATCCAAAGCGAATATGCTGTATTTTATCACCTACCTTCATACCGCTTACATCTCCTTCTTTAAAATTGGGATCAATGGGATGCGATGTCGATTTATGGCTGTAGTTTTTTAATAATACGGAACTGCGCGTTGCTTGTGATTTTTGATTGCTCGAAACTACGGGACTCTCTTTTTTCAAGCCAGCCAAATCCATATCTACAAATTCACTGTCAATTTCATCAATAAATCGACTGGGTTCGCAGGGGGTCAAATTACCATATCTAAACCTACTCGTAGCAAAAGTCACATGTACTTTGCGTTCTGCTCGGGTAATGGCCACATAAAACAAACGGCGCTCTTCCTCCAGATCCTTGCGGCTCATTAGAGACATTTGACTGGGAAATAAATTCTCTTCCATGCCCACGATATACACGTTTGGGAACTCCAAACCCTTGCTCGCATGCACGGTCATTAGGTGTACGCAGTCCCTATTGGGATCGCTATTTTTTTCTATATCGGTGTAAAGTGCAACCTCTTCTAAAAAATTAGCTAAGGTTTTTTCTTTTTCATTTTCATCATCCTCCACAAACTCTTTAATACTATCTAAAAGTTCTAAAAGGTTTTCATACCTGCTCACCCCTTCCACCGTCTTATCAGAGTACATAAATTTAAGCAAGCCAGAATTTTTAGCTACAGCACTTGAAATTTCATAGGCGTCCTTATCTTTTTGCATTGCACCAAAACCCTCAATCATCATGTAAAAATTTTTGAGTTTGGTTAAAGTAGCTCCTGATAATTCCGGAAAGTTCTCTGCTTCTGCGAGTACCTCCCACATAGATCGTTCCTGCTGCTGACTTAAAAACTGGAGTTTATTAAAGGTAGTATTTCCAATACCACGAGTTGGATAGTTAATAATCCTCTTTAATGCTGCCTCATCCTTGGGATTAACCAACAAGCGCAAATAGGACAACATATCTTTTATCTCCTTGCGTTGATAAAAACTCGTACCACCGTATATTTTATAATCTATACCCAAGCGGCGCAGCGCCTCTTCAAAGGTTCTACTTTGGCTATTGGTGCGATACAATATGGCAAAAGCCTTGTTTGGCAGGGCATCCTGGTTTTTATCTTCAAAAATACTTTGAGCTACATAACGCGCTTCCTCAGCTTCGGTAATATTTCGTACAATTTTAATTTTGTCCCCAGTATCATTTTGGGTCCATACTTTCTTTTCTAATTGTTTCTCATTGTTTTTAATTACCGAACTGGCTGCATTTACAATAGTCTTACTGCTTCTGTAATTCTGCTCCAATTTATAGGTTTTGCAATCGGGATAATCACGAGTAAAGTTTAAGATATTTTGAATATTAGCCCCTCTAAAAGCATAAATACTCTGCGCATCATCTCCCACTACACAAATATTTTGATTCACTGCGGCTAAACGACGCGTAATCATATATTGCACATGGTTGGTATCCTGGTACTCATCTACCATCACATATTTAAAGCGATGCTGCCATTTATAGGTGGCCTTGGGATGATTTTTAAATAAATAGAAGGTATTTACTAAAATATCATCAAAGTCCATTGCCCCCGCCTTATAACATCTTTCTTGGTAAGCGGAGTATAATTCATGAAATCGGCTTCGGCGGTTTTGCCTATCCTTTTCCAATAAGTCTTCATTTGCTCTATAATCCTTGGGAGTAACAAGATTGGTTTTGGCTGCACTTATCCGGCTCAACATCATGCCCGGTTTATACATCTTATCATCCATATTCTTCTCCTTTAAAATAGCCTTAATTAAGCTCTTGCTATCATCACTATCATATATGGTAAAACTTTGAGGATATCCGATGGTATCCGCTTCCTGGCGAAGAATTCGAGCAAAGATGCTGTGAAAGGTTCCCATCCATACATTCTTAGCTTCGGGACCTACAACAGTTTCAATCCTTTCGCGCATTTCGCGTGCAGCCTTGTTCGTAAATGTTAAGGATAGTATTTTAAAGGGCTCAGTGCCCTTTCGAATGAGATGGGCAATGCGATACGTCAATACCCGTGTTTTACCCGAACCAGCACCCGCAATAATCATCACAGGGCCTTCCGTTTGAATCACTGCATCTTTTTGCGCGCCATTTAGACCATCCAAATAAGGAGGCGAATCATTATTCTCCTTTGCTCCGTTTAGTATTTCATCAAAATCATCCAACATGGAAGATGCAAATTTAAGGATGCAAGCGGTAAAACTTCACCCGAATCATGAATTGGGGATTTCTTTTTAGGAATTTTATAATCTATCGTTTCATGTTAATTAAGAATCCGAGCCAGGCTTCTTGCATAGTATTCATGTTCCAAAGCCTGCACCTTCTGCGCAATATCTTCAGGACTGTCGTTGCCGTCAATAGCAACCTTATGCTGTGAAATAATAGACCCCTCATCGTAATGTTCATTTACATAATGAATGGTAATCCCTGTTTCTGCTTCTTTAGACTCATGCACAGCTCGATGCACATGCATGCCATACATTCCCTTTCCCCCAAATTTTGGCAATAAAGCGGGATGAATATTTACAATACTTCTCGGATAAAATTCCACCATTGCTTTTGGAACTTTTAATAAGAATCCAGCCAATATAATTAACTCGGGCTCAAAGGATTCTATGGCTATTTGAACAAATCCCTTTTCCCAATAGTTCTTGGTAAAGGACTCGGCATGAATCCCATAATCCAATGCTACTTTTAGCGCTCCTGCATTTTCTTTATTGCTAAATATTGCTGCAACTTCTACTCTACGATGGTCTTTAAAATGCTCGCAAATGGCCCTCACATTCGTTCCCGCACCTGAAGCTAGGATAACCAACTGTTTCTTATTAGCCATGAGTTTTACTAAAATAATTAAAGGAAAGAGTCAAATGTAGAATGAAATCATCCATACCAATACTTCTATTTTTTTGGAGTGTATTATTTAAAAGTAGTTTTAAAGTTGAGGCTTGTCAAGTGATTTTTCTTGATTCACTTCGTCTTTTTGAAGGGTGGGTTTTAACATTGGATTAGTCACTGAGGTTGAAGAATTGGTCTTTATCTCTTCCACCCCTGCTCCTTTGGGTCTAACTTCACCTACTTTAATTTTTTCGAGCTTTTCTACAACAATCTCTTGCTCTGTTTTAGGTTTTGGCGCGAGAACCTCAGCCATTGGAATCTCCTTTTTTACGCGCACATTTGTCGTTTTTCGAATTCGCAAGGTTTTACCGGCAATAATACGGGAGGTTCTCATCCCATTTTGCCTTTTAAGATTCGAAACACTCACTCCATACCTTCTGGCGATACTCGTTATATTTTCGCCTCTTCGTATGCGGTGATATTTAGTAACCACCCTTTTTTCATACACTGGCATCGCAGCCAATTCAGCAGCCATGATTCTGTCCTGAATGGAGTAGATAGAATCTAAATTCTCTAAATAAATCATGCTCCACTCGTAAGGAAGCAAAATACTTGTATTTGATTTAAGCGTGTTTTTCTTTAAAAATTCTCTATTGTAACTGAGAATATCATCCTTTTCTACCCCGATGTATTGAGCTAAAAAGCGTGTTTCTAAATCTTTGTTAATCAGCGTGGGAGCCAATAATTCTCTTCGATCAACTAATATGTTTTGAGAAAAACCACTGAAGTTAAAAATATACGCTGCGGCAATAAACTTTGGAACATAAATCTGCGTTTCCTTAGGTAAAAACTTCTTAATAGACCAAAAATCCATTTTGCCTCCAGAACGTCGGATAGCCTTTTGAACATTACCCGCTCCACAATTGTATGAGGCTATGGCTAAAAGCCAATCACCAAATCGTTTGTATGAACTTCTAAAGTATTCACAGGCTTTTTCTGTACTTCTAATAATACTTTTACGTTCATCCATTTTATAGTTGATGGTCATACCCATGTAACGACCTGTATAAGGCATAAACTGCCACAAACCGGTAGCTCCGCACCAAGAAACTGCATTAGGATTAAGGTTGGACTCAATAATCGAAACATATTTCAATGCCTGAGGCATGTTATATTTATCTAATACCTTCTCGTAAATCGGGAAATAGGTTTGCATTCTCTTTTGAATGCGATCCATATTCGACTGACGATATTTCATCATGTATTTTACCTGAAGGCTTACATGACTATTGTAATCAAATTCGATAGCACTACCCAAGGTCTCCATTTGCGTGGAGAACATTTCCTCACCTGGATCTTGGTATTGTAAATTATCGGTTTTTGATTGATGCGCAGGGATGTTTTGAAAGAAGCTTAGCGTAAGGCTATCAATTTTATCTACATCTGTTTCAATAATTGGAGCAACGGGAGCCTGAGCAGATAGGTGATTGGTTAATCCTACCATTAAAAACAAACCGATTAAGCTGATATGTATTTGTCTACTTTTCAATGTCCATCCAAAATTTAACGTATTATTTTTTTTTACTTTGCCTCTTTTTTCAAGCTGTGCGAATATACGTTCCATGATGCAATTAATATCATAGCATCCACTAAAAATAACGCTTCATTTGTGGATATATTGTTATATCTTTGAATAGAAGTACATTTTAAGCAACAATCTGAGCATTTGCAGGGATTTGTTTGCTATTGTTCTACAATGAGTACATTCTTCGAATATGTCAATAAGTGATCAAAACGAAACGGAACCCCTCAAACCAGCAACCCAAACACAGACACTTTCAAAAGAACGTAAAAACGGAAAGCTCTTTATCGGCATTCCTAAAGAAATAACCTTTCAAGAAAATAGAGTTCCTCTTACTCCATCGGCCATTCAGTATCTCACAGGCTTGGGACATGTCATTGTTATGGAGAAAGGAGCAGGAGTCAATGCTAATTTTAGTGATCT
Source organism: uncultured Bacteroidia bacterium (assembly GCA_938086785.1). Taxonomy (GTDB): domain Bacteria; phylum Bacteroidota; class Bacteroidia; order NS11-12g; family UBA955; genus CALKCM01. The sequence continues at coordinate 24,178 of CALKCM010000010.1, forward strand.
ACAATACTCCGAAGCAGGCGCAGAGCTGGTTTCTAGCCCCAAACAAGTATATGAGGCAGATATTGTTTTAAAAGTAGCACCTCCAACTAAAAAGGAAGTTAATTTCTTGCAATCTGGACAAATTTTAATATCAGCACTCCAGCTAAACCAAGTGGATGAAAGCTGCATTAAAATGCTCATGGAAAAACGAATAAATGCCATTGCTTACGAATTTTTAGAGGATGGCAGTGGAACCCTTCCCATTATTAGAGCTATGAGTGAAATTGCGGGAACCGCAAGTATCCTTATAGCAGCCGAATACCTCAATAATACCCATTTGGGTAAAGGAGAGTTATTGGGAGGATTTGCCGGAATACCGCCTACACAAATTGTAATTTTAGGTGCTGGAGCCGTGGGAGAATATGCAACAAAAGCCGCTTTAGGACTTGGTGCCAATGTAAAAGTATTTGATAATCACTTGCACCGATTACGAAGAGTTCAAAAGAATTTTGGACATCATTTATATACGAGCACGATTCATCCAAAAGTGATGCAATCTGCCGTAGAAAGTGCGGACGTCATTATTGGAGCATTGCGAGGCTCGGGATCGAGAAGTCCAATGATTATAAGCAATGATATGATTTCTCAAATGAGGCCACACAGTGTAATCATTGATGTTTCTATTGATAGCGGCGGAAACTTTGAATGCTCCGAAGCAACATCTCACGAAAAGCCCGTTCGAAAGATAAATGATGTGATTTACTATGGTGTTCCCAACATTACTAGTCGAGTAGGTAGAACTGCAAGCTATGCCCTAAGCAATGTATTTACTCCACTCATGGACAGCATGAATATGAATGGTGGATTTAGTGACTCCTTACGAAAAAATAGCGGCCTTAGAAATGGAACCTATTTATTTAAAGGCAATCTCACGAATAAGTCCTTAGCAGACAAATTCAATCTAAAATACCATGATCTCGATTTAATCGCAGGTATTTATCTGTAATTTCAGATTTCTTTACTCGATTCCTTTTAAAACCTTATCCCATCTCCAGCCCGCGGATATATAATCTGGACTCCCTCTATGATCTGCTATCAAAGGCGTTCCATCGCTATCTATTTTTTGGACCATTTTGCGTCCAATAAATGTAAACATGGGTTTGCCAATAACATGGGTTTCTGGAACATAACCCCACATTCTAGAATCTAGACTGTTGTAACGGTTGTCTCCCATCATCCAGTAATAATTATATTTAAAGGTATACTCTGAGATTTTCTCCAGGGCTTCGTTAAAGAAACTCGTTCCATCTTGAGTAATACCTCCCTTTTCATAGGTATTGATTGCTCTGGCATAAAAATCAAAATTCTGAGGGGTTAGAGTAATCTTATCTCCTCGTTTTGGTAGATAAAATGGGCCATAATTATCGATAGTGCTCGCAAAATCAACGCTGTCTCGATGAGAACTAGCTAAGAACATCTGAGAACTAGCCTCTGCATAATATTTCCTTGCTGTTTTAATACTATCTACCATGGAGTTTTGGGAAATGGCTTTGGCATTCTCCTTCCAAGTGCGTATCATATACCTTTTGGCATTCAAGTCCAATACTTGGCAATCTCCCAAATCATATTCTGCCAGAAATTCTGTCGTTAAAGTTTGATTTAAGGCAATTTCATATACCGTTTGGGTTTTGTTTACCGTGGGTAAGGCAACTCCATTAATGTGTACTTGACCTTCTATAATATTTACCGAGTCTCCGGCAATACCCACGCATCGTTTTACATAATTATCCTTCTTATCAATAGGGTATTCTTCCCCATCTGCCGGCCAATTAAAAACAACTACATCATTATTATGAATATCAGTCCATCCCGGCAAACGCATGTAAGGAAGTTGGATTACACTAGAAAATCCCGGAATTTGGCTAAATGGCAAAGTCTTTTGCGCTAAAATAGGAATAGCCACAGGAGTGAATGGAATACGCATGCCTATTCCTGTTCTACTTACAATAAGATTATCTCCTACCCTCATATTTCCTTCCATACTCGCGGTAGGGATTTGGTATAAATCAAAGAAAAGTGCGCGCATGCCACCCGCTACATATAGTGCAAATAAAATGGCATCGGCCCATTCTCTATACCACACATTTTTAGATACATTTTTTTCTCTCCACTCTTTGGTGCCAGCTAAACCATGGTATTTCAAATCCTTTTCGAAATACAATATTGGGAAATAGATGAAGGTAAGTACAATTCCAGCAAACTGCTGCCAAAACTTATTTTTACCAAAAGCTCGCAAAATATCAAGGCATAGATTAAATGTAAATAAAATATTTACACAAGGGATAAGCATACCTATAAAGTACCATTTTGGACGGCCCACGACCTTGATCCAAAACCACCAAGACACCACAGGTATCCAAGCCATTACAGGGTTTTCTCCCGCCAGTTTAAACAATTTACTTAAACCCAAACGAGTGAGTAAAAAGCAAACAAGCCAAATAATTAAGAAAAGGTTAAAATTGTATGATTCCATCTATAAATATTGTCCAAAGTTAAACATATCGTGAATAGAAAACACGCCTTTTCTACCAACAATCCATTCCGCAGCATCAACTGCTCCAGAGGCAAAACCCTGCCTATTAAAGGCAGTATGTTTTAGTTCAAGGGAGTCAATTTCATTTTTGTATTCTACCACATGTGTACCTGGCACCTTTTCTTCTCGCAATGCTTGAATGGGAACCGCTCCCTTTTGAGCGTATTCTTGATGTTCGGTTAGTTTCCAATTTAAAAAATTCGCATGATTATTTATAATTCCTTCTCCCAAAGAGATGGCCGTGCCACTTGGCGCATCTAATTTTTGCGTGTGATGCGTTTCAGTAATACCCACCGAATACGGATAATTACTCATTATCTTGGCCATTATTTCATTTATATAAAATGCAATATTCACTCCAACACTAAAATTTGTTGCAGCTAACAAAGCCCCACTCGAGTTTAATACAGTTTCTTTTACGCCCTCATAATGATCATACCAACCTGTTGTCCCAACCACGACAGGAACCCCAGCCTCAGCACATGTTTTTATGTTTTTAATGACAGATTTCGGTTGTGAAAATTCAATGGCCACATCTACTCCCTTCAGTTTATCAACGCTCAATGGATGGTCTAAATCAAAAATGGCTGCAATGTGGTGATTTCTTTCCTTGGCTATTTGTTCTATGGTTTGACCCATTTTACCAAAACCAATTATCGCTATATTCATGAATTGCAAAGATACGAAACTGAAGAATATCCTATTCATTCATTATAAGTCTTAAAAGAATACCTAAATAATTCTTGTTTGATATAACTTTGAATCTCTGTGAGCTAAGATGTTAGATTATAAAGCCATCAATAAAAAATTTTGGGATCATAAGGTTCCCTATCACGTGGAGAGTGATTTCTACCAAATGAATGAGTTCCTGGACGGCAAAAATGTGTTAAAGCCCGTGGAGTTGAATTTATTATCTGATATAAAAGGAAAATCTATTCTTCATTTACAATGCCATTTTGGATTGGACAGCTTATCACTGGCTCGTATGGGGGCAAAAGTTACAGGCATCGATTTATCTCCAAAAGCCATTGAAAAAGCAGAAGAAATTAATAAAAAACTGGGCTTAGACGCCCAATTTCATTGTTGCGATATATATGAAACGAGAGAATATGTTACCGAAACCTTTGACATTGTTTTTACAAGCTTTGGAACCATTGGCTGGTTGCCCGACTTGGACCAATGGGCCCATGTTATCAAACAATCGCTTAAACCCAATGGTAAACTTGTTTTTGTAGAATTTCATCCCGTCGTTTGGATGTTTGATTACGACTTTACATCTATTGCATATAGCTATTTTAAAGGAGATGCTATTGTGGAGAACAGTGAAGGAACCTATGCCGATAGAAACGCTCCCATTAAAAATACTGAAATATCATGGAACCACCATTTGAGTGAAGTTTTTCAGGCCTTATCAAAAAAAGGAATGACTGTAAAACACTTTGAAGAGTACAACTACTCACCCCATAACTGCTTTAAAGATATGATTGAAACGAAGCCGGGAGAATATATGATTGAAAAAGAACAAGGGAACTTGCCTTTAATGTATTCAATTATTGCCTCCCCTGAATGAATAAAAATTTAGGCCGGACTTACCCATATGTTTTGGGCAAATTTTAAAGACACTGTCTGGCTCTCTCCTTCGTTAATTTTAACCAACATGCTTCCGTCAAACGCATTTAGCTCTTCCAATTGAATCATCACTCCTAAATTAACCTTCAATTTTTGTAGATATTCTAGAAATAAGGTGCTCGCATCTAAAACACCAACCACTCGATACGACTTCCCCAGTTGTGATTTACTCAATAATACTTTATCCTTTTTTGGAATATTACCCTTCTTATCTGGAATAGGGTCACCGTGCGGATCAAACTTTGGGTTTCCTAAATAATCGGATAATTTATCTGCCAAATCTTCAGATTTAATATGCTCCAATTGTTCAGCAATATCGTGGACTTTATCCCAAGTGTACCCTAGATTTTCGCACAAAAAAACTTCCCATAATCTATGCTTTCGGATAATACTTAATGCCGCAGAGTAACCCGTTGAACTTAAATCAGCCCCCGATTTTTTATCATAGTTAACCAATTCTTTCGCACTTAATTTCTTAAGCATATCCACAACAGAAGCCGGACTGTTCCCCATGTATATCGCTATGATTTTTACACTTACCTTCTCCTCACCCTTCCGCTTTAGAGCATAGATTGCTTTTAAATAATTCTCTTCGCTTAGCGTTCTCACCATACAAATATACGTGCCTATTCTAAAATAAAAATTAGCCTAGACTAATTTTATTGTTAATCTACACTATAAAATATATATTTGCGCTGTGTTTAAAATTGTTGTTTTATATCTTTTAACATTTCCCATTCTTCTGATAGGTCAAACCGATGTAAAAGGAAGTCTCACTTATTTTGGTGAGCCATTTGCTAATACCTCTATTTTTTTGGACAAAAAAAGACAGCAAACGAATGCCGATGGATTCTTTCTATTTAAAGACATAGCTAAAGGAAATCATGAGATAAAAGTAAAAGTCAATGATGATAATATCCTTATTTTCAGTGGAATTCTGGATCGAGATAGTTCGTATACTATTGATGCAGAACTTGCAAAACTCGAATTACTTAACCCGATTGTTATTACGGGAACCCGATATTCTCGTCGCAAATTAGATAATGCCGTACCTGTAAATATACTCGACTCTCGCTCTCTAGAAATTACGCAGAGCAGCAATGTGGCGGATGGCTTATGTTTTCAGCCTGGCTTGCGGGTAGAAACGGATTGTCAAACCTGTAATTACACTCAATTGCGAATGAATGGACTGGGAGGCTCTTATTCGCAAATACTCATTAATAACAGACCTATTTTTAGCAGTCTTTTAGGCCTATATGGGCTTGAACAAATACCCAGCAGTTTAATAGATCGAGTGGAGGTAGTGAGAGGAGGAGGCTCTGCCGTATACGGTTCGGGAGCTATAGCTGGCGTGGTTAATATTATTACAAAAAAGCCAACGAGCAGTGGCATGTTATTCAAACACAACACGATGCTAACCAATGGCAATCAGCCAGATTTTACAAGTAGTTTTTCGAGCACATCTGTTAATGAAAAGCAAACTTTTGGGATTACTTTTATGGGAAACCACCGCAAAAGAAATGATTTTGATGCGAATGGAGATAATTTCTCTGAGCTTTCATCCTTGACACAGTTTGGATTGGCGGCAAATGGGTATTACTTATTTAGTAAGCGCAACGAGCTTGAGTTTAACTTCAGTAATTCTAGCGAAGAAAGACAAGGTGGAGAAATGCGACCATTGCCAACTGATCAGCTGCAACAATCTGAATATCGCAACCATAAAGTTTTAATGGCAGATGCCGCATTTACTCACTACGCAAATAATAAGAATAATTGGTGGAGTACTTATGCTGCAGTTCAAAATACAAACCGAATTCATTATACCGGCATCGATGGAGACAATGGATGGGGCACTACGAAAAACTACAGTTATCAAATAGGCATGCAGGCGCTAAGGCAAGTAGGTCTGGTTAAAGAACATACCTTAACGGCCGGGGCTGAGTTTTTAAAAGAATACACATTTGACGAAATCAAAGGGTATAATTACCTCATTGACCAGCGTATTCAGAAATTTGGCATATATGCGCAAAGCGAATGGAATTTACTGAGGAACTTTACGCTTATTAGTGGTGCACGTCTGAATTATCATAATTTATTGGATAAACCCATTCTTACACCACGTTTCAGTGCAATGTACAAATTGGGCAAGTGGCAACGTATTAGAGCGTCTTACTCTCAAGCTTTTAAAGCACCACAGGCTTTTGAAGCAGATATGCATCTCGCGTTTGCGGCAGGCACTATTTCCAGGATCGTTATTGATCCTAATCTAAAACAAGAACAATCAGAGGGAGTAAATATCTCTTGGGATTTTGATAAGGCTAATAAAAAAATGATTTATGGGTTTACTGTAAATGGGTTCTATACACAACTCCAAAATGCGTTTATACTAGAGGAACAAGGGACAAATGCTCAGGGGAATCAAGTCTTGCTAAGAAAAAATGGAGCTGGTGCCTTGGTTCAGGGCATTAGTTGTGAGTTGAGATTAAATTGCAAATCCAAAATTCAAGTGGAAAGTGGCTTTACCGTTCAAGAATCAAGGTATGAAGAAGAGGTATCATGGTCAGAAAATTTAAATTCAACCAAGCGATTTTTGCGCACCCCAAATACCTATGGGTTTTTCACCTTAGAGCTGCATCCTGTCAAAAAATTAGATATTGATATTAGTTCTGTGTATACGGGTTCAATGCTTGTTCCTCACTTTGGTGGCGCTCCCGGGATACCCTCAGATGTCTTGAATACAAGTGCGTCCTTTTTAGAATTGAACCTGCGCCTGGCTTACAAGGCCACCTCAGCAATAACTTTTCACATGGGAGTTCAGAATATACTCAATGCCTATCAAAAAGATTTCGACACTGAAAAAAACAGGGATAGCAATTATGTCTATGGACCTGCAAGACCTCGAAGTTTTTATGCAGGGCTTAAAATAAAAATATAACATCAGATATTTATTACCTTTGAAAAACGGAAAAGAATACAACAATATTGCTGTTTGACGGAGTTTGTAACCTCTGCAATTATTGGGTTCAATTTGTAATTAAACACAACGCTAAGAAGACTATTAAAATGGCTGCCTTGCAATCAGACATGGGTAAAAAACAGGTTCGGCATCTTGCCATTCCTGAGGGGTATCTAGACTCTTTAGTTTTTATTAAGGACAATATTGTTTACACGCATTCGGATGCGGTGCTGGAGCTCATTAAAGAACTGGGTGGTGCTTGGAGAATCTTAACTATTGGCAAGTTGCTTCCCAAAAAATGGCGTGACTCGGTGTATAAATGGATAGCTAAAAATCGGTACAGATGGTTTGGTAGACAAGAGGTTTGCATGGTTCCAAGCCCAGAGCTAAACGCTTGGTTTCTATAATTACTCTACAAAATCCTCAGGTATTTTAGCCCTTAGCCCAAACTCAATAGCCTCCATTTTTTCCACTTTACCCTCGTTTATTTCAAATTGGAGTGCTGTACGCACCTTATGGAATCCATGAACACCACAAGCGCCAGGATTTAAGCAGAGCATACCTGACTTGTCGCGCTGAACTCTCAAAATATGAGAATGACCACAAACAAATATATCAGGTTTTTCCTCGGCAAGCATAGGCTTTATTTTGGGGTTAAACTTTCCGGGGTATCCTCCAATGTGGGTAATGAGTACTTTTAACCCTTCGGCAAGAAAGGTGTTATGCAAAGGATAAATAGTGCGAATTTCATGGCTATCGACATTACCCCAAACACTTCGAATGGGTTTATTGAGTTTTTCAAGAGCTAAAATTAAATCTGTATTTAGCCAATCTCCAGCGTGCCAAATCTCATCGGCCAAACGGGCATATTTAAATATTTCTTTTCCCGTATATCCATGGTTATCGCTAATGAGAAAAACTCGCATGAAGCAAAGATAAATATTAGAATAGAGTAAAGCATTTTAATATTTAGAGCCCCTCCATTTAATCGCATTTAATGGATTGCATCCCCCCGAATTTTCTTTTTGGATAGGAAACCAAACAGAGGCTTAATATGGCCTCTTTTGGAGGGTTAATTTTAAGAAAAATAGTGTACTTTTGCTATACTTTTAATCATGAGCAAAACGGATTTAACCTACATTGCAAATGCCGATCCAACGGCCATTAACAACTTATATGAGCAGTATAAGAGTAATGTAGATAGTGTTGATTTTGGATGGCAAAAATTCTTTGAAGGATTTGAACTAGGAAGCGGAAAATTTGAAGAAGGTGCTGGACTAAGTGAGAACGCTCTAAAGGAAATCAATGTTTTAAATCTAATTTATGGGTACAGAAGCCGGGGGCATCTTTTTGCTAAAACAAATCCTTTGAGGGATAGAAGAACCTATTCTCCCAACCTAGATATCGAGAATTTTGATTTAGATCAAAATGATTTAGAGGCTACTTTTAATGCAGGTGTTGAAGTAGGTATGGGCCCAGCTAAATTAAAAGATATTATTGCTCTTTTAGAAAAGACGTATTGCGAGAGTTTAGGCTGCGAGTATACCTACATTCGAAATCCAAAAAGAAGAGCATGGCTTCAAACTCGTTTTGAAAAAACCCAAAATGTTCCTGATTTAACGACCGACGAAAAGCGTCATTTTTTAAGAAAATTAAATGAAGCAACGGTTTTTGAAAATTTCATTCACAAAAAGTACATTGGTCAAAAACGTTTTTCGTTAGAGGGTTTAGAATCTTTAATTCCTGCCCTGGATGCAGTTATCCAATATGGCGCTGGACTGGGAGTAGAAGAATTTGTTCTAGGCATGGCTCATCGAGGAAGATTAAATGTTTTGGCAAATATCTTTCAAAAATCATATGATCAAATTTTTGGTGAATTTGAGGGGAAGGTATTTCAGAATGAAGGAAGTGACGAAGATTTTGAGGGAGATGTAAAATATCACCTTGGATATAGCACAAATATAAAAGCGGCAAACGGCAAAGACGTTCATTTAAGGTTGGCAGATAATCCCAGTCATTTAGAAGCGGTAAATCCGGTTGTAAAGGGCATGGTAAGAGCCAAATTAGACTCTAAGTATAATAATGAGGAAGATCGAATTTGCCCTATACTTATTCATGGTGACGCGGCTATTGCTGGACAAGGCGTTATGTATGAAGTAGTTCAAATGAGTGGCTTAGATGGCTACAAAGTGGGTGGAACCATGCATATTGTAACCAATAACCAAATTGGATTTACCACAGATTATAAGGATGCAAGAACCAGTACCTATTGCACAGATGTTGCGAAAGTGACCCTTTGCCCAGTCATTCATGTAAATGGAGATGATGTAGAAGCCGTCGTTCATGCTATTAAATTGGCCATGAGTTACCGCTTGGAATTTAACAGTGATATTTTTATTGATTTATTGGGATATCGTAAATATGGGCATAACGAGGGTGATGAACCTCGATTTACTCAACCTGCGATGTACAAACTAATTGATAAGCACTCGAATCCGAGAGAAATATATAAAAATACCTTGATGGAGCGTGGAGAAATTGACGCTCAGTTAGCGGAGGAAATGGAACAAGAGTTTAGAGCTCTTCTTCAAGAGAAATTTGAAGACGCAAAAGCGGATAAGCCTCCCCTCAAGAATCAAGAAATAAGCAGTAGTTGGAGTAAATTTAGGCATCCCGATTACAAGGACTTTGCAAAAATGGTAAACACCCAAATTACCAAAGCAAAAGTTGATTCACTGGGCAAATCTTTGACTACTATACCGGAGAATCAACTCCCAATACGAAAGGTTCAAAAACTCTTTGCCGATCGACAAAAAATGATTGCCGAAGGCACATTTGATTGGGCCCTGGGCGAATTAATGGCTTATGCAAGTTTATTAGACGAGGGAGCACCAGTGCGCTTGGTAGGGCAAGATGTGGAACGAGGAACTTTTAGCCACAGGCATGCAGTAATTAAAAAGGAAGATGGCTCATCAGAGTTTACGCCCCTGAATCATTTAACGAAGGAGCAAGGAAAATTTAGTATATACAATAGCTTATTGAGCGAGTATGCTGCCCTGGGGTATGAGTATGGCTACTCTACTGTATTGCCAGAAAGCTTAACCATTTGGGAAGCTCAATTTGGAGACTTTGCCAATGGAGCACAAATCATATTTGATCAATTTATAAGTAGTGCGGGAGCCAAATGGGGCAAGTTTAGTGGATTAACACTCCTATTACCTCATGGACAAGAGGGTCAAGGCCCTGAACACTCCTCTGCTCGCATGGAGAGATGTCTCCAACTCTGCGCAGGAGGGAACATGCAGGTTATGAATATTTCGACGCCAGCCAATTTATTTCATGCGCTGCGACGTCAGCTTAAACGAGATTTTCAGATACCCTGTATTATCATGAGTCCAAAAAGTTTATTAAGGCATCCCAAGGCAATAAGTACAACAGAGGATTTCACAGAAGGCCATTTTATGGATGTTGTGGATGACGTCATGGATCCAAAAGGAGTCAAAAAAGTACTCTTGTGTAGTGGTAAAATATATTATGATTTGCTTAAACACAAAGAGGATCATTCTATCAAAGATGTTGCCATTGTGAGAGTAGAACAATTATATCCATTGCCCGAATGGAATTTGACCGAGATATTTAATAAATATAAAGGAGCAGATCTTTCTTGGGTTCAGGAAGAACCTAAAAATCAAGGTGCTTGGCTTCATTTAATGAGATATGATTGGCCAAGTGCTCTAAATTATGTAGGCCGAAGGAGTAGTGCGAGCTCTGCTACCGGATTTAAAAAAGTGCATGATAAAGAGCAAGCAGAAATCGTTCAAAGAGCTTTTGCTTAAAAAGATTAAATCTAAAATAACTCTTAATAGAACCGCATAGCAAGGGAGTAATCCTCCGAAAAAAGCGGGGCACATGCATCCAAAACAATGGAGTGAACTAAGCGATTATTTAAGGTATTTTTTATCGAACCAAAAGGTTCCGAAAGGAATGAGGGAGACAAGGCCTGCTAAAAACGAGGTTTTAAAGTTCCATGTTTTTCCAAAAAATAAAATAGCGAGCAGGAGCATGTACCAAATAAACAAGGCGCCATGAACCCAACCAAAGTACATGACAGCTTTTGGCTCATCACCAAAATATTTTAAAGGCATAGCCACAAAGAGTAAAATTAAGTATGAGACACCCTCTGCAAGGGCTACTTTTCTAAACTGATTTAAGTAATTCATTGGATAACAAAGTACACCTTTTTTTGCTGAATTTAGCCTCTTTATATTCTTTTACTTTGAAATTACATGCGAAAACCAGCATTTAATAAAAAGAGGCGAACAAATAGTGCCAACCTCTTTTTTTACTTGATTATCCTTGGATTATTTATCTAGTTTAACGGCAAAAATCTTTTCTGTACCTGATTTAGTTTTTCCCTCTATGGTAGTTGCTCCTCTTATCTGCCTGAGCACATTCATTGCTCCTGTGGTGCTATAAATGGGTTCATTGGCAATATGAGTAATGACAAATCCCTCGGGTATCCCAGCAGATTTGAAGGGCCCTTTTTGCACGTCTACAACTAAAACTCCATGTTTTAAACTCAGATTTTTTCTCTTTTCACTACTGGCATTTTTCAAACTCAAACCTTTAAATTCTTCAGCTGAAGGAGCAGATGCTTTCGTCAATTCTTGAGAACCCTCTTTAGAAAGAAGTGTTACGGTAATTTCTTTTTCATCGCTATTTCTTCTAAGAATAACTTGCACTTTATCGCCAGGGCGGTACTTTCCTATTTCCTCTTGCAATCTTGAACTGCTATTGATAGCACTTGTCCCAATTTTTACAATTACATCCCCAGCTTTAATACCGGCTTTTGCGCCTGCTCCGCCTTCAACTACTTCTGGAATATACACGCCTTTCAAATCCTTCAAGCCCTTTTCCTCCATAAGCTCCTGCGTTACATCTTGTATCATTACACCCAACATGGCTCTTTGAACTTTTCCATATTTCTGAATGTCTCCAACCACTTTCTTCATTAAATTACTTGGTATAGCAAAACCATATCCTGCATAGGAGCCGGTTTGACTGGCAATAGCGGTATTGATTCCAACCAATTCTCCCGCGGTGTTAATTAAAGCTCCTCCAGAATTTCCTGGATTAATGGCTGCATCTGTTTGTATAAAATTCTCAATAGCATATTGATTTCCTTTGCTTCGCAACAAATCTATGTTACGACCTAAGGCAGATATAATACCCAAGGTTACAGTAGAGTTTAGATTGAATGGATTACCTACGGCTACTACCCACTGCCCAACTTTTGCATCATCGCTATTTCCCAGTTTTACATAAGGAAGATCTGTTTCTGAAATTTGCAACACAGCAAGATCCGTATTTTTGTCTGAACCAATTAAATCTGCGATGTATGTTCTTTTATCATTAAGAGTTACTTCAATTTTATTGGCTCCCTCAATCACATGATTGTTGGTTACAATAATTCCGTCCTCTGCAATAATGACTCCTGAACCACTTGCTTGACTTGGCCTTTGTTGAGGCATTTCAAAATCAAAGCCGGGGCCTCCAAAAAAATCAAAGGGATTAAACTCCTGAGATCTTCGATTACCGCTTCTCTGCTTACTAGAAATAGTAGTTTTAATATGCACTACCGCTGGTGTTGAAACAGCACTTACTCCTGTAAAATCAAAGGCTTTTGATGTATTTAAACTAGCGTAACGCGCCAGTTGGCTCTGTGTATTTGGGTATTGTGTATTCGCATTGTTCGTACCCCACATTGCAGAGAACGCGGCAATACTAAAAACACTTCCTGCAATACCTGCTATGATATAACCGGTATATTTATTGGATTTAAAAATTTGTTTAATGCTTTTCATACGTTATTTATTTCAAAAATGATTCCTTTTGCTTATTCAACGAAGTTATTCTGACAAAATTACAGTTCTTCAGCCAAAATCGACAAACGTTTACATGCAGTAGACAAACTCCATTTTAAACATTGAATTTTAGATTTTGAACGGAGGATTAAATCAAAAATATAAAATACAAAACAAACCAATCTTAGACTGTTATAGAAGAAAAGAAAAAATGCTACCTTTGTAGTGCTGACAAGCAAAACTATGGCCATTGAAATAATTGTACCCGCACCCGGAGAATCTGTAAGTGAAGTAACCATTGCCTCTTGGTTAAGAAAAGAGGGCGAATGGGTAGAGATGGATGAACCCATTGCTGAATTTGAGAGTGATAAAGCCACATTTGAAGTGAACGCTGAAAAGGCAGGCGTTATTGATAAACTCATCGGAAACGAAGGGGACACCATTCCTGTTGGAACGGTTGTGGCCGTAATAAATGAAAAAGCAAAGAAACCCGCTTCTGCCAAAAAGGAAGAAGTAAAGGCAGAAAAGACTCCAACTGTAAAAGAGGATAAACCGGCGGCAAAAACCGCAACAAAAGCGGAGAAAGCACCCGCTCAGGAAGACATCAATGCATCACCTGTAGCGGCTGGTTTATTAGCTGAATACGGCATTAAAGCAAGCTTAGTAAAAGGAAGCGGAAGCAATGGTAAAATAACCAAAATGGATGCTTTGGAAGCCATTGTAAAACTTGGTGGTGTTAAATCAGGTGGATTCGGTTCAGGCGGAAGGGAAGAAACTCGGGAGAAAATGAGTAACCTGCGCAAAACCATTAGCCGTAGACTGGTTGCTGTGAAAAATGAAACGGCTATGTTAACCACTTTTAATGAGGTAGACATGAAGCCCATCATGGATCTAAGAAGCAAGTATAAAAAAGATTTTGCTGAGAAACATGGAGTTGGTTTAGGTTTCATGAGCTTTTTCACTAGGGCCTGTTGCATCTCCTTAATGGAATGGAGAGCAGTGAATGCCAGTATTGTTGGTGAAGAAATTGCATACCATGATTATTGTGATATTTCAATTGCTGTTTCTGCACCCAAAGGCTTGGTGGTTCCTGTAATAAGAAGTGCGGAATCCTTAAGTTTAGATGGCATTGAAGCGGAAGTAAAACGCCTAGCCTTGAAAGCAAGAGATAATAAATTAAGTATTGATGAAATGACTGGCGGTACTTTTACCATAACCAATGGTGGAGTATTTGGCAGTATGATGAGTACACCCATAATAAATGCACCGCAAAGTGCCATTTTAGGAATGCATAATATTGTACAAAGACCAGTGGCAATTAATGGGGAAGTTCATATTCGTCCGATGATGTATTTAGCTTTAAGCTACGATCACAGGATTATTGATGGGCGTGAGAGTGTTGGATTCCTTGTTAGGGTAAAACAATTGCTAGAAAATCCAGAGTGGATGGTGGATGGAAAGAAACCAGAAGAAACACTTCTGGGCATGTAGATTGCCCTCTTAAACAGCTGCCACTTGAACGAGGTAAAACTCTTCACACACCTTAAAAAACACACCTTCTTGGCTTTGATTAATTCGAATGCTCATGGATACATCATTAGCTCCATATGCCGTATTTAGGATTTCTGCATTGATCCGCTTACCAATGATATGCAAACTGTTTTCATTATGAAAATCTGTGGTTAAAGTAAAATCTTTGGTAAGAGCAAACTGCTTTACTGCAGAGGATTTAATGGATTGATCTGCATTTGCCCCATAGGCTTCTATTAGGCCTCTTGTACCCAGTTTAGTACCCCCGTAATAGCGCACTACAATGACTAAACAGTTCAGCAACCCTGCACTTTGAATTTTTCGTAGGATAGGCAAACCGGCTGTCCCATTAGGCTCTCCATTGTCTTGCGAAAGATGTTCCTCTTTTGGATAATCATAAATAGCGGCGTAGCACCAATGCGTTGCATCTGGAAATTTTTCCTTGGCCAAGAATACTTGCTTTTTTATATCCGATTGATTGGCTACATGAAAAGACTTTCCCCAAAACTTAGACCCTTTGTCTTTGTATAAGACCCAATCTGATTTTTGAATACTCTGATACTCCATGTTATATATTTAATAAAACAATGGCTAAAACGGCTAAACCTATACCTATATAATTGGCCTTATCCAGCCTACGTTTAAACATAAAAACAGAGATTCCTGTTGAAAGAAGTACGATGCCAATGTTATTTAACATCCAGTAATAAGCGGTATTGTCTGCATAAGAATCCAGCGCTTTAAACACACAATAAAGGCTAAAAAAGTTCACTAAACCTAGCACTAAACCAGCCAAAAGTTCAGGCTTTGCAATGGTTTGCGTTTTTCGTACTTTGACCAAATATATCAATACCCCAAAAATAAAGGCCACCGTAAAAATAAAGGTAGAAATAAATACTGGAGAGTTTGCATGTGAATCCCCAAAATAATGGGAAAGAAAATTTAAACCTGTATCTACCAAGCCCGAACCTATGAATACAAGAAGGAGCAGTAAGGCATGAGAACTCCCCTTTTTAGCAGAGGTTCCATTTCGTTTAGTAATAAAATAAACACATATAAGACCTACAAATATGCCTACTATTTGAAAATCAGTGGAGGGTTGACCAAGAAGTAATATGGCAGCCATTACGGGTACGATTACTGACATTTTGGAGGCTACACTAGACTTAGCCGATCCTGCTTTTGAAGTAGCCTGACCCATTAAAAAAAACGTGCCTATAAACATCCCTCCCATGAATATCATATACGGAAAACCGCGATGATCTAAGGTATTTGATTGAAAAATATAGTCTTCTCCTAAAAGAACATTGCCACATACCAAGCAAACAAAATAGTTGGAAACAATGGCTGGAAACAAGTTAATTTTAAGCTTGCGTATTAATTCAAAAATAACAAATAAGCCTGTACTGGCTATTATACTTAGTATTAACCAAATCATTTTATTCCAGTAAAAATTATATCTTCAGAGAGTTCCTTCATTTCATAATTTAAGGCTGGTCTCTGTGGCGCCTGAATCCCGCTGCCCATTTGGACATGCTTGCTCTTTATTACTCTAATCTCATCGTAAAGTCCCGCATCCAAAAAGGAATTTAACACTTTCTGACCGCCTTCTACAATAACACTTTGAAGGTCATTGTTTTTCATAGATTCCAGTAAACTTGGGAGGTTGGAATTATTCCAAATATTCCAGGACTCATCGAGATCTGGAATTTCAGATGCACCCCAAATAAGCCATTTCGATGGATCATTATTGTCCCAATGTCGAGCATCCAATTTTGGCTGATCTGTTAAATATGTATTCTTTCCTATGAGTATAGCTGCCTCTTGACTTCGCCATTGATGGTTTATTTTTTGGGCATCCCAATGGCTTATTTCGACACGCTCTCCCTCTTTTCCTATATATCCGTCTTCGCTTTCCGCCCATTTAAGAATAATATAGGGACGCTTCTCTTTTTGAAAAAGAACGAACCTTCTATTGCTAAAAAGACATTTAGATTGGAGTATGTTTTTAGTTACCTTCACCCCATTCGCCTTTAAATAGTCTATTCCCGAGCCATTTACTCGCTCGTTTGGATCTACCATTCCAACTACAACATGCTTAAAACCAGCCTTAACTATAGCATGGGAGCAGGGCGGTGTTTTTCCTCGATGATTGCAGGGCTCTAGATTAACATATAAGACACAATCCTTGGGCGATATACCCTTGGGCAAATTTGCGATAGCATTAATTTCAGCATGCGGTTTGCCAAAAGATTGATGATAACCTTCTGCCACCACAGCACCGTTTTTTACGATAACTGAACCCACTTGAGGGTTTGGAGCTACAAATCCAATAGCCTTTTTGGCTAGAGCTAAACAACGGTTTATATGGATCTCATGATTGTCCAAACAAAATGCAAAGTTAACTCTAATATTAACGGGGTATTGTATAATTTTGCTGAGCAATGTCTAAAAGGAAACCTATACAAAAACGCTCTTTACCAGTAAAACTAAGTGAGCGGTTTTCTAAATTTTTTGAAAGCAATAAAGCGGGCGGCATACTTCTTATTTTTTGTACTATTGTATCGCTCCTATTAGCCAATTCGTTCCTCGCAAATGCATACGACCATTTATGGAGTAAGGAAATACATGTCGACTTCTTAGGCTTGCATTTCCCACATCATTTGGTTGATTGGATTGATGATGGACTGATGACTGTCTTTTTTCTTTTAGTAGGCCTTGAAATTAAACGCGAACTCATTATTGGCGAATTAAATACCGTGAAAACCGCCATGTTGCCTGTAATGGCTGCCATTGGAGGAATGCTGTTTCCAGCCTTAATTTTCCTTTTGGTTAATAAAGGCCATGCGGAATTTATGATGGGTGCGGGAATTCCCACGGCTACTGACATCGCCTTTGCCATTGCCATATTATCTATATTAGGCGATAAAATACCCAATTCGTTTAAAGTATTTTTAACGGCTCTTGCCATTATTGACGATTTAGGAGCCATTCTTATCATCGCTATTTTTTATGGCGGTCATATCGCTTGGTTTTACTTACTTGCAATGCTGCTCATTGCTGGACTCATGCTTTTCTTAAATAAAAAAGGAGTTCAAAATATTTTTGTATACACAATACTCGGTTTAATCCTTTGGGTGTGCACCTTGCAAAGTGGGATACATGCAACCATTGCGGGAGTAATCATGGCCTTTTGCATTCCTTTTGGGGATGGCAGTAAGACCAACGTTTCAGGGAAGCTCATCTCACTTTTAGAACGACCTGTCAATTTTCTCATCATGCCCTTTTTTGCGCTAGGAAATACCGCTATACATATTAATTCTGAAATGATAAATGGCTTGGGGTCTGCCTTACCTATTGGAATATTTCTTGGGCTTATTTTAGGGAAACCTATTGGAATTTATTTAGGGGCAATCGCCAGTAGCAAGCTTGGGCTTGCAGAGATAAATAATAATATATCTAAAAAAATGATTGTGGGTGGAGGTTTTCTGGGTGGGATAGGTTTTACCATGAGCATTTTTGTTACCAATCTAGCCTTTGATCAAACTGCACTCATTAATATTTCTAAGTTGAGCATTATACTCGCTTCTGTTTCAGCCGCTAGTATAGGCTACGGAATATTAGCGCAAAGAAAGAAATAGAATTATATTTGCATCATGCGCAAATTAATATTCCTGTTTTTATTATCAAGCAGCTTCTTATCAGCACAAATTACTACGGTTCAAACTCATTCGGATGTGGTTATTCAAACAAAACCGGGTTCAGGCCAAACCAATTACAGCGGTTGGGGCGAATTCCCGTCTTCAGATAAAACATACTCCAAAGTTATTGCTACATTAACCTTTGAATGCGCTCCAGGGCTGAGATGCGGAGAGTGGGATTATTTGAATTATATTTTTTTAGGAAAACGCAGAGGAGATAAAAAAGATAGTTTAGGTTGGGAAATCATGCGATTTATTACCCCTTACGGCTTCTATTGGCGAAGCTCTGACAATTGGAAACACGGCTGGAAGTTTGATATAACTGACTTTGGACCTTTATTTCATGATAGCATTGAAATAATATACCGTCACACAGGATATGAGAAAAGAGATGATAGAGGGTGGAAAATAAACTTAAGTTTTGAATTAACTGAAGGGAAACCTGAAAGAGATATACTTTCTATAAATCATCTCGTTCAAAAAAGCATGAACTATACCAGTCAGCAGACCTTTGCTGATGCATATGCGGGAGATACCTTAAAGATTTTACCCAACTCTGATGTAAGCACCATAAAGGTTTTACAAACAGGCCATGGGGCAGTTCAACCGAATAATTGTGGTGAGTTTTGTGCTAAAAAACGTTTTATAAAAATTAATGGAGAATCCGTAAATACTCAGACTGTATGGAGAGATGATTGCGGAGAAAATTCCCTTTTCCCTCAAGCTGGAACTTGGATTTATGACCGCGCTGGATGGTGTCCGGGAGACATTGTTTACGAGGATAACTTTGACGCTAAAGTCCGAAAAGATACTATTCAATTTATTGATTTCGATATGGAGAACTATACCGCAGAAAAGAATGGAAGTAATTATAGATTTACTGCTTACCACATCGAAAAAGGACCAAAGAATTTCCAGAGAGATTTAGCTATTACAGACATTATTAGTCCTAGTGATTGGTACAAGCACAAAAGATATAATCCCAGTTGTGGACTTGCTAAAATTGAGGTACGGAATCAGGGAAAAGATACTGTACGAGCGGTAGACGTTAACTTTGGGTTTAACGGAAATAAAGATCAAAAACATTGGATTTGGCAAAAAATAGCCCCCGGTGAAACTGCCATTTTAGATATGCCTATTGAAAATGTGCCTTCAAATACGACCAGCTTTGATGTAGAAATAACCAAAGTGAACGATGTTGCCGGTGATGATAACAGCACCAATAACGCAATGAGCTCCCCTTTAAGCAATCAGGTCCCCTCTTTGCATGAAGAAACCATTATCATATTCTTTAAAACAAATAATGCGCCTACCGAGAATTCATACCGATTCTTTGATGCTGCAGGAAGGGTCATGTACGAGAGAAAAGGATTTACAAAGGCTCAGACCATTTATAGAGATACTTTTAAATTTTACAATGGATGTTTTCAATTTGAATTTGACGATAGAGGACCGGCGCTTCCATCATTCCCATTGAATGAGGATGGTTTAGGCTGGTGGGCTAATACTACTGACGGAAATGGAATCATTCAGTTTAGAAAAGGAAGTACTGGCTTTTTGGACAAGAACTTTGCAGTAGATTTTGGAACTAAATTTAATTATTTCTTTACGGTTGGTCATACTTTAAATACCTCATCAATTAAGACTTTGGAAACCAAAGTGTATCCAAATCCAGCAAAAGACGAAATCTTAGTGGAATATCCAAGCACAGCTAAAACCATACAGATATTTAATGCTAAAGGTCAGCAAGTAATGAGTCAAGCAATTGATTTAAATAGAGATCATGCGATACTAAAGGTGAATCATTTACCAAATGGAATTTACGCGGTAAAAGTGAATGGAGAAGGCACCAACAGCACTCACAAGGTTATTGTAATGCATTAATGGGCAAGGCCATTATTTTTTCTGCTCCCAGCGGCTCTGGAAAAACCACAGTTGTTAAACATTTAATGGAAAATATGGCTGAAAAGCTAAGTTTCTCCATTAGCGCTACTACACGCAAACCAAGGCCCAGTGAGACCGACGGAAAAGAGTATTACTTTTTAAGTGAATCCGATTTTAAGCAAAAAATTAAAGATGGGGAATTTGTGGAATATGAAGAAGTGTACCAAGGAATATTTTATGGAACACTCCAATCCGAAGTTCAACGAATTTGGGACAGTGATAAAACAGTTATTTTCGATGTAGATGTAAAAGGTGGTCTTTCATTAAAGCAAAAATTTGAGAACAATGCGTTGGCAATATTTTTAAGACCTCCAAGTATAGATGAACTCATTACTCGTCTAAGAGGACGCAGCACAGAAGTAGAACACGAGCTGCAGCAAAGAATTGCCAAAGCAAACTACGAACTCACCTTCGAAAAAAGTTACGACACCGTGATTATCAATGATATTCTAGAAGAAACCTATAGAAAAAGCATTAATACGGTAGAAAACTTTATACATTCATGAAAGTAGGATTGTACTTTGGATCGTTTAACCCCATTCACAAAGGTCATTTAGCGGTTGCAGAGTATATGCAGTCCAATGCAAAAATGGACGAAGTTTGGCTTGTAGTATCCCCACAAAATCCATTTAAAAATAAAGAAAGTCTGATTGATGAATCGCTCAGAATAAAAATGGTTTCTTTAGCGATAGAGAGAAATACTGCCCTGAAGGCATGTGATGTGGAGTTTAGTTTAAAACAACCTTCCTATACATTTAATACACTATCTAAACTAAGGGAAATGCATCCCAATCATTCCTTTTCCATTATCATGGGAGCAGATAATTTGGAATTTCTGAATACCTGGTATCGCATCACAGATATACTTGAGCAGTATCCGGTGCATGTATACCAAAGAAACAATGAAATACTGCAATCTCCCATACCAGGCGATTTCACCTACCACAATGCGCCCCAAATAGATATATCGAGCACGGACATACGTCAAAAGATAAGAAGCAATGCGTCTATCAAAGATGCAGTATCCCAAAAGGTTGAACAATTTATTCTTAAAAATAAGCTTTACTTAAACTAAGGCTCAATTTGCCTCTGATTTAAATGGGAACCATCGGGAAAGGATAAAACCAATACCTAATGTTATAAAAAAACTGAACAAGGCATAAACCAGTGCGGGTTGCTCCATGGTTTTGTTTCCAATTTTTTCTCCTGCTATAATTAAGGCTAAAGCGGTATTATGAAGGCCAATTTCAATGGTACAGGTTAAGGTGTTTCTATCGTTTAGTTTAGATATCCTTCCAAAGAAAAATCCAGCAGCCATTGAAACAATATTTAGAATAATCATCCATGGTGCTAAAGATAAAATGATGCTTATTGTGATGTTAGAACCACCGTAAACGGTACCTGCAAAGAATTTTATTCCGAATATTAGAACAAGCAATAAAGGAAGTATTCGATTCAAGTATTTATTGATAACAAAACCAGCCATATTGAATAAGCTCCTAAAGTAAAAGCCAAGAAATGTGGGCAAAACAGTTACATAGAATATCTCAACCAAGGTGCGCCAAAAGGAAAACTGCACTGATTGTGGAGGAAGACCGATTCTTTGACTAAATAACAGAATAAGAAAAGGAATACTAAAAACCGATATAACGGCATTTAATACCGTTAGACTTATTCCAAGAGCCACATTAGCACGCAAAAAGTAACTCACTAAATTACTGGTTATTCCACCTGGACAAATACTCAAAATCATAATCCCCATTTTAAGTTCGAGGCTGAACGAGCTGCATTGAACTATAATCCAAGCGATGAGAGGCAATAATATCATCTGACCTAGCAATCCAATCATTAATGCTTTAGGAGACGCCATTAAGTTATTTAAATCTCTCTTCGTTAATGAGAGGCCTAGGCCAAACATAATAGCAGCCAGCGTAAGGTTGAGAATTGTATTTAGAGACTCAGAAGTTAACCACATTATGCTCGCATAATAATTTCCAGAAAAGATAGAGAAAATAAACGCCTATGCAAGTAAGAATGAGTCCAAAATACTTTTGAATAAAAAAGTAGATCTTCTTAGAAATTTTCTTCCCCAAAAACTCACTTAAATACACCTTACCTAAATCAATGCTTAATAAGGTTAGTAGGATACTACACACGTTAATAAATAAAAGCCACTTATCATTTGAACCGCTTTCTTCATATCCTATGGAAACTCCTGCTAAAATACCAATCCACAACATAATTGGAAATGGATTCATCAAGTTCACAAGAAAACCCTTTACAAAAGAGGCAGATCCTGAGGGCGGCTTGGACAATCCTTTTAAGAATACATTATATTTAGTTACATAACTCTGAATTCCAAGAAACAAGACCGTGATGGAAGCAACTAATGCAAATCCCATTTGAAAAAATGGTTTTGTGAAAAAATCGCTTAGGCCGAAAAAAACGATCATGGCTACTGCAAACTCACTGAGAAAAATACCTAAAGCCATGCGTGTGGCCGATTTTCTACCAGATCCTATGCCCGTATTTACAAGCGTAAAAAATGAGGGACCAAAACTAAGTAGACCAATAACAACGCCTTGCCACATACCAGTAAGTATAGCTATAATCCAGTCCAATCTGCGCAAGTTAAAACTCTATATTCACTTTGTGAAATTTAGATTTCCATATAAGATTAAATAAGAAGGCAGCATAAACAAAAATAATTCATTTCATTCATGTATGATGGGAGCGCTCAAGAGAAGTACTTTTTAATAGACTTCATGAGCTCTTCTTTTACTAACGGATTGCTAGCCACAATTGAATTGCCGAATACATAGTCATTGCCTTCACTAAAATCACACATCTCGCCTCCTGCTTCGGTCACTATAAGTGATCCAGCAGCAACATCCCAAGGACTTAAATTTAGTTCGAAAAAACCTTCAAACTTACCCCATGCTACATAGGCTAAATCAATAGCAGCTGAACCCATTCTCCGCAGGCCATGCGTTCCTTTCATAAAATGCGCTAAGAGATCAAGGTATTTTTCCGTTTCGTCAAAGGTGTAATACGGAAAACCTGTTGCAAGGAGAGACTGATCTAAACTCTTAATTTTTGATACTCCAATTTGAACGCCATTTAAATAGGCTCCTTTTCCTTTTTGGGCAAAGAACATTTGCTCCATTTTAGGGCAGTACACCCATGCCAATTCAGCTTCTCCGTCCTTATAGAGAGCTACACTGATGCTAAACACTTGCAAACCGTGCAGAAAATTAGTTGTCCCATCTAGAGGATCAATAATCCAACAATATTCCGCATCTTTAGACTGTGGAATGGTATTTTCCTCAGTAATAAAGGCAGCGCCTGGGAGAGCTACTTTACAGGCTTCAACCAAGCGTTGTTCACTGGTTACATCCACCTTACTTACCAATTGATTGAGTCCCTTACTTTCTACTTTTAGCGAGAGCAAGGACTTTTGCTCATCCATTTGATACTGGCCTACTTCCTTTATGCGGGTTTCAACTAAATCAATAATTTTTTTTGTTAGCATTTAGCAATGCTCTGCATAGGCAGCGCTTAGATTATCTGCTACCATTTCTGCAGTTCGTCCTTCGATCATGTGACGTTCTACCATATGAACCAATTCTCCATTCTTAAAAAGAGCCACTGCCGGGCTACTTGGAGGAAATGGAGCAGTATACTCTCTTAACTTAGCAACTGCATCGAGGTCCTGACCGGCAAAAACAGTCGTTAACTGGTCTGGTTTTTTATCGCCAGTTAAACTGTGAACAACACCAGGACGTGCCATACCTGCTGCGCAACCGCAAACACTATTTACAACAACCAGAGTACTTCCCTGCATATTGCTCATCATATTCTCCACATCTTCTGTGCTCTTTAATTCTGTAAAACCATTTTCGGTCAACTCTGCACGCATGGGTGCTACTAACATTTCTGGGTAAGGCATAATATCTTTTATTTCTCTGGTGCCTATTCTACGTCCCATATCTTAATAAGGGATCATTTTTTAACACCTTTTTGAATAGTACAAATTTCAGGCAAAAAAGTTAAGTCTGCCAAATTAACAGGAAAAATAAAAATATTGTTCTCTTTTACATAAGCGAGCTCCAGTAATTTAATTTACGTCATAATTACTTGTTTAATAACATTTTAAATATTAGATTTGGTTTAAACAATCTTAAAATTATGAAAATTAAAAAATTTAATTGGCTTGCCATTTTTGCTGGCGCCGTAGCATGTTTCTTTCTTGGCTTTCTGTGGTATGGAGTATTATTTCTTGATACCTGGGCTGCTGGAAATGGATTAGAATTAGACAAAGTAGCCGAAACAATGTCAAGGAACGGAGTAGACATTCCCATGAGCAGCGCTCCAATGATTATTAATATCATAGCGATATTATTCTTTTCTTGGTTCATGCATTGGCTTCAAAACAAAACAGGTGGCCGCTCATTAAACAATGGGCTATCTCTAGGAATTCTTATTGGTATTGTCATGTTCTTAGGAATCATGACTGGAAACTTATTTGCAGCGAATCCCGTTAGCTTAACCATGGTAGATGGATCATACACCTTTATAACTTGGGTCCTGCTTGGTTTAATAATTGGGGCATGGCCACAAAAGAAAATAGATAAATAAAAATAAAATTATAAGATATTCGCAGCCAATTCCTCCAAAGAATTGGCTGTTTTTATTGGTATTTTAGCAGTCAAATACTCTTTTTAGAAAGCCTATAATTGAGGTGCTCGTTGCATTCGTATTGCAAAATTCCTATTCTAGTACTTGCATTAAAAAAGTTGCATAATCATTTGTAAATCTGCATCTTTGTTTCACTCAAAATACGACATAAATAAATGACTGATAATTCCCACATGTTTGACGAGATGCCTTTTGATTCTCTTCATCATTTTTTATTGAACTCCGCTAACAATACTCATACGCCCGATTCTCCATATTTACATGAAAAGAAAAACGGTGAATGGATTCATTACACTTATGCGGAAATACTAACGAAGGTTAATTACTTCGCCAATTGGCTCGTAAGTCAAGGACTCCAAAAAGGAGACCGTGTAGGAATGATTACTGATAATTGTCCAGATTATTATGTAATTGATCAGGCTCTTATAAAACTGGGTTTAGTCAATGTAAGCATATACCCTACCCTAACAGCAGATGAAACTAAATTTATCATTAACGATTCTGGTATAAAGGTTCTTTTAGTGGGAACACCATTTCTTTATAAAAAATTCAAAAAGATAGAGGCTGATTGCCCAGAGGTTTTTAGGGTAATACACCTAAAAAACGAGGTGTTTTTAGATGACAAATTTCTTTTTTGGCCACATGTTCTTGAGGAAGGAAAAAACTTATCAGAAGAATATGCAGACGAGGTTGAAAAACGTTTTTCAGCAGTGAATCGGGATGATTTAGCCACGTTAATTTATACAAGCGGAACTACTGGCGTACCCAAAGGAGCTATGTTAAGTCACTTTAATTTCATGAGTAACTGTTATGATGCTGTAACATTGTGTCCAGCACTCAACGAGAATGATCTTTTCTTGAGTTTCCTACCTCTAAGCCATGTATATGAGCGTATGGCAACGTATTACCTAACCAGTTATATAGGTGCTCAGGTTGCCTTTAGTGAAAGTTTAGAAAAAGTAGCGCAAAACATTGGTGAAATAAGACCAACTATAATGGGTTGCGTTCCAAGGTTGTTGGAACGTGTACACGATAAAGTCATTAAAAATGCAAGTGATGCGGGAGGAGTAAAAAAGAAAATTTTCTTTTGGGCACTTGGAGTAGGAACAAAAGTGAGGCTCATTAAAGATGCTGGCAAAACGGTAGGACCTATAGATGCAGCTAAATATGGAATAGCAAACAAACTTGTTTTTAGTAAAATCAAAGAAAAAATGGGTGGTCGCATGAGACTATTTGTCTCAGGTGGTGGAGCTCTTGCACCTCATGTAGGTGAATTTTTTGCTAACCTTGGATTTAAAGTACAAGAAGGCTACGGGTTGACTGAAACATCCCCCTTTGTTACAATAAACGAATGGGAAAGACAGCTTTATGGAACAGTAGGTCGAGTTGCACCAAGCCAAACAGTGGCTCTTCAAAACATTGAAACCAAAGATATTATTGCGGAACAAACATACGATAGCTATTCTCCTGAATTTGAAAGTGAAGAAGGTGAAATATTAATTAAAGGGCCAAACATTATGCAAGGCTACTGGAAAAACAAACCTGAAACAGACAATGTTTTTGATGAGGATGGTTGGTTTCACTCCGGAGATATTGGGCGATTTGATAGGGGATATTTGAAAATAACAGATCGCCTCAAAAACATGCTCAAGACCAGTTTAGGTAAAAATATTTACCCTACTCAAATTGAAAGCACTTTGCTAAAAAGCAGTAGAATCGATCAAATTTTCATTATTGGAGATAAACGAGAATACTTAACAGCCATTATTGTCCCAAACCATGAAGAGGCTTTACAAACTTTTAACTTAAGCCCTGGATTTTTTGAGAAAGCAGATGATATTCTCATCCACGACGAAATGCATAAATGGTTGGCTGAAGGATTAAAAGATCATGGGAAAAATTTAGCCAAGTTTGAACGAATGAAAAACTTTGTTATCCGCTCTAGACCATTCAGTATCGAAACTGGTGAAATGACTCCTAAAATGAGTGTTAAGCGCAAAGTAGTCCTTGAAAACTACGCGGATGTTATAGACTCGATGTACGCCTCTCGTTAAAAAAATGCATAATTGAAGGGACAGTAGAATAAACCCTACAGTAATGTAGTAGATTTAGATTATTTTTGCCACTGAATGGATGCGTTAAACCTAAATTTTTTGGCTGTTTCCTCAGCAGCCGTTGGACTTTCCGCAATTGTATTCATGCGACTAGCCAATGTTTGGGGTTTAGTTGCTCATCCAAATAGCAGAAGCAGTCATGGAACTCCAACTGTTACTGGAATGGGTGTTTTGGTTCCCATTGCTGTACTGGTCTATTATTTATGGCAGCCACAATCACTTAATTTGGGGTTTTTCCTTGGATTTACGATAGTTAGTGTAATCAGTTTTATTGATGATGTCTACTTCTTAAAGCATTCTCTTCGACTCCTTTTTCAATGCTTAGGCTTGGGATTAATGATTTTATTTCTTCCTTTTCAAAGCACTGGAATAGAAATTATAGCGATTGGTACGGCTGGCTTGATTTTAGGAATAGGGGTAATAAATGCATATAACTTTATGGACGGGGTAAATGGAATGCTCACTCTGCATAGCATATTAGTGCTGCTTTCTTTCCTTTTCCTCAATGAAAATCTAACTGATTTTGAGAATAATGCCCGCCCTTTTACCGATTCTGATTTTATCATTAACCTTATTATACCCTTGGCTATTTTTGCCCTATTTAATGTGCGGGTGCATGCCAAAGCCTTTATTGGGGATGTTGGAGCTATAAGTATAGCTTTTGTAATTCTTTATTTAATGTTTAGCCTATTGCTCCAATCCGGCAACTACGCTTATCTCTTGCTTTTTAGCATTTTTGGAGCAGACGCCGGTCTTACCGTATGCTACAAACTTATATTAGGTGAAAATATTTTTGTCCCTCACCGAGATTTTCTATTCAAAAAGTTGGTTCACATTAAGAAACTATCTCACTTAAAAGTAAGTGTTTACTACCTATTTGCTCAGACTATAATAAACGTAGTTATTCTTTTTGTTATTCCCCAACATCCAAAATTAAGCTCACAATTATCCATTCTTTTCATTGGTACTGTAACGCTCATTGCCGTTTACATCCTCCTTCAGCATCAAATGAACCGGATAGTAAAAGCCGCCGGCGGCCTAATTGAAGAATAGTAAAAGCCACCTGTTTATAAATTTGCTCTTAAAGGTTTTAAGATTAATACAAGGCAAAATGCCCCTAAAATATCTCAGGGATAAGCATAAATAATATTGCACCTTAAAAACGGATACATCCGAGACTACTTTATATTTAAGTCTTTCAATTGCTCCGCGTTTAAAGGAGACGGCGCATCAATCATAACATCGCGGCCTGAGTTATTTTTAGGAAAAGCGATGTAGTCTCTAATACTACTGGTTCCTCCAATCAAACTGCACAACCTATCAAAACCTAGCGCAATTCCGCCATGCGGAGGAGCTCCATACTCAAATGCCTGCATTAAAAACCCAAACTGAGCTTGGGCATCTTCCTTGGAAAAACCCAATAAACTAAACATCTTTGATTGCAAGTCCTTATCAAATATTCGAATACTACCACCCCCAACTTCTACTCCATTAATAACCATATCATAGGCATTTGCTCTCACTTCACCAGGGGATGATTCCATTTTATCCAGATCCTGTTCTAATGGGGCTGTAAATGGGTGATGCATGGCATGGTACCTTTGACTGTCTTCATCATATTCCAACAAAGGAAAATCTAATACCCAAAGTGCTTTATATTCATCTGGGTTTCTTAAACCTCTTTGCTCTCCAATATGTAAGCGCAATTCTGACATTTGACTTTGAGTAGTGGCTTTATCTCCCGAAAGAACAAAGATGATGTCATTGGCCTCAGCTCCACAAATAGAAGCCCATTGATCTAGAGCATCCTGATCATAGAATTTATCTACCGAACTTTTAAAACTTCCGTCCTCGTTGCATCTACAGTAAATTAACCCTTTGGCACCTACTTGCTGTGATTTCACAAAGTCTGTAAGTTTATCAATTTCTTTTCGCGTGTATGAGTTTCCATCTTTAACATTAATGGCTATAACAGATTCTGCTGAATCAAAAATTCCAAAACCTTTTCCTTGAGCCACTTCCGTAATATAATTAAAGGACATCCCAAAACGTGTATCAGGCTTATCGCTGCCATACAAATTCATTGCATCAGCATAGGTCATGCGATCAAATTTAGGCATATCTAAACCCCTTGCTTCTTTCAAAATATGCTTGGTCATGCCCTCAAAGATGGTAAGAATATCTTCTCGTTCAACAAAGCTCATTTCACAATCTATTTGAGTAAACTCCGGCTGTCTGTCTGCACGTAAGTCTTCATCTCTAAAGCACTTTACTATTTGGAAATACTTATCCATTCCACCCACCATTAGCAATTGCTTAAAGGTCTGAGGACTCTGAGGTAATGCATACCACTGATTTTCGTTTAAACGGCTAGGTACAATAAAATCTCTAGCTCCTTCCGGAGTGCTTTTAATTAAAACTGGAGTTTCTACTTCTATAAAATTTTCATTGCTCAAATAGTTTCGAACCAGTTGAGCCACTTTATGCCTTAATATTAATTTTTCCTTTACGGGCTCTCTTCTAATATCCAGATACCGGTATTGCATTCGTAAATCTTCACCCCCATCTGTATCATTTTCAATCGTAAAAGGAGGAAGTTTAGACGGATTTAAGATTTCAATATCCTCTACGCGAATTTCAACCGCGCCACTTGGTATTTTATCATTTTTACTTTCCCTTTCAATAACCTCACCCTTTACGGATAGCACAAATTCACGACCTAGGGATCGGGCGATCTTAAGCGAAGCCTCATTAGATATTTCCTCATTTAAAACCAATTGGGTAATCCCATATCGATCTCTTAAATCAATCCAAAGAACAAACCCCTTGTCTCTAACTTTGGATACCCATCCACATAGATTTACCTTTTGACCGATATGCGCAGCTCTTAATTCACCACAATGATGCGTTCGTAACATGGGTGCAAAGATACTTTTAATTGCAAGGCTTTCAAGGGTCTTTTGCCAAGATTTTCAATTGCATTCTACACCATATTCAACCTTATATTTTAGTATATTTGCATCATACCATGCAAAAAGTTTGAATTTCCCGCAAGCTTACTCAAGGCGCAGGTAGCAATATAATGAACTAACCGACTTCAGGTGCAACCCACGATAGACCTCATAAATCAAAAATGACTTTTATTTACTTTTTAGAACTCTTTGGAACCTTCGTTTTTGCTATTAGCGGCATTTTAACAGCTACTTCAAAAAAATTTGATTTGGTAGGCGCCATTATTATTGGCATCGTAACCAGTATGGGAGGTGGCACGCTGAGAGATCTTCTTATTGGCTCCACACCAGTAGGTTGGATGCTAGACCTAAATTACATATATGTGGTGGGAGCAGCACTTTTCATTTGCTTTTTCTTTAGCAAATACTTTAAACACCTAAGAAAGAGCTTTTTTCTCTTTGACACGATCGGAATAGCTCTTTTTACAGTATTGGGAATGCAGAAAACACTGGATGCTGGCCTATCGCCAACCATGGCCATTATGATGGGTATTGTTTCTGCCGTTTTTGGAGGAGTGATTAGGGACGTATTAACCAATCGCATCCCACTCATTTTTAGAAAAGAAATATACGCCATTGCTTGTCTAGCAGGGGCCTTAACGTATTATTTAATGATGCGATTTTCGCAATTAGATAATATCAATCTTGCTGTCTCCATGCTCGTTGTTATTATTATCCGCGTTATTTCCGTAAAAAAGAGCATTACCCTTCCCTTTCAACCAAAAATATAGGGCCTGGCATCGTTCCCATCTCCCGATGCTATTCACCTCAAGAAACCTATAATTTTAGTTCAGGTCTCGTATTCAATAATTGCTAAAGGATACATTATCTATTCTTAAACTTTCGTATTACTTTCGCTGAACACAATAGTTATGTCAAACGGAATTTTAAAAGGTAAAAAAGGAATTGTATTTGGAGCTTTAAACGATGCTTCTATTGCTTGGAAAGTTGCTCAGCGTTGCGTGGAGGAAGGTGCAGAAATTATTCTAACCAATGCTCCTGTAGCAAAAAAAATAGGTCAAACAGAAGTGCTTGCAAAAGAATTAAACACCGAAGTGATTTATTGCGATGTTACCAAGATGGAAGATCTTGAAAACTTAGTAAGCCAAAGTTTGGAAAAACTTGGCGGAAAATTTGATTTTGTTTTGCATAGTGTAGGAATGAGCTTAAATGTTAGAAAGAAAAAAGCATACACTGATTTAAACTATGATTGGATGCATACATCCATAGATATCAGCGCCATGAGTTTCCACCGTTTAATGCAAGTTCTTTGGAAGCAGGATGCTGTTAAAGATTGGGGAAGCATTATGGCCTTATCCTACATTGCAGCCCAAAGAACCTTTCCCGACTACAGCGAAATGGCAGAAGCAAAAAGCATGTTAGAGAGCATTGCAAGAAGCTTTGGTTACCATTACGGAAAAGCTAAAAAGGTTCGTGTAAATACCATTAGTCAAAGTCCTACCATGACCACTGCAGGTAGCGGAGTAGGTGGCTTTGATGCCTTTTATAACTACGCCAATAAAATGAGTCCACTAGGCAATGCCAGTGCAGATGCATGCGCCGATTATGTAATTACTATGTTTAGCGATTATACAAAAATGGTTACGATGCAGAACCTATTTCACGATGGTGGATTTAGCAATACGGGAATATCCTCTGATTTGATGGATGACTTCAGAGATCCGGAGTAAAGAGATATAATAGAGTAAGGTATATTTCCACTGCTAATTTTGCTGTACTTTTGCAAAACACATGCAATTAGAAGTACTTTATTCTAAAATACATAATGTAAAACTCACTCAAACCGAGTTAAACTACACAGGATCAGTAACCATTGATATGGATTTAGTGGATGCCGCTGGGATGATTCCAAACCAAAAAGTTCTTATAGTAAACAACAATAATGGGGCTCGTATAGAAACCTATATTATTGCGGGAGAAAGAGGAACAGGAATCATAGGGTTAAATGGTTCTGCCGCTCGCCAAGGCCAATTGGGAGATGAACTTATAATCATGAGTTTTGCCCTAATGGAAATGGATGAAGCCAAGCAATGGTCGCCAAAAAACATTTTTCCTGGGCAATACAATAGATTAGTAGATTAAGCCTCTGAAAAAGAAAATAATAAATATCATATTTGCCATTTTGGCTCTTGTTGTGTTTTACTACGTTTATGATAAAACCAATTGGAATCAGACGTTTTCCTCCATTAAAAACGCAAATATGGCTTGGTTATCTTTTGCTATTATATGGCTAATTTCATCTCACCTCCTTCGTGCTATTCGATGGAATATGTTAACTAAACCGAGTGGATACAGCCTAAATATCAGAAGAAGCTTTTATGCGGTTATGATTGGTTATATCGTAAATGTCGCCACCAGTAGAGGGGGAGAAATTGCCCGATGTGCGGCAGTTAGCAAGAGCGAAAAAGCACCTGTAGATTTTTTAATTGGAACCGTTATCACAGAGCGCATTATAGATATGTTTATTATGGTCAGTCTCTGTTTTCTATGTCTTGCTACGCAGTATCAGTACATTTGGAATTTTGTAGATACCTATATTTTCAGCAAGATTACCCCACTTATGCCTATATGGTTGGCGGGCCTATTATTCCTTGCAGCTAGTGCAGGTCTTGTATGGTTTTTAAAATCACGCCAAACAAAGTCTCAGGGCAAAGATGGCATTATTCAACGTCTCTTTAAAGGCGTAAAGAGTATCTTCACACTTAAAAATCCATGGCTTTTTATTTTTTATAGTGTACTTATTTGGGTGGGTTATTGGATGGGAGTGTATGGAACATTGCAAGCCTTGGAAGTAACCGAACACTTACATTTTTGGGCTTCACTCTCCACCTTGCTTTTTTCAGCCGTAGGAATTGCGATTCCATTACCTGCTGGAGCAGGAGTATGGGCCGCCATTTCCTTTGGACTTACTACAGTTTACAACGTTCCTTCAGAACATGCTGAGACATTTGGAATATTTAATCTAGCTATATCGAACATCTTAGTTATTTCACTGGGAGGCTTAAGCGCTCTTCTGTGGTGGATAGAACTACAAAAAATTGAAAAAGAGAATGGATAAAATTCAATCTTGGGAAGAAGCCCAGAATACATTAGCAAAATGGAAAGGCAAAAAACACACGACTGTTTTCACCAATGGATGCTTTGATATTCTTCACGCAGGACATGTGTCCTATCTAAAAAAAGCAAAAGAACTAGGTCACAAACTTATTCTAGGTTTAAATAGCGACCAAAGTGTTCAGCGCATGCAAAAATCTCCCAACAGACCCCTTCAATCAGAAACAAGTCGAAGTATTGTAATGGCCGGCCTAGAATCTGTTGATCTGGTCGTTGTTTTTAATGAAGACACTCCTCTGGAGCTCATAAAAGCTCTAAAACCCAATGTATTAGTAAAAGGTGCCGACTATAAAATAGAGGATATTGTGGGAGGAAAGGAAGTGATCTCATGGGGAGGATCTGTTGAAACTATTGAGTTCCTAGACGGATACTCAACAACAGCTATCGAACAAAAAATACTTAATCAAAAATCATAAAATCTATGGTTGACGTTCCGAAGAAAAAAAAATTCGGCGTTCTTGATATCGCCAAATACTTTATTTTCGCCGCTTTTGCCATTTGGGCATTTACGTATATCAAAGATCTAACATCAAAAGATGCCTTAAGCAAACTATTTATAAAAACCCCTTGGTGGGTATATTTTGGAGCATTGATAGGCACAGTAATCAACTGGCTTTTAGAGTCTGCTAAATGGCATAAGTTAATAAATACCATACAAGTGAGCTCCTACACCACTTCCATAAAGGCGGTTTTATCTGGAACGGCTGTGGGCAATTTGCTCCCCTATAAAATAGGCGAGTATTTAGGCAAACTGTATTTTGTAGATTCAAATAAGAGAGCCTTAAGCATTCCACTCTCATTTATCAGCAGCACCATTCAACTCTTTGTAAATCTAAGCTTATGCATCATTCCAGCTATTTATATTTTAGGAAATACTGCAATTGCTGCTATGAACTGGCAAAAAGTTCTGATCATTTTTAGTCTGGCAATACTCGCTTTTTTCTTGGCATTTCAACATCCCAAATTTAAGAAATGGATGCTTGATATTCGTGCCCATTTTAACTTACTAACCCTTAAGGTACTTCTACAGGTTTCATCAATTGCCCTCCTGCGATTTCTATTTTTTCTGAGTGCATATGCCTTTGTACTTCATGAAATGACTGAACTGAGCTGGACACAACTATATATGGGTATTTGTGCCATCTATTTCATGCAAAGTTTTGCCCCCGGGATGCTAATAACCGACGGACCCGTACGCATTCTATTACCATTAGTTGTATTTAAAGCCATGGGAGCCAATGAAACAGTCCTTATTGCCGCATCCATTATTA
The DNA here is from genome assembly GCA_938086785.1 of uncultured Bacteroidia bacterium. GTDB lineage: Bacteria > Bacteroidota > Bacteroidia > NS11-12g > UBA955 > CALKCM01. The sequence goes on from CALKCM010000010.1 coordinate 58,603, forward strand.
ACTATCTTGCATCCGTTATTCTTCCTTCACTAGTAGGAGTATTATTTATAGCACTCCGCAAACGATGATTTGGGCTTTATACATACTCAGTTTTATGTATTGCTTCCATATGGCAATTCAGATTTTTAGATTCAAAAAATTTCCAAAAAAAACATCTTATAAAATCACAAAAGAACTCCCCTTAAGTATTATTCTTCCTTTCAAAAATGAGGCAAGTCATCTTCCCAACCTTTTAAAAAGTCTAGAAGAATTAAACTATGCGAATCATGAGTTCATTTTTGTCGATGATTCTTCCACAGATAAAGGATCTGATATAATTAACAAGCATAACAGCCCAAAAATATTGATTAGCAATGAAAATGAACCAGGTAAAAAAGGGGCTTTAGAAACAGGCATTAGACATGCTAAAAATAACTATATTATTACTTGGGATTCAGATATTACGGTTCACTCCGAAATTTTAACTGAATTCAATCAGTATTTCCAACAAAACGAAGATATGATTTTAGGACCTGTCTCGTTTTCAGCTAAAAACAATTTCATTGCAAATTATGGAATGCTTGAAAACACCAGTCTAGTGGCCTTTGGCCTAATGGATGCAAAGGCGAATAAGCCAAACATGGCTAATGGAGCAAACTTTGGATTCAAACGAGATTTATTTTTATCTCTTGGTGGCTATTCAAGCAATAAAGCCCATGCCGGGGGCGATGACGAGTTTTTGATGCATTTATTTATGAAAGCGGGTGCTAAAATAGCTGCTTTATCTTCAACAAATGCAATGGTCTATTCTCAATCCATGCCCAACTGGAAACAGTTTATCCATCAACGAATTCGTTGGGGTAAGAAAGTAAATGAATATCCCAATAACTTAATCAAAAAATACCTTACTAGCCAACTATTGTTCATTGCTTACTTAACCCTATCCGTCCTCGCTATTTGCAACCAACACTATCTTCCCTTAGCTCTTGTTTTGGGTGCAAAAATTACCATAGATTTAACTTGGTTTATTGCGATCAAAGCGTTCTTCCAAATCAAAATTGACTATGCCTACGCACTGCTAAGTAGTGTTTTCCAAATACTCATTATACCCCTCGTTTTTGTTCATGTCTTAATTGGAAAAGCAGAATGGAAAGGAAGAGACATTTAGATGCCTTGATTTACCCTCGAGAATCACTATTTTCGTAGGGTATGCCACGCATTCTCCTAACGCTAATCTCCATCCTCTACCTGTCCCCTATTTTTAGTCAATTTACCGATAGTTTTAGCGATGGTGATTTTAGCGCTAATCCCTCATGGATATCTAATTCTGGAGATTTCATCATAGATGATTCAGAATTAAGAAGCAATAAAGGAGATGCCAATAGCTTTGGAATAAGCACCCTTTTAGGTTCAAATATTTCCATCTGGAACTTCAGTTTCAAACTGAGTTTCAATCCTTCTTCAGCCAATTACATGCATGTATTCCTGAGTTCCGATTCATTAGTAGAAAATGCACAAAATGGGTATTATGTAAAAATTGGAAACACAAAAGATGAAATCAGCCTGTATAAGTTAACGGATGGAGTATCTATCGAGATAATATCTGGGACGGATGATTTGTTGGACAAGAGCAGCAGTGCCTTTGATGTTTCCGTTCAGTATAAAAAAGACTCTTGGTACTTATATCAAAAACCAACGGGCACCATTCCGTTTCGCAAAGAAGGCGCCTACTCGGAGACTGCAGTTGACTTATCGACCTATTTTGGAGCCTTTATAAAGCAAAGTAAATCGAATGCGGGCAAACATTACCTCGATAATTTTTTTGTTGGTCAACCACCCATTGATAACACATCTCCACAAATAGTATCCGTAAAGGCTTTGAACAATACAGACATTGAAATTCTTTTAAGTGAACCTATAAAGAGCGTTAATAACCTTCAGCTCACCGTAGATGGAGTATTCGCCCAAAGCATTCTAAATTCTTTCCCGAGCAGCAGCCTTCAGGCCCGTTTTGCAAATCCCTTTCCCAAAAATAAATCTATCTCTGTAGCGTTAAAAGACATCGAAGATTTAGCAGGGAATCAAACATTACTATCAAGCTATAATTGGGTTAATGTACAATTTGACTCAGCTGTTTACGGAGATATTATTCTTACAGAAATCATGAGTGTTCCAACTCCTGTTGTCGGCAGTCTACCCAACAATGAATATGTCGAGATATATAATCGAAGTCCAAAATATATAGATCTTTCGCAGTACTCTTTTTCAGATGCAACAAATACTGTGGATATGCCCCAGATTAGCCTAAAACCTTATTCATATGTAATTCTCTCTCATGAGGATTATGATATGAGCAGTTATGGCCAATGGGTTCCACTATCTATTTTCCCCAGTCTAAATAATGATGGAGACCAAGTATCAATAAAAAGTGCATCGGGAACTATCATACACCAAGTAAATTATAAATCTGATTGGCATGAGAATGCACTAAAAAAGCAAGGAGGGTGGAGCTTAGAAATGATTGATACTCAGAAGTTTTGTTTGGGTGCAAACAACTGGACCTCGAACCAAAGTTATGGTGGAAGTCCCGGGATTTTAAATGCTGCAAATGCATCCATCGTCATTGAAGCAGATTTTGCCATTGAAAGTGCGTTTGTGCAAAATGGAAATATTCATGTACTCTTCAACGAGAATAGTTCAGATTGCTCCAATTGTGTAGCGGAAATTTCCGATATAGGAGTGACATTAGACATCGTAAGTATAAATGGATCAGAGTTAATCCTCAGCTCCACTCTCCCCTTAATTCCTGATATTATTCATGATTTAGAACTCAGTGGTTTTAAAAGTTGTGATGGAAGAAACTTATCTAAAACTAGCATCAAATTTGGACGAAAAACAGAACGAGAAATCAATCCTTGGGATTTAATTGTCAATGAAATATTATTTAATCCCAAAAACAATGATGATGATTACGTTGAAATCTACAACCGCAGCAACAAAATTATTGACTTGCAAGAAGTTTTTATTGCTAATGCCAACGATGATGGAAGTATCAAGGATGCATTTCAGATTTACACGAGCCCACTCACCATTTTACCGCAGTCATACACAGCTATAACAACTAGTAAATTAAATACATTAAGCCAGTACTCTCCTCCCTCATCTGCATCAGTTACTGAAATAGATAAAATGCCTACCTATTCAAATGATAAAGGCACCGTAATACTTATATCTAAAACCAACATTATTCTGCACTCATTTTTTTACGAAGACGACCTTCATTTTGAGCTTTTACTCAATAAAGATGGGGTCAGCCTAGAGCGAAGTCACCTAGACACAACCAATGAACATTGGAGCAGCGCCTCTTATAAAGTCAATTATGGTACTCCAGGGTATAAAAATTCCCAGTTCAGAAATATACCTAACTCCACTTCATTTGCCACCTTACTGTCCAAAACAGTGAGTCCTGACGGAGATGGATGGGAAGACAAGTTATTGATAAGAATTAATAGCCAACAATTGCCATCAGCCATTAACCTTACCATTTACAACGAATATGGTCAGCTCATGAGAAAAGTAAAATCTCAACAAGTGCTGGGGCAAGGTGACATCATAGAATGGGATGGCATTTTTAATAATGGCACTGCACCCATGGGTAATTACATTGCTCTTGTTGAAGCTATTGGGAATAACGGATCTATTGAAAAGGCAAGACTGATTTTTACAATTTTAAAAAGGCAATAATGCTAGCATCCGATTACTTTATTCAGTTTAGTCAGCGTTTAAGCGGACACCCTAAAGAAGAACACCAAGCTATTTTTAAAGAACTACTCCATTACCATAAAATTCACTCTAATGGAAATTGGCATGAATTAACCATTGAGGATAATTTAATAGCCAAAATAGAGGAGCAACTGATCGCATTGAACACACACAAACCTCTACAGTATGTTTTGGGCATAGCCCCCTTCTACAATATAGATATAAAGGTAAGTGAGCATACGCTCATCCCAAGACCAGAAACAGAAGAGTTGGTTCATTTTATTTTAGAAGAAAATAAGGGCAATACTTTGCATGTACTTGATATTGGTACAGGTTCAGGATGCATTCCAGTAACTCTCCTAAAAAATAGACAGCAATGGACTGCGCTCGGCGTAGATATTGATGAAAAAGCCCTAAAAATTGCGTTACTAAATGCAAAAGAACACAAAATAAGTCCTAGAGTAGCCTTTGAAAAAATGGACGTTTTGAGGGAAAACTTCAACCTAAAGGATGTGAGTATCCTTGTTTCTAACCCTCCCTATATTAGTGAATCTGAAAAAGCGATGATGACTAAAACGGTATTAGATTTTGAGCCAGAAAAAGCCCTCTTTGCAGACACAGGAGACCCCCTAATCTTTTACAGGAGAATAGCCAAGGAAATGACAACTCAGAAGTATGGAGGAAAAGCTTATTTTGAAATAAATCCTATTTATGCTGAAGAAATAATTACTATTTTCCAGTCGTTTAACCCAACTCTTTTGAGAGATATGCAACAAAAGAATAGATTCTTATGTATTTCTTAAAATAATTTTTACAAAAAAAAGGATTAATTATCCGATTTTTTTGGTCTACCTACAGGTCTTTTAACCTTAGGTTCATCTGATATTATATTTTTTCTGGGACGACCCACAGGACGTTTAGGTCCCGTTTTAACAGGATGAATTCGAGGACGACCTACCGGACGAGTAGGACCTGTTTTCACAGGATGTATTCTTGGCCTTCCTACCGGGCGCTTAGGACCTGTATCAATAGGGTGAATTCTTGGCCTACCCACCGGGCGCTTAGGGCCCGTTTTAATTGGATGAATGCGAGGGCGACCAGGACCTCTTTTAGTTGCAGCCGATTTTATCGCAAGTTGCAAAAGCTCTTTGAGTTCCTTTACCTCATCTTTTATTAATTTAAGATCTGCTTTTATTGCTTTAAGCTTTAAAGTCTGTTTCTTAACTTTGCTTTCGAAGTTTAACATTGATAATTACCTTTCGTGATTTTCGTTTAAAATATGTTGAGTATTAATTGAGTGTATACAAATATAAAAATAACAATCTATTTAAAAAAATATCTACTAATAAATTAAAAATTAATTGAGTGATAGAGCATAATAATAAACATCATATTAATCATCTAACCAATGAAGAAATCATAGAATTATGCATCTCTTTAAGAGAAGAGTTCATTCAAACAATTCTTGAGTCAGGTGGCCATTTTGCGGGCAATTTAGGAGTTGTAGAGCTCACAACAGCTCTGCTGGCAAGTTTCAACCCTCCAAAAGATTCCATAATTTGGGATGTAGGGCATCAATCTTACATTTATAAGATGCTCACAGGAAGAAGAGACTCTCTGCATACAATTAGGCAAAAAGGTGGCCTTAGTGGCTTCCCAAAAATGGATGAGTCAGAATATGATTCCTTTGGCACTGGGCATAGTAGCACCGCGTTAAGCGCCAGCTTGGGCATAGCAACAGCAAAGTTTTTGAGACAGGACAATAGTAAAACAATTGCTATTATTGGTGATGGTGCATTAACCGGAGGAATGGTTTGGGAGGCCTTAAATAATATTCCAGAAAAACCCCTAAATTTGATAATTATCATTAATGATAATCATATTGGAATAGATCCTAATACTGGGAATATTGATGCGCATTTACAAAATATTAAAAATTGTGCAGTAAATATTTTTGACAATTTTGGCATTCAATATTCGGGCCCAATTGATGGACATAATATTCCAGATTTAATGAATGTATTAAGCGAGGCAAAGCAGCAGAGTAAGCCTCAGATTATTCATATTAAGACTGTTAAAGGCAAGGGATATGAGCCCGCAGAAAAAAAACAAACGCAATTTCATGCGCGATCTAAATATGTAAAAATAAATAAACATCAGCCGGCGCAAAAAAAATGGCAAGATGTATTTGGGGAATGTCTTGTTGAACTGGCAAAGACCAATAAAAAAATTGCGGCTATTACTCCAGCAATGCCTAGTGGAAGTGGATTAAATACGTTTATGAAGATGTATCCAGAAAGAAGCTTTGATGTGGGTATAGCTGAGCAGCATGCCTTAACTTTTGCAGCAGGAATGTCCACCCAAGGATATATCCCTTTTGTTAATATCTACAGCACATTTTTACAACGTGCGTATGATCAACTAATTCATGATATCGCATTGCAAAATCTGCCTGTTGTGATTGCTGTTGACCGGGCTGGATTAGTGGGAGAAGACGGGCCGACACATCATGGTGCCTTTGACTTATCTTACCTGCTACCCATTCCTAATTTAATCATCACAGCTCCTGCAAACGAAGGGCAGTTTAGGTTTCTTTTAGAACAAGCAAGCACCACTCAATCGCCATTTATTATCAGGTATCCAAGGGGGAACATTCTCCGTGAGAGTTCTTTATCAACAGCGAAGAAAACTCTAATTGAACATAAGAAGGGTAGCGTTAATTTAGTAATAAGTGTAGGAAATAGCTCTTCTATTGTTTCAAAAATTAAAGATTACGGTTTCACCTGGATTCAACCGCTTTACCTCAAACCTCTTCCACTAGAGGAAATAATCTCTTATATCTCTAACCACTCAAACGTAGTTATTATAGAAGATGGAAGCCTAAAAGGTGGTATTGGTGAATTCATAAAATCTAAAATACAAGAAACTGATATAAAATCAACGATCCATTCCTTAGGAATAAAAGATCAGTTTGTTTCCCATGGATCTATTTCAGAATTACAGGAAGAATGTGGTTTTTCTGAGAATGATATTATCCAATGCTTACAACCTATGACTAATTAAAGCTATCCTCGTTATGGAACATACTCAAATAGGAGTAGTATCTCTCGGGATTAATAATTTGCTGTTCTACCGCACTTTTAACCGCACACTCGGGCTCATTTATATGCAGGCAATCATTAAATTTACAATCACTCATATGGTATCTAAATTCTGGAAAAGTGTGAGCTAATTCCTGCTTAACTATATCTACCAGGCCAAAATCTCTAATTCCAGGAGTATCTATTATTCTAGTTTTATTGGTCACATACATCTGAGCAAATGTTGTGGTATGCTTCCCCTTTAAATGTGTTTTACTAATGGCTCCAACTTTAGCTAAAGATTCGGGATATAGCTTATTTAACAAGGTAGACTTACCTACTCCACTATGCCCAGCCAGTAAGGATGTTTTATTAAACAAAAAAGCTTTTAACTCTTCTGTTCCATGACCTGTAGTCGCGCTTCCTACAAAGGTTTCATAGCCCAAATCTGAATATTCTTTGGCCATGTCTACGCTTAGCTCAATGCCGTCATCTTCGAGTAAATCAGTCTTATTAAAGAATATAGCCGCTGGGATGTGATAGGCTTCGCAGCAAGCCAAAAAACGATCTATAAACCCTCTAGATGTGCTGGGTGCAACCAACGAGGCTACCATCAAACCCAAATCTAAATTGGATGCCAATATTTGCCTTTTACTGCTAAGTTTATTGGATTTTCGAATAATATAGTTTTTCCGATTATATATCTCAACAATCTGAGCGGTATCCTCAAAATTAGGATCTTCTTCAATGCGGACAAGGTCTCCCACCGCAATGGGGTTTGAAATATCTTTCTCTACCAGACGGAATTTACCTCTGATCCGGGCTTCAAGAATAATACCATCTAAGGTCTCTACCTGATACCAACTTCCGGTGCTTTTAAGTACAAGAGCGTCCACTTGGCACTATTTAAAAATTTCTGAACAAATAGCCTTAGTACTTGACACTTTCCCCATCGTATAAAAATGGAGCACTGGAACCTTAGCCTCGATGAGTTCTTTGCATTGGTTGATAGCCCAATCAATACCAATCTGTCTTACTTCTCCGTTATTTGCGCAAGCTTCTACTTTATTTGAAAGTTCAACAGGAATTTCAATATTAAAAACATTGGGCAAGACTTGAAGTTGTTTTTTTGTAGCAATAGGCTTAATTCCCGGAATAATAGGAACATTAATTCCGTTTTCCCGACAAGCATCCACAAATTCAAAGAAGCCTTTGTTGTCAAAAAACATCTGTGTTATAATAAATTCTGCGCCAGCAGCTACTTTTCTCTTTAAAAATTTCATGTCAGAATGCTTATTTGGAGCATCTGCATGCTTTTCTGGATACCCCGCAGAGCCCACGCAAAAATCTGTTACATGTGCATTGCTTAACTCTTCATCCAAATAAATCCCCGAGTTCATATTCTCTATCTGATGGATTAATTCTAATGCGTTTGAGTTACCTGCTTCTTCAGGAACGAAACTACGTTCGGTTCTTAGAGCATCACCTCTGAGGGCTAAAACATTATCTATACCTAAAAAGTGCAAATCTATGAGCGCATTCTCTGTATCTTCTTTGGTAAACCCTCCACATATTAAATGAGGAACGGCATCTATGTTATATTTATTCTGGATGGCCGCGCATATGGCCACCGTCCCAGGTCGTTTTTTTGTAGCAATTCTATCAAAACTGCCATCCTTACGCTTCTTTAATATATATTCTTGCCGATGATAGGTTACATCAATAAAACTAGGATTAAACTCTAAAAGTCCATCAATAGCATTATAAATACTATTGATACTCTCACCCTTGAGTGGAGGCAATATTTCAAAGGAAAACAAGGTTCCTTTTGCTTTATTTATATGTTCTATTATCTTCATTAAAAATTAAGTTGCTTCATTAACTCATTGCCATCCCGTATTACTTTAACTTCTAGGGTATCTCCCTCTTTTAATTTACTCAACGCCTTCATATAATCATAAATATCAACAATTTGCATTTCGCCCATTTGTATAATTATATCTCCTGATTCAAGCAAGGCTTTATCGGCAGGCCTTCCCTCTGAAACACCATCAATTTTTAAGCCCGTCCCGTCAAATGTATAATCAGGCATAATTCCCAAACTAACTTTCCATTTTGAACTCTTTTTGGCAACATCTTTCGTTTTCGTAAACGGAATAGCCTTTTTCTTATTGTTCAATTTCACAAACTGAGTGATAATATCTATAGACTTTTCCATTCCCTCATAATTTATTTTCCAGGCATCATCTGAAGGTTTGTGATAATCCTCATGTTGGCCCGAGAAGAAGTGCAGTACTGGTATGTCTTTTAAATAAAAAGAAGTGTGATCACTCGCACCCAAGCCAGATTTAGATTGCACAATTTTTAACTGCGTGGTATCATATTCTAATTTTTCAATGGTTTCAGGCCATTTCGGAGAAGTGCCTGTGCCATTAATAATCAAGGTGCGTTTAGAGGTATCCATGCGCCCTAACATGTCTATATTTATTACGTATTTGATTTTTTCTATTGGAACTAAAGGGTGATTTACGAAGAATTTTGAACCCAACAAACCAAGCTCTTCTCCACTAACGGCCAAGAACAAGTAATTGTGCTTGCAAAACTTACGCCCTTTTAAGGTTCTGGCTAACTCTAGCATGGCAGCCACACCACTTGCATTATCATCTGCTCCATTATGAATCTCTTGACTTCCTGTATGCCTCGAATTCCCATATTCTCCCAGACCAATATGATCGTGATGAGCGACTACGACAATCGTCTTTTTTTTATGATAATTTCGATAACCCGCCACATTATGTGCCTTAACTTGAGGAGCGTAAATAGAACTATTCATAGAACAGAACATACCCCTAGGAATACCCTCTGATACCTTTTTGGCGTATACAATCGGAATACTTTTAACGTTCGCAAAGTTATCAAGCTGTCCCTTGGGCACCTCGGCAGATTTTGGACCTGGAATAAAAATAATTCCAGCCGCCCCGTATTTAATGCAATTCTCAATCTTCTGAGAAACGGAACACACATCAGCCAAAGGACTATGTATATCTTCATCCATGGTTGGATATCCTAAACGAACTGCGAATATCTTTCCCTTTAAATCTTTAAAACTCTCAAAATCATTTCTCTCCTCTGACTCACTTATTAAGCCGTAGCCCAAATCCATCACTTCCCCAAAGGCAGTGTCACTATTAGAGGCTTGAGATATGGGATAAAAATCGTCAAACAGTTTAAATTTTACCATTTTTGCTTGACCTGTTTCATCAGAGGTAAAATTTAATCTCGTATCATTCTTAGCCATTCTTAATTGTGTTATTGAAAAGTCTTGAAAATAACTCTTATTGATTTTCTTGAGCTTTAAATCTTTGAATCGCTGAGCAATATATTGCGCTGACAACTCCTCCCCTGGCGAACCTGTTTGCCTTCCCTGGAGAGCATCTGAAGATAGATATACAATATCTTTTTTTACTTGTTTTATATCTATCTGTCCAATAGCAGAAAGAGAAAAAAGAAAACTAAGAATAAGAAAATTTAATTTAATGTAGGATCGCATATAATGTTTTGATTAATATAATAATAGTTAGTAAAGCAAAAGTAATACGTAATACCGGAGTAGGTGTTCGCCGGCTTACTTTTATTCCAATTGGTGCAAAAATCAATACTCCGATTAATGTTGGCAGCAAAATACTCCATGCAATAAATCCTGTATGAGGTAAATTCAAAGCACTTTGGGTAGATAGGTATTGAACCAAAGGGAAAATAGCCAATAAAGGAATTACAGAAAGAGAAAGTCTGGAGGATTGTTTAAAATCCAGTTGAAATAACCATTGGAATAAGGGTACCATCACAATGCCCCCGCCAAGTCCACTTACAGCAACCACAGCGCCTGCAAGAACTCCAACAAACATCGATTTACCTATGGGTAATTTATTAGAAATAGAAACGCTGGATTTCATTTTATCTGGCAACAGCATTTTAAGAATACTTAGTTTTAAGAATACTAAAAAGACCAATTGAAAAACAAATGGCTTGTACCAATCCCCGGTTGCTATAGATTGCGATATCAAATATGAAACAGCACCGCCCGGCAAACCTATAATTAGGGTATTCATCCAATTCAGAGATTTATCCGAGAGCTGTCTCAAGGTCCCACTAACTCCACTCCCCAAAACAAGAAACAAGGAATTTGCCAATGTTGCTTTAACTACATCTGTGGACGAAAGACCTTCTTTTTCGAAAAAATAGGTCAAAATAGGAATGAAAATAATACCTCCACCTACTCCAAGCATCCCTGCTAAAAATCCGCCTACAACACCAATGAGTAGTAAAACAAGAATCTCCATTTACTTATTTAAGATTTTAGAATAAGAGGCAGAACCCATCACCTCGATGGCCTTCAAAATTTCAGGATCGGCTTGAAACATTTTTTTGTATGTTAAATCCTGGTTATGGTACCTCTTAATAATTTCTACTTCCAATAGGAACTTAATAACAGATTTATTCTCATTTAGATTTTTCTGAATACTTTTTTCTAAAGACTCTTGAACACTACTTGCATTTAATGCACTAGTGACAAATGATTTATCCTCGAATGAAGCATTCAACTGTTCGCTAATTTCATGTTCCACCTTTACACTAAGCTCGGCAGAGGCTGTTTTTATAAACTTCTGCAATTCTGCATCTGTCAAGAAGTCTATTTTTGTAATCGCATCATGACTATTTCTATAATCATTCACAAAATCAAAAGGGATATAATGCTTTTCGAGTTGCTTAAAAAGATCTAAGCCTCCAAAAGGCTCCATAAAAACATCCGGTTGAACACCACCACCATCTTTAACAATTCTCCCCTTAGATGTAGTGAATTTTTTTCTAGCGCTATCAGGAATAGCACCTACAGAACCATCTTCTTGCCTATGACTGTAATCTAATAACTGTATGCAGCGGCCACTGGGGGTATAGTACTTAGCCGTCGTTATTTTCATCTGAGTGCGATACGGCAGTTGAAAATAATTTTGAACCAAGCCTTTTCCAAAGGAGGTTTGTCCTAAAACAACTCCCCTGTCTAAATCTTGTATACTCGCACTTACCACTTCGCTGGCAGAAGCACTCTTTTTATTTATGAGAATTGCAATTTTTTTATTTAAAGCCACGGGCTCCATTTGACTGAACCATTTTCTATTATTGTTTTCTGTTCTTCCTCGCATATCCACAATGTTTTTATTTCTCCCAACAAATAAGCCAACAATGTCGACCGCTTCATTTAAGAGCCCTCCCCCATTATACCTTAAATCTAAAATAACTTGATCTCGCACACCGCTTTCATCTAACTTAACAATGGCATTTCTGATTTCCGATGCAGCATCTCTTCCAAATTGATTGAGCTTGATGTAGGTTACATCCTTATTAATAGCCGCATAGTAAGGGACACTCTTATCTAGGACCTGCATTCGATTTATACGTTTATTTAATTGCTTTCCTCCCCGATCTATAACCATTGTAAAATCTGTATTTGCAGTACCTCTTAAAAGTACACTTACATCACTAATAGTGCTCTTAAAAAGGCTTTTTCCGTTGATAGACCTAATGATATCTCCAGCTCTAACATCAGATTTATGAAAAGCATATCCCGTAAAAACTTCTGTGACAACAATAGCCTCTTTCCGTATTTTAACTCTACAGCCCACTCCACCGTATTCGCCCATTCGATCAACCAGAGCCTTTTCTGCTTGATTCTCAGAATAAAAATTGGTGTATGGATCTAAATTACCCAACATGGCATCTATTCCCTTTTTAATTAAAGTCCCAGGTTGAACTTCATCCACGTAGCTTTTATGAACCTCTTTATAAACACTAGTGAAAATCTCAATATTCTTAGATATCTCAAAAAAAGAATCAGCCACCTTAAAGGATGCAAGCAGCAAACAGGTCAATGAAACGATAAGAAGGTGATTAATCTTGCCCATGAATAAGCAAATTTAATTTATTGCTTTTAAATTCAATGCAGATACAGAGTATAAAGTATTAAATATCCGATGTGTTTACTAAAAATTTACACTCATCAAAAAAATGATTTACTCTGCTGAAAATTCTGACATGCATCGTCTAATGATCATTTAAACGATTTATAAATCTATGGAGCCTCCTAGAAATAAAGGGTTTTTTCATATTTAAGACCCAATTCTTAGAACCCCTTTTTTATGTCTCTATCTGCCTTTATATTTGTAAAACTTTGAAAAGTGATGTCATCTGCGATTCAAATAAGCGAAGCAGTTTGGCATAATGATTGTCTTATAGATAGAAACAACTATTAAAATTAGAAAAAATGAAAAATATATTTACGTTTATCGGATTAGGAGCCATATCAATGGCCGCGCTATTTGCTGTTACAACGCCACAAAAAGCATCTGATTCTGTAGAATGGACTAAAACAACACATGACTTCGGAACAGTTAAGATGGGCCCAAAAGCAAATGCAGAATTTAACTTTACAAATAATGGTGCTGCGCCATTAACCATTAAAAGTGCAAACCCAAGTTGCGGATGTACAGCAAGTGATTACAGTCATGAGCCAATTATGCCCGGTCAAAAGGGATATGTAAAGGCAAGTTATGGAACGAAAGGGCGACCTGGCTTCTTTAAGAAGACCATAACTGTTACTCTGGACAATGGAACTACGCAAGTATTAACTATTACAGGTACCGTAACAAGCGATGCTGGAACATCTGGAGACGAACTATAATGAAGAGATTACTCATATTCAGCTCGATTTTCGCAATAGCCTCCTTTGCTACAGCGCAAGTTCAAGGAGATGCAGCAACCCCTCCGGCAGCCAAAAAAGTACAACCTTCTGCTCCTACAATTGAGTTTACTGAACTGAATCACGATTTTGGAAACATTATTGAAGGTGAAGTAGCTAGTTTCCAATTTACCTTTATTAATAAAGGAGATGATTCAATTAAATTAACAAATGTTAGAGCAAGTTGTGGATGTACTACTCCTTTATGGACCAAAGAAGAAATTGCACCAGGTGAAACAGGCGTTATCACAGCCCAATACAATAGTAAAGGACGCGTTGGAACCTTCCATAAATCAATTACTGTGAATAGTACAGGTGGAAATGTCTCACTAACTATTAAAGGTGTTGTTATTTCTGAACCAGAAAAACCAAAATCTCCTATTATTATCGGTGGATAATAAGCGAAGAATATACCCCCTTATAAAAGCCGGCATTGCCGGCTTTTTTTTCATTCACACACTCGCCTGCCATTCTCTTACGAGAGTGAATCAGAAAGACAGAAGCCTCCATTCAAAAAATCTGACCTCGGACTCTCCCTCTTTAAAAAGAGAGCCTGAAATTGCTAAGACTCCAGACAAAGGCATATTTACTCTGGGTGCTGATACTATTTTCACAAAGACCCATTATTTAGGCGATACCATTGAGGCTGTATTTTATTTTACTGTTATTAAGGAACCTTTAAAAATATTGCAAGTGCACCCAGGCTGCCAATGCACAGCTCCTATTTATCCAAAAGATTCCATACAACCAGGGCAAATAGACTCTGTTGTACTTATGTTCTATACTAAAAAAGTACATGCAGGTCAATTTATGAAGTATGCCTATGTTTTAAACGCAGTGAAAGAGGTTGATTATTTTATTTCTGGTAAAGTTTTAGATCTTCCTGCAGGAATTAAACCAAAAAGAGTAAGATACACGAACAAATAAATATTCTATAAGTGGCTCATATCGGCAGCCTTAAAGCGTCCTCTCTCATCCTTGATTACTTTACAGGTCTCGTAAATATGGTCGTGTTCTAAAAAATAACTCCAATTCTCTGAGAAAGCCCTCTCATTCGTCTTCTGCCTTTCCTCCATTGTAACAAGGGGCTCAATATCATATCCCAACACATAATTAACGGGAATATGAGTAGAAGAAGGAAATAAATCAGCAGCATATAAGAGAATCCCCTCATCTGTTTCTATTTTTGGACATATCATATCCACTGTATGTCCTCCAACAATGTGCGCCCATATTCCAGGGGCAATCTCTTCATCTTTATCTGCAAAACGAAGAACGCCATGTTCCTGTAAAGGCAAAAAGTTCTCGCCTAAAAAACTAGCTTTCTCACGCGCATTAGGAAAACAAGCGTGATCCCAATGTTTTTTAGATACATGATAGGTAGCATTTGGAAATGTTGGGACCAGCTTTCCGTCATTATTCTTGATTACAGCACCTCCCACATGATCAAAATGCAAATGGGTAAGTATTACATCTGTGATATCCTCAGGCTCTAAGCCTTTTAAAGAGAGAGAGCCTAATAGAGTTTCAGTCCCATTTAGAAAGTAATATGAATAAAACTTATCACTTTGCTTCGTTCCAATACCCGTATCAATAAGGATTTTTCTATTGCCTGTTTCTACCAATAAACAGCGCATAGCCCAATTGCACATGTTATTTTCATCGGCTGGATTAAATGTATTCCAAATAGTTTTGGGAACGACCCCATACATAGCGCCTCCGTCTAACTTAAAAAAACCAGTATCTATGGCACTTACTTTCATTTAAAAATCTCCGTAAATATCTGTTAAGGCTTCATATCCTGTATCTGTAATAAGAATAGTGTGCTCAAACTGGGCGCTTAATCTACCGTCAATAGTTCGGGCGGTCCATCCATCTTTACGATCGACTTTACATCTAGCCTTTCCTCCATTAATCATAGGTTCGATAGTAAAAACCATTCCTGGCTTAAGTATGGGACCTGTATTTTTTTCAGCAATATGACTCACCTCTGGATCTTCATGAAACTTAAGACCAACGCCATGTCCACAAAATTCGTATACCACACTATACCTATGTTTATGGGCATGCTCTGCAATGTGATACCCAATATTATTCAAATGATTTTCCGGATAGCATTGTTCCATTCCAATTCTTAAACATTCTTTGGTGGTTTGGACCAGCTTCTCTGCATATTCACTAATCTCTCCAACCTGATACATTCTACAGGTATCCCCAAAGTATCCATCAAGTATGGTGGTTACATCAATATTTACGATATCGCCATGTTGAAGAACTGTATTGTTTGGAACCCCATGACAAACTACATCGTTGGGTGAAATACAGGTAGCATGTTTATACCCTCTATATCCTTTTGTTGCGGGTGTGGCATGGTTTTCTTTAATAAAATCTTCTGCAATTTGATCTAGTTCAATGGTTTTCACTCCAGGTTTTATAAACTGTTCCAAGTGTTTTAACGTTTTAGCAGCTAAGGCAGAACTCTTTCTAATGCCTTCAATTTGCTCTGGTGTTTTGATCACTATAGCCATCGGGCAAAGATACCTTGCTTTGCTAATTGTATTTGCCAAATCTAAAATATCTTTTGAAAATAGCATCTAAATATATTCTTGGTCTAAAGCTTCAATAGGGCGAGCCTCTCCTATTGTTTGCCGTTCATCTCTTCTTAAAATTATTAATTTCTATGGACGATGATATTTGCAGTATTTTTGAAACGATGTCCGTAAAAGAAATACAATGGTTTAAATCTTGGTTTGATACCGAAGAATATCATGAACTCTATGGACATCGCGATTATACTGAAGCTGAGAAATTTATCAGTATACTTTGTGAAAAACTAAAAATCCCTGCTAAAAGCCATTGCATCGATTTAGCTTGTGGTAAGGGAAGGCATTCCAACATCTTGGCAAATTTAGGAATGAATGTACTCGGGCTCGACTTGAGTAAAAATAGCATTTCTTATGCCATTAAAAATGCCCATAATGGAGCAACATTTAAGGTACATGATATGCGGGATGCGCTGCCTGTTCAAAATATGGATTATGTGTTTAATTTATTTACCTCCTTTGGTTATTTTGAAAAAGGAAAAACAGATTTAACTATTCTTCAGAACCAATTTGAGGCACTAAAAAAAGGAGGAATATTTGTTCAAGATTACCTAAATGCAGATTCAATTAAATCCGCGCTGCCTCTGCAGGAACTCATTAAAAGGCCAAAAAATACATATTCCATTAAGAAGTATATCGAGGACGGAAGCATTAAGAAGCAAATAACCTTTGTAAAAAATGGCGTAGACCAGACATATACGGAACAAGTGAAAATCTACCCTCTTGAGGCATTAAGAAGTCTTCATGAGCAAGCGGGCTTCCAAGTGCAACAAATCTTGGGCGATTATACTTTGGCGCCTTTTGATGCAAATACATCTAAAAGAATTATTATTATTAGTGAGAAATGTTAAACTGGTTTAAGGATATAGACTTCTGGATTTTTAAGTTAATTAATCAGCAATTGGCTAGTGAAATACTCGATGCTTTTATGACAGCCATGAGTAATAAATTTTTATGGATACCCCTTTACGTGGTCATTCTTTTTTTCCTGATTAAGCACTATAGAAGAATGAGTTGGCTCTATATATTGGCTTTAATTCTTGCAGTATCAAGCGCCGATTTAATTAGCAGCAAGCTCATGAAACCTGGCTTTGAAAGAACCAGACCATGCAATATTGTTGAATTAAATCCAAGGCTACCCTCAGGGAAAAGCCCATCTTATGGGTTCGTGAGCAGTCATGCGGCAAACCATGCCGCCGTTGCTGCATTTGTAATTTTGGTGTTTTCACTGAAAAGATGGAAAAAAGCTGCATTTATTATATGGGCCGTTCTAATTGCTTACAGTAGAGTTTATCTTGGGAAGCACTTCTTTTTTGATGTTTTTTTTGGCGCGCTATTGGGCGTATTTCTGGCCTATTTTTGGTGGTTTCTGCTAAAATCAGTGAAGAAAAAATGGATTTCTCAACCAATAAAAGAAGAACACTAATTATTCAATCATAAGGATAACAAATCGGCTTACCTTTGCAACGAAAATGGCGGAAAGTAACTTTATTGATTACGTAAAAATATTTTTTAAGAGTGGTAATGGAGGAGCTGGCAGCCATCACTATCACAGATCGAAAGGAAACCCGAAAGGGGGACCCGACGGTGGAGATGGAGGAAAAGGGGGTGACATCATACTCAGAGGGAATAAACAACTCTGGACCTTAATTCACTTAAAATTTCGTAAACATATTTTTGCCGATCATGGAAATCCGGGCGGGGAAAGCCACAGTACTGGAAAAAGTGGTCAAAATATATATTTGGACGTTCCACTTGGAACGGTTGCTAAAGATTTTGAAACAAAAGAATTCATAGGAGAAATAACAGATGAAGGGGAAGAACTCACTCTTCTTTCAGGAGGTAAAGGAGGTCTTGGAAACAGCAAGTTTAAAACGAGTACTAACCAAGCACCTAAATATGCTCAACCTGGTGAATCAGGAATTGAGCAAACCTTAATACTGGAATTAAAGGTACTCGCAGATGTTGGATTGGTTGGATTTCCTAATGCTGGAAAAAGCACTTTACTCAGTGTTGTTTCTGCGGCCAAACCAGAAATTGCCAATTATCCTTTTACCACCTTAGTGCCTAATTTAGGAGTTATTCCTTATAGAGACTATCGGAGTTTTGTGATGGCAGATATACCCGGAATTATCGAAGGGGCACATGAAGGGAAAGGTCTCGGACATCGTTTTTTAAGACATATTGAAAGAAACTCTGTCCTTCTTTTCTTAATCCCCGCCGATAGCGATGATCATCTCAAGGAGTATCAAATCTTAGTGAATGAGCTTGAGAAGTTTAACCCTGAACTCTTAACAAAAGAGCATATGATTTCTATTTCAAAATCGGATATGTTGGATGATGAGTTAAAGGATGCTATTGCCAATGAATTCTCTGTCCCTGTACACTTTTTTAGTTCTGTAGCTCAACAAGGGCTTCAAGAATTAAAGGATAAGCTCTGGAATATTCTCCAAGAATAAAGAAAACACAGGTTTATAAAGAATTACAGATGGTGTTGTGTAAGCCCTCGGCGAATTCAATTAAAACAGTAACTTCTTCTTCTGTGGCATATCTAATATGCTCAAAAACTACAATTTCTTTTCCGTTACTCTCAATGTAAAAGGACTCTTCCTTGCTTACGAGATAATCACAAATTTCTTTCCCAAAGAAAGCCTGAATGCTTTCTTCATCATCTCCCTTTATCAATAGTTTTCGATCCAATTGCTCAGATGCAACATGCACATCTGTATGAACGGCTATTTCTCTAAGTCGATCGTACACTTGCTCGGGCTCCACGCTAAATGATGGAACAGGACATGGGCTAGCAAAACGAATTATAGTGGTGTGCAACTCATTTTGAGCTACCCACTCGCCTTCATGAAAATTTAAATCACTCAATACCCAAGGAGTTTTGTTCTGCTCAAAATTTCCGCGAATAGAGTTTTTTCTAAACTGTGGAGGCCTCGTACTAAAGAAGGGAAAGGTTTGCAAGGATGCGTTTTTATGTATGATTTCAGAATCAAATTCATACCCTTTCTCACGGCAAACATCTTTCAATTTATTTTGCCTTCTGGTCAAACCTCTATTTCTTTTCCATACACTATCGCTCAACCTCAAGGCCAAATGATGGGGTGAAGAACTATGAAATTTCTCTAATCCAGTTATACTGAACTCCCCTCCTTTTTTCTCGAATACATCGGCCGTATTATGTACCATTTCCAACATGGTGTGATCGACCAATTTGGCATTAGCAAAGTTGAATGCCACTATACTTTCGTCTGGAATTTTATTGATGACTTTTTGCATTTTTAATGCACCCAGAAAATTAATAACTCCCTTGGCCGAAATAGCGACTTTTTTATTTTCCTCTTCGGTATATGAAAATTTCGGGTTGCGAGAAGCTCTCCAGAATTGTTTTAAGGTCATTCCAGAGAAGAAAGAAGTGAGAATAAAGTCAAATATGGTTCCTGCTATAATACCAACAACCAACCCATTATTTATGGTAAACCAAAAAGCAATGACAAAAATGAGCAATTGCTCCCAACCCATTTCCAAGGCGTCGTAGAATTTCTTTGGTGAACATAACCGGTACCCTGTAAAAACTAATATCCCAGCTAAAGCTGCTTTTGGAACAAGGTTCAGCATGGAAACCGCAAAGAATAATATCAAAATCAAAAATGCACCATGCGCTATATTACTGAGTCTTTGCTTACCACCCACATTAACATTTACACTACTTCGTATAATTACGGTGATCGCTGGAATCCCTCCAAGTGCCGAAGAAAGAGCAGTTGTAAACCCACTACTGGTTAAGTCTTTATTTAAGTCTGTTTTTCGGTTTAAAGGATCCATTTTATCCACTGCCTTCGCACTTAATAAGTTCTCCACCAGTAAAATGATGAAAATAGAAAACGAATGAACCCAAAACATGGACTCCCAAATTCGGTCAAATACTGGAAAAACCATCGAATGAATCACATCATGCGGCAGGCGAACCAGAAGGTCTCTACTCAACTCCACATCCATCCCAAAGAATACGGTTGAATCTGCATTTTGCATATTAAAAGCAAGCGTCCAAGGCAAACCCATGAGTAAAACCCAAATAGCCGCTGGAATTCGTCGGATCAATTTAATAGGGACTTTTGGATGTATATAAAGAAAAATAACGCTAATAAGCGCGATACAAGTGGCAATGGGATTAAGATTTAATATGCCCGCTGGGATTTCTTGAAAATTTTCGATGGGTGAAACACCCTCTGGGGTATACCCAAAAAATTCATCAATCTGTTTAACAACGATAATAAACCCAATACCTGCCAATAAACCATTGATAGCTGAAGTTGGCAAGAGTTCGGCATATTTACCCAGTTTAAAAACACCCGTTAAAAACAAAAGTAAGCCCGAGGCCATAATACAAGCGAGTACATAAGGAATTCCATTTTCGCCTCCTCCAAAATACAGCAAGGCAGCCGAAAGCACTACAATAGAACCATTAGCTGGCCCCTTTATCCCCACATGCGTACCTCCAAATATCCATCCCGTAATTCCTCCAATAGCAGCAGCAATTATACCAGAAACAGGAGGAAGCCCACTGGCAATAGCAATTCCCAAACAAAGGGGCAAGGCTACTAAAGCCACACTTACCCCAGCTAAAACATCTCCTCGGAAACTTGAAAATATACCCGTCTTCATTACTCTTGCAAAATAGGAATTCAAAACCTATAAAACAATTTGATAAAAAAATAAAGATTTATTCTTAAGCAAAAAGCCAACGACTTAATAAGCCCAAGTCCTTGTAAACACTGTAATCTCTTGCATAAGCCAAATTGATGTTTTCCGATAGCGAGCGATCTTGGTGGTTTCCCATAGGACTGAGGATCCCCGGCTTTAATTGAGGCAGCCGTGGGGTATTTTCTCCAGAGGAATAGCTCACAATAGTTTTAATACCCAAAATAACCTTTGGTATATTTTTAATAAGAGCACGCCCATTCTTAAAAAATAACAACAAAGGCAATAGCGCAATAGAGAGCATTGCAATCGCAATATCTAAGATTCTCTTTTTACGCTTAATATGCGTTTTAGCAATGTCAAACTTTATATCAATAGTGTATAATTCGCCAGGTTGATTTTTGGAATTCGAGCCAATAATAAATAGACTCTGTTCAGGAACTATTTTAAATTGAATATTTTGGTCTGCTAGCTGGCTCATGAAACCCATGATCTCTGAATTATCAATATCCTTTGCACTAAAAATAATCGTATTGATTTTAAAAATATCAATAATTTCATCCAGTTGACCAATCTGTCCCGTGGCACCATCTGCTTTCTCTGAGCTAGAATTAATCCAAATACAATGGTCCATTTTTACTTGACTTTGACTCAATAGGCTATTAATTCTTTGGTGTTCCCTCTCCAAGGAGATAATGGCAATCCGCAACAACTCTTGGTCATTAGCTCCAAACCTCTTGTTCTTTGCAAAGAAGACAAGTTCTCGTAATGCAGGTAATATAAGAACTGCCCAAGCGGAGCCTAATCCCAAAATAGCTCGAGAAAATCGATAGTCTCTGGGTAAAAAGGCGTAGATGGCAATTAAAAGAATAGAACCGGTTAGAGCACCTCGAATGAGTCTTTTTTGACTCAAAGGTTTATCATAGCCTCCCGAAAGAAATACCGTCGTTAAAATGACAACGATGTAAATCGGAATAAACATTTGATAAAATGAATCCGGATAAAAATTCAAAACGAACTTATTATACTTTTCCCAGTATTTGGCTATTCCTAAAAAGCCAACATATATCGCAATAAAATCCAGTACTGGCCAAACCAAGCGTTTAAAAGTACCGTGGCACAGCGCAAGTAAAGCGCGAAGCCAAATAGCCAAATTAATGAAAGCTGCGAAGCTTCCAGCCATTTTTTTGGAATAGTGCTTATTCGCAAAAATGACCATGGCTTGGTAAAATATTTTGATATAATTAGCAGATTTCTTTTTAGTACTCTCTCCTTTGTAGTGAATGACCGTGGTATCACTACAATAATAATTCTTAGCTCCACTTTGAGTAATGCGATAGCTCAAATCAATGTCTTCACCGTACATGAAAAAAGTTTCGTCCAACAAACCCACCTGATCCAGAACGCTGCTTTTCATAAACATAAATGCACCACTCAGAACTTCAACCTCATGATTTTTATGCTCATCCAAATATTTCAAGTGATACCCACCAAATTCTTTGCTTTTCGGAAGCAAAAAAGAAAGTCCGCACATTTTATAAAAGGCTCTTCGTGGAGTAGGTAATCCCCTCTTGCTTTCTGGCAAGAACTTCCCCTTCCCATCGATCATTCGTACACCTAAAGCGCCAAAATCGTCTCTTTGATCGGCAAATTCGAGGCAAATCTTCAGGGTATCCTCCTGTAAAACAGTATCTGGATTTAAGAGTAAAATATAATCTCCTTTAGCCTTCTTTATGGCAACATTGTTACCCCTACTAAAACCCGTATTTTCTTTCAGTGCAATGAGTTTTACCCAAGGAAACTTTGATTCAACCAACTCAACACTGCCATCCACCGAATTATTATCTACAACAAATACTTCCGTTTCCAAGCCTTGAATGGCTTTATTCACTGAGCGCAGTGTTTGCTCCAGAAAGTGTTTTACATTATAGTTTACAATTACAATCGAAAGCATGCTAGTATTGATATTCAATGCGATTTAAAATACTGTTGCCTAAGGTAAGTTCATCGGCATATTCAAGTTCTGCACCCACAGATATTCCTCTGGAGATAGTGCTTACTTTTACTTTATAAGGACTAAGTATTTTAGCAATATAAAATAATGTAGTATCACCTTCTACCGTGGTGTTTAAAGCAAGAATAATTTCTTTAGCTTCAGATTTAATTACTTTAGAAACCAACTGTTCTATATTTAATTGCTCCGGCCCAATTCCATCTATGGGGGCAATAAGACCGCCAAGTACGAAATAGGTGCCCAAAAATTGGTTCGTATTCTCAATAGCCATTAAATCCGTAAAATCTTCCACCACACAAATGGTCTGTGAATCTCTATTTGTATTTGTACAAATATCGCAGGTTTCCGAGTCAGCTATATTAAAACACTCCTCGCACAAGTGCAGCTCGGTTTTTAATTTTAAAATAGCGCCTGCAATATTTACAATTTCATGTTCCGGTCTTTTTATCAGATGCATGACCAAACGTAAGGCTGTTCTTTTCCCTATACCAGGAAATGAACTTAAGGCATTGGTGGCTTCTTCTATAACCTGACTACTGAACTGCAAGCTGCAAATTTAAGCCGAAATATGAAGTATTGTGTACAAGCGTTAAATTCCGCTAACTTTGCATCCTTGAATATCTTCCTTTACATAGGCGCAGCCTATCTTCTTGTCCAAATATGGCAATGGATTCAATTCCTTCGTTACAAGGCTGTTTCACAAAATAAACCCAGCGAATGGCCTTATATTTCAGTTTGGGTTGCTGCCCGAAACGAAGAGGAGAATATTGAAGCCTGCCTAAATAGTCTCATCGCAATGGACTACCCAAAGGAAAAGCTTCAAATCATTGTAGGCAATGATCAAAGTACAGACGAGACAAAGAACATTGCCTCAAAAATTGCAGAACAAAACCCTCAACTACTCATTATCGATGTCGTTGACCACCCAGAACTAAAAGCAAAAGCCCGAGTAATGGCACAAATAGATAAGCATGCTCAGGGAGACTTTTATTTAGTAACCGACGCAGATGTCATTGTAAAGCCAAGCTGGGCCAAAGAGATGATCATGCAACTTTCGGAGGAGATAGGAGTTGCCAGCGGCACCACTATGGTGCAGGCAGAAGGGTTCTGGGGGAGCATGCAAAGCATCGATTGGGCCTACTTTATGGGTCTATTAAACGTTATTAGTTACAGTGGAATACCTGCAACTGCCGTGGGGAATAATATGATTGTTCGCAAAAAAGCGTATTGGGAGACTGGTGGCTATGGCGCTATTCGGTTTAGCATAACAGAGGATTACAAACTATACAGCGAGGTTTGCGCAAAAGGTTGGAAATGGAAAAATATTATGAATCCTAAAGTCTTGGCATATTCGCTTCCAACTAAAGGGTTTATATCACTACTGCATCAAAGAAAACGTTGGCTTAGTGGTGGAAAAGCGCTACCCTGGTACTGGTGGGTTTTATTTGGTATTTTTGGATTGTATTATTTCATTATACCAGCACTTCTACTTACCCAACCATTAGCAGCCCTTGTACTACTTATGGCTAAATTTGGATTGCAATACCTTCATATCTATAGAATTTATTCCCTGTTAGGAGAACCCCAACCGCGGTTAATACAGCATCTTCAATACGAATTTTACCTGTTTATACTAACGATAAGTACCGCTGTTTTCTTCCTTATTCCAGTAAAAACTATCTGGAAAGGCCGAGCATATTAGATCGGCAGCTAACACCATACTTAAAATCTGTATAAGAATAACTATTCGTATAAATAATGGGCACTAGAATCTGTTTGCTGATGCATAAGAATAGTTTTACCCTTCAGCGATTCAGGCATCTTACTGCTATTGTAAACCATGAGCATTTGCAGATTAGACTTTAGCTCAGGCCGAAACCCTGCATCCTCCAATTCTGCTATAATCTCATCCTTATTTTGCCGATTATCGGTGGTTACCATAAAACTCAACGCTGAGTTTTGCATGATTCCAACATGCAGCTTCTCTTTAGCTAAAATAGAAAGTATTTGACTCAACTGATCTTCTACGATAAACGTAAAATCTTTGGTTCGGCAAGAGATTAGCATTTGATTTTCCTTGTGAATAAAACAAGCCGTTTCTAATTGCGCTGCATTCTTATGCACTAAGGTTCCCTTTTTTTTAGGATTTAAAAATGATTTTACTCTTAAAGGAATTTCTTTAGCTTTCAGAGGTTGCATGGTTTTGGGATGAATAACAGACGCACCATAATAGGCCAGTTCTATTGTATCCCGATAGGATATTTCAGATATCAGTTGGGCATCCTCAAACTTGCGAGGATCGGCATTCATCAACCCATCTACATCCTTCCAAATCGTTAAACTCTCCGCATCCAAACAATAGGTAAATATGGCCGCAGAATAGTCACTTCCCTCCCTGCCTAAAGTGGTTGTTTCTCCCGATGGGCCTTTGCCCATAAAGCCCTGAGTTATAATAAGATTTTTCTCAGCCAAGGGTTTCAATCGCTTTCCAATCATATGTTCGCAATCCACCCATTTCACTCTGGCATCTCTATGCCTCGCATCCGTAATTATAAAGTTTCTGGAATCGATCCATTGATTTTTAATTCCCTCTCCTAATAAAAAATAACTTACTATTTTGGTCGAAAGCAACTCACCAAAAGTAACAACTTGGTCATAAATAAAGTCATAAGACTGGCCTTCAAAACCATGTTCGGCAATGCAATCCAATTCTAAAAAAAGGTTTTCAATTTCATTTTGAATGGCCAATGAACTATTCATTTGAAGATCCAAAAGAATATCCAAATGATACTGTTTAATCTCGGCAAGAAAATCGCCTGATTGGCCTGTCCTATTGGCAATTGCGCTCACTACATTCTCTAAAGCATTGGTTGTTTTTCCCAATGCAGAAATAACTACCAGTACCTTTTCATTTTTGGAAGCATTTAATATGTTGGCTACATTTTTAATGCCCTCAGCATCCTTTACTGATGCTCCTCCAAACTTGTATACTTTCATGCGCGCTAAACCTGCTATTCAGTTTTTTATTGTTTCTTTGCAAAACTAATATATTTCTAAAGAATACAGCATAAAATGAATAACAACGGCCTTATAACCTTAGAACAATTTATTGTAGACCAAGAAAGTCAATACCCCGATGCAAAGGGAGCTTTGAGCAAAATATTTAGAGCCATAGAACTGGCCTCTAAAATTGTAAATAGAGATGTAAGAAAAGCAGGTTTGGTAGATATCTTAGGAAGTCAAGGAGAAACCAATATTCAGGGCGAAGAGCAGAAAAAATTAGATGTCATTGCGAATAATATCTTCATAAGCGCCTTTAGCAGAAGTGGAGAGGTTTGCGCTGTTATTTCGGAAGAAGAAGATGAAATTCATCACCTCCCAAAAACGGAAAATGAAAAATACATTATTGCCATGGATCCCTTGGATGGGAGTAGCAATATTGATGTAAATGCGAGTATAGGAACCATTTTCAGCGTGTACAAACGCAAAAGCAAATCGGGCACCCCTACCCTAGATGACTGCTTGCAAGCAGGAAACCAACAAGTAGCAGCCGGCTATGTAATTTATGGGAGTAGTACCATGCTTATTTATACCACGGGCAATGGGGTAAATGGGTTTACCTTAGATGATGGAATTCAAGAATTTTGCTTGTCGCACCGAAATATAAAAACACCCGAAGATGGGAATTTCTTTTCTGTAAACGAAGGGAATTTATCTGATTTTCCAGAAGGCATTGTAGACTATATTTCTTACTGCAAAGAGAAAGACAAAGCCACTAACAGGCCTTACTCCGCAAGATATATAGGGAGTATGATTGCAGATTTACACCGAAATATTTTAAAAGGGGGCATATTTATTTATCCTCCTACCACCAAGGCTCCCAATGGAAAGCTGCGCTTAATGTACGAGTGCAATCCCATGAGTTTTGTTGTGGAACAAGCCGGCGGAAAAGCACATACTGGCGAATGCCCAGTGATGGATGTTGAAACGACAGCACTTCACCAAAGAGTGCCTGTTTTCGTAGGATCCAAGAATATGGTCGACAAGGCCCTAGCCATGCACCACGCGACAGACAAAAAATCTTAAATACATCTTTCAAATGAATGTGCAACCCAACTCCTTACTGATTAGTGAACCTTACCTGCAAGATGCAAGTTTTCAAAGATCCGTTATTTGGTTATTGGAGCATAATGAAGAGGGAAGCATGGGTTTTGTGCTTAATCAGCCTAGTGTGAACGAAATATTTAAAACCATTGAAGAAAAAGAATACTCGGCGCCCATTTTGGAAGGAGGGCCCGTAGGGCTAGACAATACCTTTGCCATTCATCAAATGGGTCATATTAAAGATGCCCGAATGATAAGTAAAGGCTTTTATATTGGGGGTGATTTTGACACAATTCTGGCGGCTTTCGTCACCAAACCCACCCAAAACATGTGGGTTATTCAAGGGTATAGCGGATGGTCAGCAGGTCAATTGGAATACGAAATTGATCAAAGAAGTTGGATTGTATCGCCTTTTAGTGAGAGAGTTTTAAGAACGCCTCATAAACATATGTGGAGTGCAGCCCTTTTGCAACTTGGTCCTGAATATGAGCAGTACGTAAATGCTCCCTCAGATATTTCCATGAATTAAATAGGCATTTAATCAAATTAGCGTTTTATATTTGTGCCTCGATTAAATTGGACCTGTAGCTCAACTGGATAGAGTACTTGACTACGGATTAAGAGGTTTGGGGTTCGAATCCCTACAGGTTCACTACTTCCCTATGCATCATTGATGTATAGGGATTTTTTTAAACCCTATTTTGGATATAGAGGCCCTCCATTTACTTATGTTTTTAAATCATTTGAAATCGATAAAAATGGCAGTACCTTTGTCTCAATCTTATTTGGCTCCGTAGTTCAACTGAATAGAATTCTGGATTTCGGCTCCAGCGGTTACAGGTTTGAATCCTGTCGGAGTCACTAAAGCAGAGAATTTGTTGATATCAACTGATTCTCTGCTCTTTTTGATAAAACCATCGAGATTGAACAGTTTGAGGAAGATATAAAATTTTGCAGCTTTTAGTTTTTGATTGAAAGAATTTAAGAAAACTTGTAGTTAGGAGTTTGATGCCTAATGGAAGGGCTTCTAATCTCAAGCCATTTAGTGTTTAGATAAAATTACATCGATATCTCTAGTTATTGTTTTTTAAACAGTAGAAAATCACTACTCAGAAACAGTATATTAAAAGATAAAAATAAAACCCGAATTATAATTATTTCACATCATTGCTTAAAAACTGACCGACATGCTTTTATTGAATACTAAGGCCAAATACAAGAACCCTAAATAGTGGAAATATACACCCTCAGAAACATATCACTGAGCCTTAAAACCAATGCACACCTAATTGGTTATTTTAACATAGAAAAATATGAATTTTCACTCTTTAGATATCAAGAAGCCCAACGGCGAAATAATCAAAATGGCTGATTACAAGGGCAAAGTAGTTTTGATCGTAAATACAGCAACAAAATGTGGCCTAACACCCCAATTTAAGGATTTGGAAGCCTTGCATCAGAAGTATAAAGACCGCGGTCTAGTTATTCTGGGGATGCCTTGCAATCAATTTTTAGGTCAAGAACCCCTAAAAAATGAGAACATGGAGGAAATGTGTTTGAAAAACCATGGAATTACCTTTCAACTCACTCAAAAAATTGATGTCAATGGATTCAACACCCACCCCGTTTTTAAATTTTTAAAATCTAAATTATCAGGAACACTTATGAAAAGAATTAAGTGGAATTTTGAAAAATTTCTAATTAATGCAGAGGGAATTCCAATTAAACGATATGCTCCACGCACCCTCCCCTTAGAAATGGAAAAAGACATTTTAGCATTATTAAATTAAATTAAATTTGTCATATTTGTGTCACCTAATATAGAATGGCTTACATTTTGTATTGATTAAGGCAATAACAAGGCTGTTTAAATTTATCCTTAAATTCTTGTTGTATCCCTTTTAAAAAGTGAAAAAATCGCTTTTCAAAGGAAAAAAAATGGTTCTACGCACATTTACCACAGAGAAATCTAGGTAGTAGACAAAATAATATAAATGTTTTTTTCGTATATGTGGGCTGGTTTGAAGGAACCCAGCCTGCATTTTATTGTTGATGCATTTTCTGCAAGTATTTTCCCAAAATATCAAATTCAATGTTGACTTCATCACCCACCGACAATGCCTTTAAATTGGTATGTTCCCAGGTGTAAGGGATTATCGATACGGAGAAGGAATCTTGAGTGGATACGACAACCGTTAAACTAATTCCATTGATGCAGATACTTCCTTTTTCAACGGTAATTCCAGCCTTTGGATTGTGCGTAAAATGCAAATCCCAGCTCCCATTCTTATTCTCTAATTTACTGAGCCTAGCAACGGAGTCTACATGCCCTTGAACAATGTGCCCATCAAAACGGCCATCGGCCGGCATACAGCGTTCAATATTTACAGCATTTCCCCTTTGCCAAGCGTTTAAATTAGTGCGATTTAATGTTTCTTGAATGGCCACCACTTCATACGATGTTTGATTCAATTTTTCTACAGTTAAGCAAACCCCATTATGCGCTATACTTTGGTCAACCTTTAGCTCTGCTAAAAAGGGTATTTCCAATGTAAATCGCTTATTACTCCCCTCTGGCTTTATTTCTAAAACCTTGGCCAATGTTTCTATAATACCTGTAAACATGAAACAAAAATAGGCAAAAACCCCATGAGAATGAGGGAGAATAAATAGTGACAAGCTGTCACTAATACCTACATTGGCAACATAATTGATATTCTTGATTTGATGCAGTCAGAAGAAAATTTGGAAGAGCAAAAATCAAAAGATTCAATAAAAGAAACAGATGATACTCAGGCAACGGAGAGCCCAGAGGCTAAAGAAGTAAAAGAAGAAGAATCAGTAGAGGAAAAGGAACCGAAGGACCTGTTGCAAGAAGAGAAAGACCGCTACATGCGTTTGTATAGTGAGTTTGATAATTATAAGCGACGAACTGCAAAAGAGCGCTTGGAATTTGCATCCCTGGCGAATAAGGGAATGATGGAGGCATTATTGCCCATTATAGACGATTTTGATAGAGCTATGGCAGCCACTACCGAAAATCTCACAGACGAAGGGAAAAAAATAATGGAGGGCATGGAACTCATCCATAAAAAAATGATCGCAATGCTTACTTCAAAAGGCTTAAAACCTATGGAAGCGAAAGGGAAAGATTTTGATGTAGAGTTTCACGAAGCTATAACCAAAATAAAAGCAGAGAAAAAGATGAAAGGGAAAGTCGTAGATGTAACCGAAAAGGGATATTTATTAAACGAAACCATTCTTCGTTACGCCAAAGTTGTTGTAGGAGAATAAACGGATGAGCAAGAGAGATTATTACGACGTATTAGGTGTAAGTAAAGGGGCCTCACCAGAAGAATTAAAAAAAGCATATCGAAAATTAGCGATAAAATATCATCCAGATAAAAATCCAGATGATAAAGAAGCAGAAGAAAAATTTAAAGAAGCTGCAGAAGCCTATGATGTATTAAACAATCCAGAGAAACGCCAGCAATACGATCAATTCGGGCACAATGCACCCGGTGGATTTGGTGGTGGAGGAGCCGGCGGCTTCAGCATGGAAGATATTTTTAGTCAATTTGGAGATGTATTTGGAGACAATGATTTCTTTGGATCCTTTTTTGGCGGTGGAGGCGGCGGCGGAAGAGGCCGTGCCAGCAATCAAAGAAGTGGAAATAGCATTCGCATACGATTAAAACTAAGCCTCAGCGAAATGAAAAATGGCGTTGAGAAAAAAGTAAAATACCGGCGAATGGTGGAGGCTGAAGGAGTAAAATATTCCGAATGTAAAATGTGTAAAGGCTCTGGAACTATTCGTAGGGTACAAAACACATTCCTTGGCCAAATGGCAACTTCTGCCGCATGTAACGTTTGCGGTGGGATGGGGAGAAATATCAGCTCAAAACCAAGAGAAGCAAATGACCAAGGCCTTGTTGCACAAGATTTTGAGACCACCGTTAAAATACCTGGTGGAGTAGCCGATGGGATGCAATTGAGTATTAATGGTCTAGGATCATATGGCCCTGCAGGTGGACAACCTGGAGACCTTATTGTACTAGTGGAAGAAATAGAACATGAAGACTTGCACAGAGATGAGAGCAATGTCATCTATCAATTGTGGTTGAGTTTTCCAGAAGCCGCTTTGGGTTCTGATGTTGAAGTTCCTACCCTTGACGGGAAAGCAAAATTAAAAATTGTAGCCGGCACTCAGCCCGGAAAAGTTCTTCGCCTAAAAGGCAAAGGATTTCCAAACTTAAATGGGTACGGACAAGGAGATCAATTAATACATATTCAAGTGTATGTTCCAACCAAACTCAGCAGCGATGAAAAAGAAACCTTGCTGGGATTACAAGAAAGCAAAAATTTTACTCCTGATTCAAAAGACAAGACATTTTTTGATAAAATGAAAGATTTATTCTAGTTCGCAGAAACGAACAACACATAAAAAAAAGCCCAGATTATAATCTGGGCTTTTTTTATATCCTTAAAATTGATTGGAGGAATTATCCAACAATTCTATTTTTCAATTCTAAGTTAAGAGCTTCTAAAAAGTCCTCCGTGTTTAAGTAATGAGATTCATTTAAATCTTTACCATGTATACAAAGCGCCAAATCTTTTGTCATTTTTCCGCTTTCTACAACATCCACACATACCTGCTCCAAGGTTGAACAAAAATCAATCAATTCTTGATTTCCATCAAACTCACCTCGGTAAGATAAGCCTCTTGTCCATGCAAATATGGATGCAATTGGATTAGTGCTTGTTTTCTTTCCTGCTTGATGCTGACGGTAGTGTCGAGTTACCGTACCATGCGCTGCCTCAGCTTCCACTGTTTTACCATCTGGAGTAGCGAGAACACTGGTCATTAATCCAAGAGATCCAAACCCTTGCGCTACCGTATCGGATTGCACGTCACCATCATAGTTTTTACAGGCCCAAACAAAAGCACCATTCCACTTTAGAGCAGCAGCTACCATATCATCAATTAAACGATGCTCGTAAGAAATACCTGCATCTGCAAACTTTGTTTTAAACTCTGCTTCAAATACTTCTTGAAAGATGTCCTTAAAACGTCCGTCATATGCTTTTAAAATGGTGTTTTTTGTACTTAAGTATAAAGGCCATCCTTTCGATAAAGCCATATTCATGCAACTTCTTGCAAAACCATAAATGCTTTCGTCTGTATTATACATACTCATAGCAACACCACCTTTTCCTTCAAAATCAAATACTTCGTATGTTTCTGATTTACCATCGGAATGCGTGAGTGTCATGGTCAATTTAGCTCCATCTTTTACCACTACATCTGTAGCTTTATACTGATCGCCAAAAGCATGACGTCCAATAGTGATAGGATGTGTCCAGTTGGGCACTAGGCGAGGAACATTTTTGCACACAATAGGCTCTCTAAAAACAGTACCGCCCACTATGTTACGAATTGTTCCATTCGGGCTACGCCACATTTTCTTTAAGTCAAACTCAACTACTCGGTCCTCATCAGGAGTAATGGTCGCACATTTTATTCCAACTCCGTACTTTTTAATAGCTTCTGCAGCATCCACCGTGATCTGGTCATCGGTGTTATCTCTGCTTTTCATGCCCAAATCATAATATTTGATATCCAAGTCTAAGTAAGGAAGAATTAATTTATCCTTAATAAAACTCCAAATTATTCGGGTCATTTCATCCCCATCCAATTCTACGACAGGGTTGGCTACTTTTATTTTTGACATGGTGCAAAATTACAATTTACCTGTGACATTTAATACTTGATTTGAGAATCAATTTAAAAATAATAGGGAATTTAAAATTTGACTGAGTATTCTTTGGTTTTACTCGTATCTCAAAGAATCAATCGGATCAAGCTTTGCAGCTTTATTGGCCGGATATAGCCCACTAGCTAAACCTACAATGGTGCAAATAACAACCGCTAAAAGCATCCAATTCCAGGGAATTACAAAAGGAGACCCTAAAGCAAGAGCTACCCCATTTCCTACCAGTATTCCCAAAATAATTCCACCTATCCCACCGATTTGGCAAATAATTACCGCTTCTGCCAAAAATTGATTCCTGATATTCTTTTTACGCGCGCCAATGGCCTTTCGCAATCCAATCTCTCGAGTTCTTTCGGTAACAGACACGAGCATAATATTCATTAAACCAATGGCAGCTCCAAGCAAAGTAATGGCACTAATAATAGATCCAAGTGTCGTTACCATACTAAGGTTATCTATGGCTTTTTTAACCACCGACTCTCCACTTGTAATGCTAAAATCTTCTTCTTCATGAGCCTTAATTCGTCTAATTTGACGCATGTAGAGAGCGGCTTCTACCATAGAATTCTCTAACTTCTCCTCGTCCTTAACGGAAACATTAATGGTATAATTTGAACTCCGTTCATTAAAATTCTGCCTTCCAAAACCCGTTGGAATAAGGACCAGTCGATCCCCTCCGTTCATGCCCATAGAACTCCCTCTCGCTTTTAATTCCCCAATCACTGTAACGCGTTTTCCATTGATAGATACTTGCTTACCCAGCCCACTGCCCTCGCCAAATAGTTTGAATCGAACATCTCTTCCAATAATAGCCACGGGCTGAGCCGCCTGTTCATCAAGCTGAGAAAAGTTACGACCTACATCCATCTCCAATCCGGTGAGAAGGTAATTTGCATCGCAGGCCGTTACCACAACATTTGGATCTGTAGATTCCGATGCATATTGAACCTTAGAGGTAAAACTTACATTCTGAGAGATTGATATGCGATCACAGTTCTTAAAATTATCCTTAAACCACTTGGCTTGTTGGTATTTAATTTCTGGGAAATATCGTCGAGCCTCACCCATTCTGCGAAGGCCCGAAGTATTTCGGATGGTAAAGGTTTGTGACCCCAATTTATTAAAAGTTTTACTTACGGCACCTTCCAATGCGTCTACTGAGGTTAAAATTCCCACCAATGCAGTAATTCCAAGCAGAATAATTGTACTGGTAATCACCGTACGGGTCTTATTCATTTTCACTGCTTGTAATCCTTCGCTAATTTGTTCTTTAAAGGTCATGGAATTAGAATGCAAATAAACGCATTATTCCCAATGGGCCCGATTCTTTCTATGAACAACTCAATTGTCTCGTTTTTATTCCTTCATCAAGCCATCCACCAATTTTAGAACGTCAGAATCAAATCAAAAATGCAAATAAATTAACCTAATATTGCAAGGTGGGAAGAGTACTAGCAATAGATTGGGGCGGAAGAAGAACAGGCTTAGCGGTTACAGACCCTTTGAGAATAAGTTGCAACCCCTTGCCTACTATTCCTACAAACACATTACAGGATTGGCTAAAAAAATATACCCAAATGGAGGTAGTGGATGAAATTGTGGTAGGAATGGCCCTTCGGTTAAATGGAGAGGATACCCACTCTACCGCGCCTATAACGGCCTTTATTGAAAAACTAAAAACGGACTTTACAATACCTGTATTTACAGTAGATGAGCGACTCTCTAGCAAAGAAGCAAAGTATTACATTCAAAATTCTGGATTAAAGAAAAGTAAAAGAAAAGAGAAGGGATTGGTGGATTCTGTAAGTGCTACTATAATTTTGCAGACACATTTAAACATGCTCTTATGATATTCCCCATTGTTGCATACGGCAGCGCAATTTTGCGCAAGAAAACTAAAGAAATCGAAGAAAACTCAGACGAACTTCAAGAACTCCTGGTAAATATGTTCGAAACCATGGAGGGATCTAATGGCATTGGTCTGGCTGCTCCTCAAATAGGTAAAGACCTACGTTTATTTATTGTGGACGCCAATGGAATAGAAGAACCGGGTTGTGAAGGGTTTAGAAAAGTATTTATTAATGCTCAAATTACAGAAGAGACTGGAAACCCATGGAATTTTGAAGAAGGCTGTTTAAGCATACCGCATGTTCGTGGCGATGTAATGCGTAAACCCGATGTAACCATAAGATACAGAGATGAGAACTGGGTGGAGCATACTGAAACCTTTACAGGAATGCCTGCTCGTATTATTCAACATGAATACGATCACATTGAAGGCATACTTTTTGTTGATCGCTTACATGCTTTAAAGAGAACCATGCTCAAAGGAAAATTGCAAAAAATATCCAACGGTAATATTAGAACCGACTATAAAATGAAATTCCCTAAATGATAAAATATGTGCCATATTATATCAGGTTAATACGGCCTGTGAATTTATGCATCATTTTTTTCACCCAGCTTATTTTCGTCCTAAAAGCAACCGATTATCAAATCTCTTCTATTATTCTTCCAGACTTTTTTCTCATTGTAGGCTCTATTATTTTTACTACAGCCGCAGGATATGTTGTAAATGACCTCTTTGATATTGAAATTGATAAAATTAATAAACCCTTAAAGCAATTCATCCCTAAACCCATCAGTTTTAAGGCAGCCAAGATATTCTACTTCGCTTTAGTTATCCTTGGCTTAATTACAGCTTTCCTCTTCGGAAAAAGCTTTTTTGCCATGGTTTTATCCGTTAATATACTGCTATATTTCTACTCGCAAGATCTTAAAAAATCGGTTCTGTTTGGAAATCTTTTGGTATCCTTTTTATCAGGAATGGTGGTCTTTACCACTACCTATGCTTGTTTTAATAATACCAATACCTTTTACGCGCTTTATAGTTTATTGGCATTTTTTATGACCATGTCCCGAGAGATCGTAAAAGATGTGCAAGACATGGAAGGCGATCAGGCTCATGGAGCCAAAACTCTTCCTATTGTTTATGGAGTAAGAGCAAGCAAATGGGCTGCAAGTATTTGCAGTACATTACTTGCAATGACCCTCCTTTTTATCGCCTTTAAAACAAATAAAACACCCTATTGGTTGAGCATTGGAGCGCTCATGGGCTGGTTTACATTTGCGATACAGCAACTATGGCTAGCTACTAAATCTTCGGATTACGGAAGAGTTAGCTTATTATTAAAAATAGGAATTTTTGCAGGAGTCTCCTCCGTACTTTTGGTATAAATTAATACGCCTCAGCAGCAAGCCCAAAAAAAGCACTGCTTCGGGCATAGTTTAAATTGTAGTAATCTTTCCCCACTTTTCGGCGGGCTCTCTGATAAATATGCTCTTGATCGTAGTAGTTCTTTTCGATGGGAAGAGCAATCAATTCCTCCCCAAAAACGCTCATCATATACCACTTCTCAATCAAGCGAGCAATAGGCATATTTAAGTTGTGGTATGGTTGAATTTTATGAAAAACTAAATGCATTGATGCAGCCATATATGCTTGCTCTGTCGCATTCAAATCTTCATTTCCTAAGGCTTCAAGATCTCTATAAAATTTACCTAACTCATCCTCACATTTTTTGACATCGCAGGCAGTATACTCAATTTTATCGTTTCTATCGACCACGAATAACGGATTTGTACGAATTTCACCGTGATATACTTTTGGAAGATGCGGACCAGCTAATATAGCATGCACCTCATTGGCCGTTTCACGATCCATTTTTTTATCTTTAATGTGCAAATAGGCTTTGTATATAGAAAACGCATCAACGTATTCCTCAGGAGCCTTTTCCTCTCCTTTTTTCACCCAATCTGCAAATTTCTTTGGGTCAATCTCCTCCCTTTCACAACTTGCTGAATAGGCTGCCGATATAGCAGCTGCATATTCATAATCTGAAAGTCCATTGCTTTTTAAAGTCTCTAAGGAAGAAAGGGGGTTAATCATTTCTGAAGATTTAAACTCAGAAAGAATTTGGGTAGGTAAAATTTCAAATGTATAATCCAAAACGGATACAAAATTAACGCAATCAGCTCAATAGATAACCAATTTGACCCGTATTTTTCAAAATAGAGGATTTTTGACTCTATTTTCGGGGCTCCCAAATGATCTCAGGGTTTCCACTCGCGTGATCAATAAATCGCGCTAAAATGAATAAATAATCACTTAAGCGATTCAGGTATTGAACAATAAGTGGTTCGATTTCTTCATGTTCTGCCAAGTGAACGACTAGCCTTTCTGCTCGTCGGCACACGCAGCGAGCCACATGCGCATGAGAACCGAGATTTGATCCTCCTGGTAGGATAAAGTTTTTTAGTTCAGGTAATGTGTTGGTATGCCTATCAATTTCATTCTCCAATAATTGCACGTCCTTTGGGACAATCTCCGGTAAAATCATTTTACTCTCACTCGAAGATGCTAAATAGCTCCCGAGCATAAATAGTCTATTTTGGATATGAGCGATGGTCTCTTCATCCTTCCCAGACAATCCACATCTAAGAAAGCCAAGATTTGAATTTAATTCATCCACGGTACCGTAACTCTCCACACGAATGTGGTGCTTACTTACCCTATCTCCTCCAATGAGAGCTGTTTTCCCATCGTCGCCTTTCCGTGTGTAAATTTTCATTGTCTAAACAACAAAAGTACTGAGGTCATTGTTTGAACCCAAGCATTATTATTGAAAAAAAATTTAGTTAAAGGTAGAAGCGTCAACTACGGTGTACCGATTTCCGATGCGCTTCCATAAAACAAGCGTCACATAGCTGTCTTCACTTGCATCATGAACAAACGTGTGCTCAAACTCGACGGTTTGGGCCTCTCCCGTAGCTGTAATCTTTTTTCCCCATGCTCCATAGGCTGCATCTTGAATTACCGAATGGTGCCTTACAGGGTTATTCAAGGAACCTTGCTGATCGTTTCTTAAATTATTTTCCATGAGGTATGCGGCCAAATAATACTCCTCTCCCAAAGCCTTCGTTAACTTAAGGCCATATTTTGCAGTGATTTTCTTGTCTTCCAAAATAAATCCAGCTCCTAAAGAAAGGTCAGTATCCTGAATTTTTCCTGAGATACGCTCATTCATCATAGCTATGGAAGCTACCCCATCAATATATCCAGATGAATTTATAATAGTCGTATTTTCATTATCTACCCATAACTGAGGAGTCCAGCGGCTACCCGTTCTATTGTCTGCTATTGCTTGAGAAATATCGGTAAGAAAGGGATCGTTGTATTTTATATGGACTGCTATAGGAACCACCTTAGACCCATGGGTTGTGCTTACAGCAGCCACGGTTGGCTTACCCCAAGATCCACACCCCGGACAACCCGTACTGGTAAATTCAAAAAGCACGGCCTTGTTTGTATTCTCATATTTAACAGGTATCTCTGTTTCAACGGAGCTGTTATTCTCAACTATAAGAGGTGGAGAATCTTTTTTACATGCGACAAATAGCACAGCACAAAAAAAACTGATATATGGTAAAGTTTTCATTAAACAAACTTAACCATTGATTGCTTTAGAATTGTAATAGAAAACTCATTTATCGCTTCTTAAAATTCTAAAGCCGAATGGCTCCCGAAAAAGAAAACAGGTGTTTATAAAAAATTTAGTTTGACCTTACAATATACAAGCGAAACCCTCTTAGTCTTTTAGATTTATACAAGGTAAACAATAAAAGTATTCTTACGCATTATTAATAGTCCCAATTCAATCTATCTTTGCACCAGTACAATGAACGCTGATATTTTTGAGAAAATAATTGCCCACTGCAAGGAATACGGATTTGTATTTCCAAGCAGCGAAATTTATGGAGGCCAAGCTGCTGTTTATGATTACGGTCCAAATGGGGTTGAATTAAAAAACAAACTTCGCCAATATTGGTACCAATCCATGACACGACTGCACTCTAATGTCGTGGGTCTGGATAGCTCCATTTTTATGCATCCAACCACCTGGAAGGCCAGCGGTCATGTGGATGGATTTAACGATCCAATGATTGATAATAAAGATAGCAAAAAACGCTACCGTGCAGATGTACTGGTTGAAGATTATCAAGAAAAAATTAGAGGCAAAATCAAAAAAGAACTTACCAAAGCAGCCAAACGATTTGGAGAAGATTTTGATCCAAAAATGTATGCCGAAACCAATCCAAGAGTGCAGGGATACCACACTCAAATCAAGGAGATTGACGCACGTCTTAAGGCGGGTTTGGAAAACAGTGATTTGGCGGATGTCAAAGCCCTGATCGAGGAATTAGGAATAGGCTGTCCCGTAAGTGGAAGTAAAAATTGGACAGAAGTGCGACAGTTCAATCTCATGTACAGCACACAAATGAGTGCTACCGATGGAGAGCAAGTGCTATACCTTAGGCCTGAGACTGCGCAGGGAATTTTTGTAAATTTCTTAAATGTTCAAAAAACGTCTAGGCAAAAATTACCCTTTGGAATCGCTCAAACTGGAAAAGCCTTTAGAAATGAAATAGTAGCCCGCCAATTCATCATGCGAATGAAGGAATTTGAGCAGTTAGAAATGCAATTCTTTTGCCGCCCCGGTACGGAGATGGAATGGTACGAG
Organism: uncultured Bacteroidia bacterium; assembly: GCA_938086785.1. Lineage (GTDB taxonomy): Bacteria > Bacteroidota > Bacteroidia > NS11-12g > UBA955 > CALKCM01. Next base: position 98,000 of record CALKCM010000010.1, read on the forward strand.
AAATGGAAAGAATCAAGAATAAAATGGCATAAAGCTTTGGGAACCCCTGAAGCGAAATATCGTTTTCACGACCATGTAAAAATGGCCCATTATGCCAATGCAGCAGTGGATATTGAATATGAATTTCCCTTTGGCTTTAAGGAAGTCGAAGGCATTCACTCGCGAACCGATTTTGACCTGAAACAGCATGAGGAGCACAGCGGTAAAAAGCTGCGTTATTTTGATCCGGAGATTAATGAAAGCTATGTGCCTTATGTAGTAGAAACCAGTATTGGTTTAGATCGCTTATTTCTCTTAAACTTATGCCAGGCATACACTGAAGAGAAGCTTGAAAACGAATCAAGAATAGTTTTAAAATTTCACCCAGCCATTGCACCAATTTCTGCTGCTATTCTTCCCCTTGTTAAAAAGGATGGATTGCCAGAAATAGCTGAAACCCTTTATAAGGAACTCAAATTTGACTTTAATGTACATATCGAAGACAAGGACAGCATTGGTCGCAGGTATCGCAGAATGGATGCCTTGGGGACGCCTTTTTGCATTACCATTGACCACGATAGTTTAGCAAACCAGGATTGCACCATTCGCTACAGAGATAGCATGGAGCAAAAAAGAGTAAAACTCTCGGAGGTCAAAGCCATTATTGAGGCAGAAACCAGCATGAGTAGTTTGCTTAAAACCTTGGTTTAAGACTGCCTAAATGAACATTGGTAAAAGTTCTGTAAATAGATATGCCTTAGATAGCGCTTAAAGGCTCTCTTTGAGATGCCGGAATTATTTAATACCCTAAAGTACAGCTGAGAAAGACTTACAGCAATTGTTCCATCACTTTCAACCCTAAGATTTCCTTACCCTGGGTTATGTGCAAACTGTAATATTTCATGATTTTATGTAGTAAAAATCCACGCTGTTGGCGGTTCAGTTCTGGATCTAATTTATTTTCTATACTTTCCAGCGCTGCAATGTCTTCATTAGTAAACCTATCCTGAGTATTTTGCAATATCATCCCCTCATAAACGGCGGTAACTGCATTGCTTTGATGCGATACTAGTGGAATGGCACAGCCCATTTCATTGGCTAATCCAATCGAAAATTCAATTAAAAAATAGGTCAACTTGGCTTTAGGTAAGGCCAATAGATACTTTTTTATAAAATCAAAAACATCCGGATCTGCCTGCTCCTCGGATAAGGATTTTATGACCATTTCCAACATGATCTGTTGCAGCATACCAGCCAATGGGTTTAATGCACTTCGATTGATGGGCGAAACATCCTTAATGGTGCAAAGGCCCTGCGTGTTAGATTTATAAAACACCACATCCAGCAACATGCCCGGTTGATACAAGGCAGCTGTACTTTTTTTGGAATTCATGCCTCGAACTAAAAAGCCCAGCTTCCCAAATTCTCTGGTGAGAATATGAACCACCACAGAGTTCTCCTTGTGAGGTATTTTACGTAAAACCAGCCCTTGACTCTTTACAATCACTCCAATTCCTCCTCAATCCAAACAGCTACATGGTCATCAAAAAAATCATACCCCAATTTTAGCGAGGCATTCATTTTGGGATGATGTACTTTGGCAAGTAGCGTATCATTGTCTTTTAGCATAAAAGGTAAAACAGAGAGGTGTTGTTTAAAATCAACCTCTTTCTTGCCATAATACTTAAACATGCTCTCTTTAGCTCCCCAAATCAGGAGCAATTCCTTCAAGTTCCCTCCATATTCAGTCAAAGATTTTGCATCCGTAGGGTTAATAAATTTGTGTTTTATACGTGTAATTCGATCACTATAATGCTCAATATCAATGCCTGTTTCTGCATTTTCACAAATAATCACTGCAGCATACCCACCGCTATGGCTCCAACTCATGCGCGCATTTGAATGAACAAAGTATGGCTTTCCAAAACTATCCTTAGCCACCTTAACTTCAGGTTTCATCGTATTTAACAGAACTCTACTTGCCAAGAAATGCAAGCGTTTCTCTGCCTTAAACTTTTCGAAAAAATGCAATTCATGCGCCTCAGGAGTATACAAGTGCAATAGTTCCTCTTCGGTTTCAGTGATTTTCCAAAAACCCACCGTGGTATTTGTTGTAATTTTGCGTAAGGGTAGAATGGGCACTGGCACAAAGATAAATATAAAATTAAAGGCACATCTAAAAGGCCATAATGGAGGCATATATTCTTTGGCCAAAGGCGATGATTCTCATTTTTACACTGCGGGTGCCGATGGGTGGATTGCCAAATGGGACCCCTCCAAATCAGAAGATGGGGAGCTGGTAGCCCAATGCGAGGAGCCCCTTTATACGCTTCTGCATCATGAAAACAATCTATACGCTGGCTCTAGCCATGGACATATATTTATCTTAACCCCAGGCAAGGATGTTCGAAAGATAGAAGCGCATACTCGCGGTGTCTTTTTTATAAAATCCCTAAATAACGGATTTATTAGCGGGGGTGGAGATGGTAAATTAATGGTTTGGAATGGCAATATGGAATGGCAAAAGACCCTTCAACTCTCTCCACAAAGCTTGCGTACCTGCCTTATCAATGAAAATAAAATAACCGTGGCCGGCTCTGAAGGAACCTTATTTTTTCTAAAGGATACCCTCGAAAATATTCAATCAATTAAAGCACATAAAAACAGCATTTTTGCTTTGTGTGCAATAGGAGATCAACTCATCTCAGGAGGACGGGATGCCGAGCTTAGATTTTGGGAAAGCGATCAGATGCAACAACATGTACCGGCTCACTTACTCCATATTCATGGGCTTTCGTCACATCCCTCGCTGCCCATATTTGCGAGTGCTAGTATGGATAAAACATGTAAAATTTGGACTGCTGATGGAGAGTTATTAAAAGTGCTCAATGCCGAAAAGTTTGGTGGTCATATTAATTCAGTCAATGCATGTTTATGGCTAAACCAGTCCACTCTCATTACGGTTTCTGATGATAAAACATGCATGGTGTACATCCTTGAAAAAGTCTAGTTATACCATGAATCACTCAGGCAAAATCATGAAGAAGAATGCGTCGGTAAAATGGTTTTAGTATAACTTTGCATCTAATTATGAAAGGATTTGCAACTATTTTGCTCTTGTTTATTGGACAGTTCTCTTTTGCTCAAAGCCGATGGCTCATTGGCCCGGAGCTTGGTGTAACTATATCTAAAGTAGGAAACAATGATACTTTCGTAAATAATTTTACCGCAAGGAATAAATTTGCTCCAAGGGTTGGAGCGGCTATTGCTTACAATCTGAGCTCCTTTGCTTCCATAGATGCAGGCATTCACTTTGCCATGAAAGGGTACAAAATAAACAATGATACCTTGGCTCAAAACCCCTCCGTTTCCCGAAACATATCTACCATTGAAATTCCATTAGGACTTTCATTCCGTCAAACCATTAATGGAGAGAGCTTTGTTACTGAAAAATTTGGGATGGTTGGCGCATACACTTTAGGATCTGATAGCACTACCACTGGTAATGTAAGCGGAGATAATCCTTCCTTTCGCATAGGAGAAAGAATCACCAATGCCTTTGTTCCCATGTTTTATTTGGGCGTAAAAATTGGAGGGTCAACCTCGTCAAAAAATCGATATGAGTTTGGGGCAACGTACACCCAATCTCTCGCTCAAAGCGCGGCGCTTGATGTACAATATGGCGGCAGCCTGGCAAAACGTTTTCCTTTGAACTACAGAGGAGGATATTTAGCAATTAGCTTTACTTATTTCTTTAATACGTCTAATCTGAAGACAGAAAAATCGGATTATTTTATTGATTAGATATTTCTGAATACAGGGCGTCCCATTTTTGGCTTAATGCCTGAATTGAGAAGTTTTGATTTACATAATCCCAACCATTCTTACCCATTCTAAGCGCTTCTTCGCTGCCGTTTAATAGCTGCTGCACTCCTTGTATCATTTCTTCTGGAGAATCGCCCAGCCATACTTCTTTACCATGCTCCACAGCAAGGCCACTCACCCCTATTTGGGTAGAAATGATGGGAATGCCATGCGCCATTGCTTCCAGCGCCTTCATCCGAACGCCACTGGCACTCTGTAAAGGAATTACGAGAACTCCATTATTTCTTAAAAATTCATTGGAATCACTCACTTCACCATGATTAATCACATTTGGCTTTTTAAAACGAGGATCCTTCTTATCTAGGCTTTTACCTGCAATGTGAAATTCTGCCTTCGGGTTTAGTCTACGTACTTCATCCCAAATAGCATCCAAGAACCATTCCACTGCTTGAATATTTGGTTGCCATTCCATGCTCCCAATATGACATAATGCATGAGGTTTAATTACAGGTATGGGAGTATATTGCTCTTGGGCTACAGATATGTATGCTGCATTTTTATTGAATCTTTGAAAATAGTCGGTATCCTCTTGACTAATTCCAATAATTGCATTGAAATGTGGGAGGGCCATTTCCTCTTCTTTTTTTAATTGCCTCGCTAAAGCAGAAATATATCTTTTCTTTAGCCCTTTACTGGATTTTGACAACCTATCCCATATTTTATTTTCCGCATTGTGTTGGCGCAGTATCAGAGGTCCCTGGTGGTTTTCCTGAACCACTTTTAGAAAAGGAATGGTGAAAAGGCTTTCAAAATGAACCACATCAAATGTTTCTTCTTCTAAAAGTTTCTCCAACTTATTATTTGCTGCCTTACTGCTAAATCGACTCAAATTATAGGATTTCCCAGCAATAAAACTCTTTAGAGCATAGTAAGGCTTAATAGACCCATCTAGATCATGCGTAATTACCTTACAAAAGCTAAACTCATCCTCTATTACTTGTGCTGATGCAAAGTGCTTTTTTGTATTAAAACTAAAAAAGGTAACCTCATGATTAAGATCATTTAAAATTTGCAACAATTGGTAACTTGCTTTAGCTCCCCCGTCATGCATGGGATAAGGTATTCTGCTTCCTAAAACAAGTACTTTCATTTACACCGACCTTTTTTTAGAAAAACGCATTTGGATGGGTTTGATAAGTGTATTTTTTAACACCTTAAAAAAGGAATCCAATGATATAGCATGACTATCCTGAGAAGCTCGGTATGTAATCCACAAGCCCACAGGCAGCAAAACCAGTGAGCTAAGCCACATACCTACCCAAAGTGGAACGGTACCGGACACTCCTATTTTTTCTCCTACTAAATTAACCGCATAGAACAAGACAAACATAACCACAGAGATAACTAATGGCATTCCTATACCTCCCTTTTTTATAATGGCTCCTAAAGGTGCAGCAATTAGAAATAAAAGCATGGATATAACACTTAAGGTGAATTTCTTATGCCATTCTGCTTGAAAGGGCGCTGCTTCCTGCCGAGCGGTATTGTATGAAGCCTTTGTGCCATCAATAGACCCTTTCAAACCTCTTGCATTGGTTAGGGCCAAGGACAAAATCTGTCGTTTTGATTCCTTGGGATATTGCTTTAAAATATCTTTGTTTTCCAGAATAGTAATCACTGAATCTCGGCCTTTAGGATTAAATTTTTTGTTCCTATACCCATTGCTAAAATAACCAGGAAAATGAATAAACCGTCCCCAGAAATAAGAGGTTTCCTTTATTCTTTGATCCATTTCTATCCCCAGCGTATCTAATTGACTCTGCAATTGATTTACATTCATCATTGCGTGATCCCCGCTGTATGCGTCTCTTTCTGTAAATTTTAAATCAAGAGAACTCAAGTCAATGGTCATGATTTGTTTTTTAAACTTCATGAGGTTGAAGGGCTTGGTTTTTTTGTAATTTTCAGAAGACGTCATTTCATCATAACGAACCCCATCCGTTAGGGTAAAAACCAGTGTTCTTTTATCATTGGATAGTTTCATAATACCATCCTTAGCCCTCATGATGGTTAAGAGCTTCGAATCGTCTTTTTTAAATTGATAAATGGTAACATCATGTACCGTTTCATTATCCTCTTCCTTTTCCCCTAAACGTATGGCAAACATGTCTATCTCCTTGTAAAAGACCCCTTCATCAATATTAAAAGCAGGTTTCTTTTGCCTCAAGTCCCAGAGCAATGCAATGCCTTCGAAGTGGGCTTTAGGGATGATGTAATTCATGAAGTAAAAATTCCCCATGCACAAAAAAATCATGAAGACAAACAAAGGGCGAAGAATACGCATTAGCGAAACGCCACTCCCTTTTATGGCTGTTAGGGCGTTGCTTTCACTGAGGTTTCCAAAAGTCATTAAACCAGCCACCATGATTGTCAGGGGCAAGGCCATAATTACCAAATCTGCCAAGGAGTAAAAAATGAGCTCTGCCAAAATCATTGGGCTCACTCCTTTACCTACTAAGTCATCGATGTACTTCCACAAAAATTGCATGAGAAATAAGAATAGACTCAGTACGAATGTGGCTATAAAAGGGCCTGCGAAAGATCGCAGAATCAATTTGTCTATTTTCTTAATAATTCTCAATACTTAGTATTTCACCACTTTCTGGGTGTAGGGTGCAAAATTATCTGAAATAATGCTAAAAAAGTATACTCCCGCAGATAAGTTGCATTCTATTTCCGTTGTTTGGGAAATTTGCTGTCTCAAAACTTCTTTTCCATATAAGTCTTTCACCGTTAAAACGGCTTTATTCATGGTTTTACTCAGCATTTGAATCTGCACTTTACCCGGAGTAGGATTTGGGAAAATTGAGATCTGCGCTTGGGGTAATTTTACGCGTCCATTTACAATATTCGTAACTTTCGTAAGGGCTCCGATGCTCTGATTATAAAATGTTCCACTTGCATTACTATCTAACTTTACGGCTCTTACCATGTAATGATTCTCTCCAATAAAAGGATTGGTATCGGTGAAAGTAGTTCCTGTAATGCGACTTGTATTTATTTTTTCGTACACTCCGTTATGCTGCTGCGATCGATAGATATTATGTCCTATTACCGCTAGATCTGGACTGGCTACCCATTCCAGTTTTACATCATTGTTAGGATCAACAATAACTCCAGAAAGCGCAGTGACTGGCTCTAGCATTTGCATACGTAAGGTAGGATCACCTATCAAGGATTGATGTGCTCTGCCTTGCATAAAATAGGCAGGATAGGTGTTTTCTCCAGTTACTGACGGATTATTGTTTTGCATAGATCTCACACTAAATCCAATGTTTTCGCCCAGTGACATGTGATGAAAAAGCAGTAAAGGCCTTCCGTTCCAACAATTCGTTAAACTAAAACCTGGGGCAGCAATAGCTGCTCTTAAAATATTATTTTGATTATCCCAATCTCCAAAATAGCTTCCAAAACAGGAATTAAATACGGCATTAAAACTATCATTGAAGTTCCCGGTATTGGCAATGTTTACATATTGCGTGTAGGATCCAGTAGCTGATTCGTGGGAGAATAAGTATTTATTTGTTTGAGCATTTGCCAAAAAATTACCAACCGTAATATTATCTTTTCCTACCAATGGAGGTAAATACATCCATGCCGGACGGGCTGGTCCTTCTCCGTTAAGGTAACCCAATTTATCTTCGATTAACGCTTTTTGTGGAATGCCAGCCGCTCCTGATTTATACGTCTTTAACTTGGCTAAATACCTTCGCAAAAGGCTTATTTCTGTGCCCAATAGAGGAATATCGTATAAATCCACTCTTCCCACTTGAATTTCAGCTAGGGATGGCATTAAAATTTGATCCCATTTTCCATCGGAAGGATTATTCTTAATAGCATCTCTATTGCCTGCATTTGCAGTTCCAGCATCGGTAAATATTCCATCTATATCTGCATAATATCCATCGCAAACCCATGCACCTTCGTGCTGCGGAGTATGAGCATCTGCGGGAATAGTTGCAATGCTTGGACCCTTCATTAGTCCTGAATAGGGCACGGCTATATGCCCAAATATGAAAACACATTTTTCGGCATTTGATTTTGAATTATTCCAAGCACTAATTTTTGCTTTTACCTCTTGGTCCGTTAAAGCCTCTGACAAGACCATCGTGTCTGTTTGCCATCCATCGCCAATAACCATATCTATGGCTTCCCCAATTTCTGAGGATAATGAGTCGTAGGCCAGTTGACTAATGAGGATTAAGCAATGTCCACTAAACTCTTTTTCAGCGATATTAATGCCTGCATATATGTAACCATCTGCATAATTATTAATTGTAGCGCCCGTAACAAAAAATTTACTTACTCTCCATTCTTGGGCAGTGGAGGCCTCTGTAGCATTAATAGTGTAAGACTTTGCAGCATCTGGCAAAGTAGTAACTGTGGTCCAAGCATTCGAATTGATTGCTTTTTTGTATATCGTTATTGGATTTGCATGGCCAAAATCCTCCCAATTTAACTGGATTGTTCCATTGGCTAAATTTGGTTCTGCCCAAACACGAACAGACAAATCTTTTGCCGTAGCTTGCCCACTCAAAACGAAAGGCGTGAATAAAAAGTTAAACAAAATAGTGAGTACATAGAAATTCTTCATTTTACAAATATAAGAATTTTGATTCAAAACAAATAGCAAGAATACCCATTTTTCGCACAGTTAGACCCCTTTAACTCATTTATCTTCTAAATGTCGGATTTTATTTTGTTTATCTTTTTACTTACAAAAGTAAACAAACTATTATGGTTTTGTCAATTTTCTTAAACAAATTTGTACCATGATCAAAGCTCTAAACAATCCATTCGACAAAAATATGAAAGGCGAATTGAAGCACCTTAAGCACTATGCTCTTTCATTAACAATGAATATTGATGATGCGCAAGATCTAATGCAAGAAACAGTTCTTAAGGCATACAGGTACAAAAATAAATTTGTTGAGGGCACCAATCTGCGTGGGTGGTTATTTACCATTTTAAAGAATACGTTCATTAACAATTACCGAAAAGCCTCGAAAAGAAAAACCTTTTTGGACGGAACAGAGAACTCATACTTTTTAGATTCAAATGCGTCAAGCGTGAGTAATGAAGGAGAGATGTCTTTCGTAAGAAAAGATTTAGAAACTGCCTTCGAATCCCTTCCCGAAGATTTGAAGAGTGCCTTTTTGATGAATTCGGAAGGTTTTAAATATCATGAGATCGCTGAAAAGTTCGACATTCCATTGGGCACCGTAAAAACCCGTATTTTTATGGCTCGCAAAATTTTAAGAACCAAACTAGCCTCATATGCAACCTTATACGGTTTAGAATACACCAGAGGTCATAGTTAAATCTGTTGATTAAGTTTTTTTAAGACTTCTCGTCTTCCCTTACCTTTGTTCCACTCTCCTCTGCAGCAACAATGAAGTGGTATTACTTTTTAATCAACTTGTTTTCGATATTAGGCCCTTTAGCCCTATCCTTCGATAAAAGAGTCGCTTTTTTTAAAAAAATTCGTCTGGTTCTCTGGAGCTTATTCATTCCTTCCTCTATTTACATTATTTGGGATGTTGCTTTTACAAAAATCGGCATATGGGAATTTAACCCGGCCTATGTTTCAGGGTTCTATATGTTCAGTCTTCCATGGGAAGAATATTTTTTCTTTCTGGCCATTCCGTATGCTTGCCTATTCATTTATGCCTGCTTAAGATATTATGCTCCGGCCTTAAAAAACAACACAATAGCGAAAGCAGTAAGTTCAATACTCGCAGTAATTGGGTTATTTATTGTATTTCAAAATTTTGATCGCTTGTATACTGCAGTAACCTTTGGGCTTCTCTCTTTCACCTTATTTAATTTCATTCTCAATAAAACTGAGTATTTAAGTCATGCCCTTATCGCTTGGCTTGTAGCCATTATTCCAATGTTTATTGTAAATGGTTTGCTCACGGGTTTACCGGTGCTTATCTATGACAATAGCCAAAATTTAGGTATACGAATTGGAACGATTCCTTTGGAAGATTTTTTTTATAACCTGGTGTATATGCTTTGGATGATTGGATTTTACGAGAGAAAGTTGAAAAGGCAAACATCTGAACTTTCCTAAAATGAGGAATCCATAGTACATAGTGGGAAGTCCAAAAACAATTCATGGATTAAAATTGGTATTATATTTGAATTACACATAACAATATGAAGGTGCTTAATAGACCAAATCTAAAATTAATCCTAATTCCACTTCTGGCTGCTAGCTTAACCTATTTGCAATCATGCAAAGATGAAGATGGAGATATTAATCTTTTTAGTGTGTCAGATGACTTAGCTTTTGGTGCACAAACAGCGGAACAGATAGACAATGATTCCAGCTTTTCGATCATAGATTCGGCAAGTAATGTTGAGGCTTATGCATACATCTATGCTATGAGAGATAAAATCTTAAATACCCAATTATTAACGTATACAGATCAGTTTCCATGGAGGATACGCTTGGTGAATGATGAAGTTCTCAATGCCTTTTGCACGCCCGGCGGTTACATTTATGTATATACGGGATTAATTAAGTTTCTGGAATACGAAAGTGAGTTGGCTGGAGTAATGGGTCATGAAATGGCTCATGCAGATAAAAGGCATAGTACAGATGCCCTGAGCAGGCAATATGGGGTTTCGCTAATGCTCGATATTATATTTGGTAAGGATAAGGGACAACTGGCCAGAATTGCTTCTGGATTAAAAGATTTACAATACAGCAGAAAAAATGAAGCAGAAGCGGATGAATATTCTGTCATATGGCTAAATGCAACGGATTGGGATGCAAAAGGAGCCGCGGGATTTTTTCAAAAACTTATTGACCAAGGCCAATCAGGTGGAACCCCTCAATTTTTGAGCACACATCCAGATCCCGGAAATAGAGTGCAAGCTATCACTGACAAATGGATTGAGTTGGGTTCAAAACCAGGGGTTCAAAACCAAGCTGAATACACGAGCTTTAAATCTATTTTACCCTAATGAAATGGCTTGTACTTTTATGTATTTCAAGCAGTTCTCTGCTGGCACAAGGAGACTCAAGCATTCGTTTCTCAGACTCGGTTGAAACACATATTGTGGCAATTAACAAACTGCTGCTTGCCGCAGATAAGCAAATTGGAGTTCCTTATGCATATGGTGGCTGCTCTCCTAAAGGTTTTGATTGCAGCGGATTTATTAAATATTGCTACCAAACCTCATTAAACAGAACCATTCCTCACCGATCAGTGGAGATTAGTCAAATGGGGATATCCGTATCCCGCCAAGATGCCATACCAGGTGATATTGTTACTTTTACTGGGAGAAGCATCAATGGCAAAGTGGGCCATGTAGGCATGGTATATGAGGTAAGCAATGAAGCGGTCTTCTTTATCCATAGCTCCAGTTCTAAGGGAATTCGAGTGGACCGAATTAATAGTACCTATTGGCAGGAGCGCTTTTTGGATATTCGCCGTATTTTAGATTAAGGGCTCTTCTTTGTCTAAGAACAAACGCAAATCACGGGTATTGGTGAATCCGTTTTGCTTACAAAAAAATAAGTCTCTACCGTTCCAAATTTATATTTTCATAAATTTTTACGTTTTCGTAAACGTATATTTGCCCTTCTTTAAAGTATGTCCAAGACGTTAATTACTGCAGCACTTCCCTACGCAAATGGCCCCGTTCATATTGGCCATGTAGCTGGGGTTTATCTTCCATCGGACGTTTATGCTCGTTTTTTAAGAAATAAAGGACAAGAAGTTCTGTTTGTGAGTGGGACAGATGAACATGGGGTTCCCATTACTATAAAAGCAGGCAAAGAGAACAAAACACCGCAAGAAGTC
>CALKCM010000011.1 GCA_938086785.1 uncultured Bacteroidia bacterium
TGTTTTACAAGGGTAATTTGAGCTTTTGAGGGAGCCGAAAATATAAAGGCCAGCGTGAGTAAATAAAAGTATTTCATAAATGCAAAAGTATATATTTTCTGTAGAATAAATGAAATTCCCACGAAGAATTGACCCTATGGCAGGGTATAATCTGGAACGGGATGACCCTGCAAACTGCCCGTTCCCTTTCTCACACACACGGCCAAAATAAAAAATGGGACAAATTGCGCCTTAAGTATCATATTTTGTAAAGTATTATATATCAAGGAAAATTCAATTCCCTTCGGGTTTCTCCCGTCTAATCTGAAGAAGTTGCGCATTTGCATGCCTCTCAAAAAGGGTTTCATTTAGGAATTCAAAACATTTTAGGATAGTTTTTTGTTTCTTCTTAAAGGTCATCGGAAAGATGTCATTTTTTGATAAAAATACATAGTAAAAAAAATGTTTAAAAGATTTAATATCACAGACAAGTTGCTCATGGTGGCGGCTGTTCTTTCATTGGTTTTTTCCGAAGTTTTGTTTTTTCAGGGACATGAGAATCAGGCCATTTTCATAGGTATTTGGGTTCCTTCAATACTTTGTTTTGGAATCTACCTTAAACTTATTAATAGAAATGACTGATTTAATTCCATATTTTGCTGGTTTTATTACCATGTTATTTAGTGCCGGATTTATCTATGCACTAATAATTGGTAAAAGAATCAACAACGAAAAGTAAGCGTATACCCGCTGCGGCAGGATTTTCCCTGTATACGTTTCTAAATTCTGTTCTACTGATATAACTTAGAGCGTGGTCGCTGCATGTAAAAAAAGCACATAAAAAAAGCCAGTCCATATGGATTGGCTTTTTTTAATTCTTAAAATCTAAAATGCCTAAAAATCTTTTATTCTTATTTGCATATATTGTTTATATAAAGGGCCATTCGCTCAAGGCCTTGCTTCAGTTGCTGGAGCAATGTTCTCTCCAAGCCCTTCACAGCCCAAAGAGTCGCACAAGATATATCAACGTTACTCAAAGTAATTCAATAATGGGCTGTATATGGGCTGTATTTCTTTTTTTTAGATTTTACCTTTGTTTCATGAGAAAAGTAGTATTATTTCTAAGCCTTTTCATCGGAGGAGTTCGGGTACTTTCGGCCCAAAACAATGTGGTTTCGGCCGGAAATAGTACAGCAACTTCTGCGGGTAGTTTATCCTATACATTGGGATATTTATCTACCTCAAGCGTGAGTCAAGGGGGCGCCGTAGTTTCCGAAGGTCTGCAACAGGCTTATGAGATATATAATACTTCAAGTGTATCCGAAGCGAGTACTAATTTCAATATTTTGGTATATCCTAACCCGAGTGTTGATGTACTAAATCTGGAAATGGATAAACAGAGCCAAGCCTGTTTTACCTATCAATTGTTCGATCTTATTGGAAAAAAGATTTCCGAAGCAGCAGCTCTTGAGGAAAAAGCACAAATAGACATGAAAGACCTGTCTTCTGGAAACTATATATTAGTTGTTAAACAAGATCAAAACCTACTCAAATCATTTAGAATCATTAAAAAATAAGAACGATGAATAAAATTTACTCTTGCCTCTTAATAGGCTTATTTTCCATTGGAATGGCTCAAGCTCAAGCGCCATCAAAATTTAGTTATCAAGCGGTAGTGCGCGATGCATCCGGTGCTTTAATCAATAAATCGCCAGTGGGCATACAAATTAGCTTATATAAAAATGCTACTTCAGGAACTGCGGTATACGTAGAAAGACATAGGGCGAATTCAAATGCAAATGGGCTCATTAGCATAGAAATTGGTTCAGGAACATTGCAATCGGGAAACTTTAGTACGATTGACTGGGGCAATAACAATTACTTTATAAAATCAGAAATGGATCCAAATGGAGGTACTTCTTATACTGTAGAATTAAGCAATCAGTTATTAAGTGTTCCTTATGCCTTATATGCAAATTCATCTGCTCCACAGAAAGAGAATGATCCAGAATTCAAGGCCTCCTCTGCTGCTTCTATTACAAGTTCGAATATTACAGATTGGGACAACGATTTGGTGGATGATGCAGATAGCGATCCAGCAAATGAAATTCAAGATTTAGATCTTACGGGTTCTATTTTAACAATCACCAATAATGGCAGTGCTACTTCTATTGATTTATCTGGCTATTTAGACAATACAGATACTTCTGTTTTAACGGAAGCCCAGGTGGATGCTTATGTAGGAAACAATGGTTTTTTGACTACAGAGGTAGATGGAGATACAACCAATGAAATACAAACACTTACACAAGTGGGAGATAGTCTTTTCTTAAGTAATTCCGGCGGTGCAGTCTCTATAAGCGGTTCAGACACCTCGGTTTGGGAATCACATGGAGATGGGGATATTTATACGTTAAACCAAGTTGCAATAGGAACAAAAAGCAACTTCAATGTTGCCATGTTTTTGCAGGATACATTAACCAGGCTTAGACGTTGGGGAAGTTTTACTCGTGCTTATTCAGGTGATACGGCTACAACGAGTATACTATCCGGTCAAATTGCCTTAATGTATGATAAAAGTGCGGGTATTAAAAGAGGTTTAGATGGTGAGGCCTATGGAGCAAGTCCTGAAAATCAGGGAGTTTTTGGTCTTGCTTCTGGCAGCGCTGGGCGAAATACGGGTGTTTTAGGAGTTGCTACAGGAAATGCAGCAGTTACTATTGGTTTTGATGGCTATGCCTCAGGAGACAGTACATGGAATGTAGGAGCACGGGCAAATGCATCAAAGGGAATATACAATAGAGGACTGGAAGTAAATATAGCGAGTAGCGGGAAAGGAACGCTTGGATCAAATATTGGACTGCTTTCTCTTGCTAGTTTAAATCCAAACACGAATATTGCGGTATATGGCGGAACGTCCGGAACAGCGGGAACTACTAATTTAGCAGGATTCTTTGATGGGGATGTTACAGTTACTGGTGATTTGAATGTAACAGGCAGTATAGCAAAGGGCAGTGGAACATTTAAAATAGACCATCCCTTAGATCCTGAGAATAAGTATTTGGTACATAGTTTTATAGAGTCTCCTAAAATGTTAAATATATACAATGGAAAAATAACTACCGATGCAAAGGGTTTTGCGGTAGTAACTTTACCAGAATATGTAGAAGCGGCAAATAAAGATTTTTTATACCAACTTACCGTAATAGGAACATTTGCTCAAGCGATAGTTAAAGAGGAGTTACAAGATAACCAATTTTTGATTCAAACGAACCTGCCGAATGTAGCTGTTTGCTGGGAACTTACTGGAGTGAGAGCAGATAAATATGCTGAAGAAAATCGTGTAATTCCTGAGTTAGAAAAAGAAAAGAAAGGTACTTACTTACATCCTGAATTATATAATGAGCCTAAAGAGAAGAGTGAGAACTTTGAAATTATTCAAAGCCCTTCTCCATCTTCTCAAAATTTAGAAAAGAATAGTTCAGTTTCTGGAGGCTAATTATAAAGAGCTCCAAAAACCATGAATCATTACCCGTTTTTTAAGGTTACTTCTTGTTTCAACTAAGGTCAAAAGACAGGTCTATACGGCTTGTCTTTTGACTTTTTTGTCAGATATAAAATGTGAATGATAACACGAAACTACCGTCAATACGGTGTATAGTGAACAGCCTTACTCAAAATAGCACTCTAATAATTCTACACTAAATACTTTAAACCCGAGCTTGTTTGCCAAATTGGTGTACTGTTGTTTTATTCCTGCTTTGTCTTCTTCTAAACGATAACGGGCTATAAAAGAAAATAGCTTTATATAATCGATATAGGAATCGAATGCTAAATTGATGTTCACTTTTTCTAACTCACTCGCAGCTCTTTCATGATGCCCCTCTTTGATAGATAAAAACACTTGTCCGATTTGATAAATCCAGAGATGTGTTAATTGATTAAATCCATCAATATCAAAAATGTCTTCATAATACCTGCCATAAATAATGGCAATCCAATCAGTCTTCCCTAAGAGTAAAAGAGTAGGGATAACTTCAAAGAAAATTTGACTTTTATCATAGGACTTACTTTCGGTGAGTAGTTGCTTAAAAACAGCGTGTCGTTTAGACTCTGAATTGCTGTAAAATAGATATGCATAATAGCGCCCTTGTACGATGGGATGTGCCTCTTTTAAATCGCAGTATGCGGGCAGCCGTATAGCCTTTTTGGGATAGCCATTTAAAAACCCATGGTAAGAGCTTAGTAAATGCAGAAATAATAAATGATCTCCCTCCTTCTCTAACTGAATGGATTGATCGATCAACTCCATATAACCAAAATTAAAATTGGAGTAATCAATAAAATTATAAAGGACCATTCTCCTAAATGAAGGACTCTGTAAAAGGGCAGAAATAAAGGATGTATCCTTTCCATACGAATGCCTTAGAAGAATGCCAAGTGCTAAAGAAACTCTAAGCTGCTCATATTTCACTAATGTGTCAAACTTTATTTCAAAAAGCTTCAGGCAAACCGCTTCATTCTTTTGATTGATAAAATGAGTAGCGACATCTATAAAATAGAAGACAAAGTTTTGATTGTTTACCTGGCTATTGAAAAACTGAATGTCTTCCTCTGATATTTTCTCTTGCTGCTTAAAACGTAAAACATACAACCAGGGTTCCCAGTTGGGGAAATTATGCTGGTTAGAAAAAGAATAGAAGTTCCTAAATCCTACATACTGAGATAGTCCGTTTAATGTATTTATGTTTGGTTTGGTTGCTGCTAAGAAACCAAAAAATCGCCGGAGAGTATTATAACTGAGATCTATATCTGAACTCTTATTGATATGCATTAAAAGCACCTTTAAGGTGGCTGCATCTTTAATTTTACTTCCAAATTTCCTTTCGACCTGTTCTTTTAAAAATCGCACTTGATCCACAATCAAATATATTGTTTATGGGCTATACTTGGGCTATTTTGATGGATTTATTTCTGAATTTAGTTGCAATGGCCTCGTTCTTACCCCTCTATTGTCTCCCGGAGTATTAATGCAAGTAACCCTTCTTAAACGGGGATTGTTGCAAAAAAGCAATTGATTTAGAACGCTACTTCTTACATCAAGGCTTACAAGATTATTATCATGGCAATCCAAATAGGATAAAGCATCGTTGACACTTATTGGTCTCCAGCCTTAAAGGTCATGTCCTCTTCATAGGATAAAATGGCTGCGTCAAAAAGGTCATAAGCCAACATATGGTCTCCTTCAAGAATTAATTCTTCTACCTATATGCAATAGATATTGTAAAAATATATACTATTTCTTCATTTGGAAACATTTAGGTTCAAATACGTGGTAAATAAACTTCAATATCGCAACAAAGCACAAACTGGAATAGACTTCAGCTAAGAATAATTGAATCAAAAATATGTGAACTATGAGCTCTACAGTTCCAATCAACGGCAAGCCAAAGCAGGTATGGCGCACTTAAGTAGTTTATGTTCATGGGTTTAATATTTTGAACTCTCTTTATATTTTGACCTACCTTTGACAAGCTTACTTCTCGGGGAGATCTCAACCCTTTCATTAATTTTATATTTTATGAGCAGTCTACTCCAGCTGTAAGTCATTCATTTTATAGTGATGTAGAATGTATGCAAATTCCCTATTGCTTCAATGTCTTCAACTTATTTTGTTGTAGTGTAAAAATAAGGAATTCATTATACGATGAAAAACAACTACAAAATATCAAATAAAAGCATGAAAAAAGCAATCTCTAAATTCGCTCTTTTTATGTTCGTAATTCTCACTGCGAATATGACAAAGGCCCAGACCATTACCAAATTTCCGTATATGGAAGATTTCGAAAGTTTTACAAATTGCGAGACCGATAATCCAATCTTTTGCGACCTTACAGGGGGTACAAATGCATGGACAAATAGTAGGACAGATGATATTGATTGGATTACTCATGAAGGATCTACAGGTTCAAGTCTTACGGGTCCTTCTGAAGATCACAACTCTGGAACGGTTTTGGGACACTATTTATATGTTGAAACGTCAGGTGAGGATAAAGGTTATCCCAACAAGACTGCTCTTCTAGAGTCACCATTAATTAATCTTACGACTTCAAGTGTTGTGTTTCAATTCTGGTACCATATGTACGGGATAGAGATGGGAAACATGCATTTTGATGTAAGTATTGATTCTGGGATTACGTGGGATAATGATGTCGTTCCTTCGTGGACAGATAATGAGGATTTATGGCAAAAGAAATCAATTAGTTTACTTGCTTATAAAGGCAAAACAGTAATAGTACGCCTTCGCTATATTTCCGGTATTGGTTATATAAGTGATGCTGCAATTGATGATGTGCTTATTTATGAAATTTTAGAGGATAATGCGGCCATATATGCAATTACTAGCCCTGCAAATCCACTGTGTAATAACAGTGATTCCGTAGTAATTGAATTAATCAATTATGGCTCTGATACTCTAACATCAGTTATCATTGATTGGACTTTGAATGGCTTAGCCCAAAAGGCCTTGCAATGGCGGGGTTCATTACCTTTTCGAGCTAAAGAGACCGTTTATTTAGGAAGTGTTTCTTATGGGAATAACGATATTATTATTGCCAATACCCGTTTGCCAAATGGAGTTATTGAGCAAGGCGCTGGACGATTAAATGATTCATCAAGTATTATTATTGAGGATGGATTAAGCGGGACCTATTCAATTGGGTCATCTGGCGATTTCTCGTCATTTACTAGTGCAATTCATCTTTTAGATAGTGTTGGAGTATGCGGTCCTATCGTATTTGAGGTAGAAGATGGCTTTTACAGAGAGCAAATTATATTATCCGAGGTGTTGGGAATGAATTCCGTAAATACGGTAACATTCCAATCTAAGAGCAGAGATGCAAGTCGGGTAACCTTAGCATTTGAATCAACTACTATCGATAGCAATTTTGTGGTTTGGATGAATGGTGGAGATTACTATCATTTCGATCGTCTCACTTTATTGAGTACAGGGAAATTTCTTGGAAAGGTTGTTATAATTAATAATGAGGCGACACACAATAGCTGGACGAATAACAATATTCGCATGGATAGCAGCATAGCAGATGGTTTTAGAACAGTTATTGATGTAGCTCTCGTTTCTTCTTTGCAATCCAATGATTCAATGAATGTGTTTAGTGGTAATGCATTTAAAAACGGTTCGTATGCTTTATTTTTATCTGGAGAATTTGATATGCTTGAATCAGGGACGATTATTAGCAATAATACGATAACTGAATCTCGTTATGCATTTATAAAATTGGCGTATCAAAGCAGCCCAGAAGTAGCTGGAAATACGATTACCAAAGACTATCGGTTTGATACCTATGGTATTCTTATTGCAGATTCCAGAGGATCATTGAGAATTAACCACAATCGCATTAATTTTAAGAACTCTCAAGGGTCTGGAATTGTTCTATATGGTTGTATCCCTTCATCTAAAGGTCGAGGATATATTTACAATAATTTTATATCTATTAATGATACTACATCAAAGGTGAACAATCCTGGGGAGACTTTTGGGATAATAGGCGAGGATTGTGATGGAATAGTCCTTACCAACAATAGTATTAATATTGCGTCTAATAATGATTATTCAGCATGTTTTTACTCATACTTCGACCAGACTTTTGGAAACAACTATGTTTTAAATAATATTTTTAGCAATAGTGGACCGGGATGTGGATTCTTTATTGATCAAGGTTCGTTCATTTCGAACCATAATAACTTTTATCTACCGAATGGTACTATATTTAAAGGGGGTTATTTTACCTCGGATAACTTAGCTCAATGGCAAGATCTTTCTGGAATGGATCTGGACTCAGATACATTAAATCCAAGATTTTTTTCTTTCGAGGACTTACATGTATGTCAAGATATTGGAATAGAAGCTGGAGCTTTGCCAGATACGGTTGTCCTAACAGATATTGACGGTCAAATGCGAGATGCAATAAGGCCTGATATAGGTGCGGATGAGTTCTTAGGATTCGCCAATATTGGCTTTGGGAGCGATACCCTCTATAAATGTATTGGGGATAGTTTAACCTTGGGAGGTTTTGAACCCAGTGGTCAAGATAATATTTATTTATGGATATCAGGGGATACTACAGCCACATTTGGAACACGTTCACCTGGGTTTTATAGCTTAGCCATAAGAACGGCATGCGATGCAAAGACTATAAGCACGCAAGTTGTAGATTTTCCTGAGACAGTAGCTGATTTTACCATGTTCAGGTCATATCTTACAGCGGCACCAAAAAATACGTCTACAGGAGCCATTAAATCTTACCTCTGGGACTTTGGCGATGGATCTACTTCATCCGAAAAGAATCCGGTGCATTTGTATGTGAGTACAGGTACGTTCATAATTACCTTAAGGGCAACAGGTCCATGTGGTACAGATGTACATACCGATACCATGCTTTCGGCATATACAGGGATTGGCGCTATTAATGAGTTTACTTCTTTAGAGGTTTATCCAAACCCAACTACAGGTAAAGTGAGTATAGATATGGGAGAAATACAGCAAGGTATTCATGTAAAAATCAGCAATGCTTTAGGCCAAGTATTGCTTAATAAAGCATTTGGCTCTAGCCGTATGGTTCAGGTAAGTGTGGATGGAAAACCGGGGATGTATTTCTTAGAAATTACCACGGCAGATGGAAAATCAGGAATGGTTAAAGTGATTAAAGAGTAGAATAAAAGATATTTTAAAAGTAGAAGATCCCGGCCAGTTTGGTTGGGATTTTTTTATTTCATTGAACGGTGGTGAATAAAGATATATTATCTTGATTCATTGCTCCATGTATCGCCTAAAGGAGTCCTTTTGGTAATTGATTTAAGTGTTCTACTGTAAAACAGAAAACATTATCATGATTTGGAAGATCATTTTTATTGGTAATTTCTATTAGTTTAGAAATCTTTTCCTTTCCTGCGGAGGCTTTAAAGAAACGATACACTTTTAGTTCATGTAAAAAAGCCAATAACGGAGAGGTATCTGGTCCAAATGTATTGTTCCTCGCCGAGGAGAACTCTACAATAAGCGAGGGGGGTGTTGGGGACTCTAGTATAAAGGTTCGAGCGCCCATCAGTACATTTAATTCATAGCCTTCCACATCAATTTTCACCAATTTAAGGATTTGTTTTGGGCTAAAATAATCAGAGAATTGAATCTCTTCAATTTCATATGAATCCGTTGGATGCTCTGGTTTAATGAGTGAGGCGCCACCTCTGTTCACATCCCAGCGATCGTAAATCTTACTTTTTTTGGCTTCATGACTCAGCGCAAACTCTTCCACATGAATATTCTTGCAGCCATTAAGCGCGATATTGCTCTGGAGTATGTTATTTGTATTAGGATTGGGTTCAAAGCTAAATACCTTTCCGTATTGCCCTACTTTTCTTGAGGCAAGAATAGACATTAATCCAATATTTGCGCCTATATCTACAAATACATCTCCTTCACAAAGAATGCTATTTATCATAGCTAAGGTTCCCTTTTCATAGGTTCCATAATAATAAATTGAACGTTCTACTCCCGAATCTGTAACTGGATCTATGTTTAATTTAAAATCATAAATAGTCCTTACTTCAAGTGCTTTTTTGGGTTTTCCCAAGAAAACGCGAGCCAAGAAAAAAGAGAGTCGTCCGGAGCCTTTTACATTCAGATCTCTTATTCCAGAGAATACTTTTCGGATATTCATTTTTTTATTTGGGATGTAAGCAGTAGGCTGTGTTTTCTAATGTGGCGCGTGACTTGGGAGAATTCAGGGCCTATTGGCATCTCTTAAATACATCGCCCCCCATCATTCCTTTTCCTGAGATGATTAGTTTATCTTCCAAAATTTGAATGGGATATTCCACTTGTCCATATGTTTTAGAATCATAGCTCAATTTCCCATCGCGAACGGAAACATGGGTGCCTTGATCGCTTTCATCTTTGCTATTAAAATAGGAGTGAGTAACAAAAAAATCCGTCATGGTATGATCGGAATAAAAACAGAGCATGGTTTGAAATCGCATTGATTTTGTAACGGCGGTTCTTCCGGCATTACTGCCATATTTTTCGTTGCACCAGCATCCAATTAATTTTTGATTATCGGTACGTTCGCTCCAAAGCGTATCGCAGCGCAGGAGTTCATTTTTTTTATCTGCACAGCTTGTACATAAGAGTGCAATAATTGCCATGCAATAGAAGACTCTATTTCGTTTGAATGATTGAAGACGTTCTAAGCTTGCCATCTCGGTAAAATTAATATAAATATTCCTTAATCAAAGAGGCTGCTTTATTCAGCGAATTTTTTTCTTGCCTTCTACTGTTATTTCAGAACCCTCCGCTAGCATAACAGATGCAGGACTTATGGCATTTAAAAACGCGAATTCTTCCCCATAAACCAAGGCAAAATCCGTATCAATTTCATAGCTCTTTACGCGGTATTGTCGCCATCTGGGATGGGTTACCTCATATTCGTTAGAGTACTCTTCATTTATCTTAGCATAGCCCCAATAATGCTCCGTAATAAATTCAGTTTCGCTATGTTCTTCAATTTCGGATGAGTGTATGTCTGCAATCACTTGTATGGATTGCCATTGCTTTTTCTTTCTCCATTGGTACTTTACGCTTCGTTCCGTAGCGTTTTCATTCCATTCATGGCGCATGCGCAAGGTTTCATAATGCTCCTTGTAAATGGTATTTGCAACAAAGCTTAGCGCGGGTTTGGGTACAATTTCTTTAATAAAAACCACGCCGCGTTTCCAAACACCATTGTCTAATCGCTTGACATAAAATCGCAAATTCACCTCCTCAAAAGTGGTGTGAAAAGGAATTTTTACTCCCAGTAGTTTGGTATTGGTAAACATAAAACCAATTAAACTTACAAAGCATTGGCCGTTCCATAAATCCAGCTCTGTTCCCGGTGGAACATGCGCTTCAAGAACACTCGGATCGATGCGGTAGTTTGCAAAGGCTAGTTTTCGCCATTCGGCTTTTAAAAAACTCATTTTATACGGTATATGTTTCTAATTTCGAAGATAAGAATAAGTGGTGTAGCTGAAATATTTTTTCGAGGAACCCCCATGTTCAACCTTTAAAGCAGGGATATTTAAGATTTGTTTCGACGGCATTTTTCGCTGCAATATTTTACATGATCCCAATCTCTTTCCCATTTTTTGCGCCAGGTAAACGCTCTATTGCACACCAGGCATACTTTTGTGGGGAGTTCACTTTTTTTCATTTAAAATCGGGCAATTCGTTCACTCTTACATAGGGGAAATCGTCCAATTTTGTAAATCCGTAGTAGGTATTTAATCCTGCAATACCTGCACATTGGTAGCTTTCTAAATCCAATTGACCTAAGGAATTTATGGAGTCTTCGGGCAGTTGGAGCAGTTCTACGCTTCCTATTACAAAAATGGATCCATTGGGCAGAGGGATGCTCTCCAGATGCTTCATGCCTATTTTAACCGCGCTGTCCTTTACAAAGGGGGCATTAAAGCCATCAATAAACTCCTTTTCTATATTCATTGCTTCAAATTCAGAAGTTCCCTTATCTAGTTTGGCAGAGGTATAATGGGCTTTTTTAATAAAGGATTCCGAAACGTGATTAATGGTGTAGTATCCAGTTTCCTGAATGTTTGAATAGGTGTCTCTGGGAGATTGGCTTTGAGGACGCATAATAAATCCCAATTGCGCCGGACTGGAACCTAAATGCACGACTGATGAGAAAATAGCTACATTGTCTTCCTGTTTCAAGGATTGAGTTCCAACAAGGTTTGCGGGCTTTATCCCAGAAATAGAATTGATGAGATTCAATCTGTATTTCCGTTCCAGTTTTTCAATATCTTCTTTTTGTAATCGCATCAGTTTCCCTTTTTCGGTTCCATACAAACAAATTCCAATGACATTTGGTTTAGGGCTGTGCCCTTGATTACAACTCTTTCTTGCATTTTTTCCAGAACTTAAAGAAGGAGGAGAAGTAGCCCGAAACGCTGCTTAACCATTCTCTGGGTTCTTCTATGCCTTGGTAGTGGCCATTTGTGGGGTGTTCCTTATATACAATACAGGAGGTGTCCACTTTTTCTTGCAAGGCTGCAAATTCGCCTATAAAAAGCTGTATTCCTTCAATATTCTTGCTGAGTTCAATGGCAAAATCTAGGCATTTTTGGCTGATGGGGTTCTCTTTAAAAAAGGATGGTTCAAGAAGAAGTATGCGCTGCACATCATCGGTTTTATGCCAATATGGATCGAGGTTATAGTAGTTGTATATGAGGGTGGATTTTTGCTTTTCTAGCAGGGGTTCAGGTACTTTTGGAAGCATGCTTTCCACATCCAATGCCTGTGTATGGATTAATTCATGAGGAATTTCTAAATCAGGAAATGCGCTGTATTCTACATCTAAAAAGGTGTTTTTTTGTGAACTTTTAAAAAAGGCATTGATGTTTTCTTGGTTGGCATAATACTTTTTATTGGAAAAAGCACCGGCCACCCATTGCCAACTTAGGTGATTGCTTGCCAAGTCTCCGTCTAGCAAATGGCTGTGCATCCATTGGGCGGGAACCAGCCAGTGACAGCGGGCAATATTGCAGCAAATAGAGGCTACGTACATACGCATATGATTGTGCATGTATCCTGTTTTGTACAGCTCTTTTATGGCTTCATCTACTGCTTCAATACCCGTTTGGGCTTTTACGATGGCCTCTGGAACTTGATGGTTTGAAATGGGGTATTGCGGATTTTTAAGGTCCTGCTTAATGCCCTCTTTTTTTTCAATCCAAACCTGTTGCCAATAATCTCTCCAGGCCAATTCTTGGATTAATTTTTCAATCTTATACCAAGGTAAATCTAAACTCTTCAGGTGCAGATAGACTTGTTTGGTTGAAATAACACCTCTCGATATATAGGGACTTAAATAGGTAACAGCTCCATCTTTATGATTGCGCGTTGCCCCATATCGGGCGGGGTCGATTTTATTTAGTCGATCCTCAATGGCCGCTATGTCTGCAGGAAAATTTATCGTTTTGATATTTTATTATTTGAAATGCTTTTTTGCCTAGAACAGGCAAATCGGTTAATGTCAGCGCTTCTTTTCTTTAAGTGTTTTTGGCTCACTCCGCTGTTCACTCTTTTTCGCCAAAGATTGAATGAACTCCGCTTCAGTTCCGTGCGCATCAATTTTATAACTTGAGCTTCCGAAACGCCAAATTGAAATTCAATGGCTTCAAAGGGGGTGCGATCTTCCCAAGCCATTTCAATAATTCGGTCCAGGTCTCTTATTTCTAATGTATTCTTCAAGCCCTAAAACAACAGCTTAGGCTGGTTTTAGTTTTCCAATTTGTTCTGCTATGGCATCCCACAGAGAAATTCTCTTCTTTAAAGACTGTTTTGCAACCTGTAAGGTCTCATTCCACTTTACCTCGTCGGTGCCGCATAGTTCCGAAACCATTTTTAGGGATAGGGGCCCGTGTTCATCGCCATCCAGTTCAATATGCCGATCTAAATAATATTTGAGCTTGTTAAAGCGACTGTTTTCAGCGTCTGCATTTTTGAGTATCTCAATAAACATGTCAGGAATAACATCCTCCCGTCCAAAGGTAAAGGCAGAAGCTACCTGATGCGCTTTTCCCGTATGAATGACGGAGAACGAAAATTGAACGAAGTCTGCTACTCTTGCGTCAATACTTATTTTGTTTAAAGCTTCGTCTACTGATTTGCCGGCTTTAATTAAGGAGGTAAAAGCCAATATCTCATCTGTACTTGCGTTCACTTGGTTCATGGCATCTAAGTACATTTCAAAATGACTGTTTGGTTCTCCTAATTCATTTACATCGCTTTCTTCGCCATGCACAATTTCATTAATGAACCGAGAAAGGGTTGGATTTTTGGCAGGAGTCCAAGGGGTTTTAACATTGGTTAGTTCGGCCTGAAGGGTTTTGAGTAAGGACATGAAATCCCAAACGGCAAAAACATGATTTTCCATGAAGATTTTAATATCCTCAATATGCCCTAATTTTTCATATAGAGCGTGGGTTTGCAGTTGATTTCTCAGCGCAGCTATTTCCTTTTCTATATATTCAATTTTATCCATTTCTAAACCTTCTAAACCTTTGGCAAATTAACAGCTAAAATTGGGATAGGTTTTAGAAAAAAGTAGACTTTAGTACTAAATTATTCATCAAAATTTATGAATAATAATTCCCTGCGTTTGATTACTCACCAAGGATTATTTTCTCCAGATATGGTAAAAGAAATCAGATTTCTCAACTGAGTATCCGCAGGCTTCATAAAGCTTGCAAGCAGGTGTGTTGTCTGCTTGAGTAACCACTTGTATGGTGGTGTAACCCATATTGGAAAAGTGTTTTTCGGCGCTTTGCATTAAAGACCTTCCAATACCACGCCCTCGAAAGGAATGGTCTACGGCGATGATGCCTATATCTGCCCGATTGTTTTTTTCTCCTAGGGTAACGATGCCTGCAATTTCTGAGCCCGAATGATAGGCAAGAACTTCTTTGGCTATTGTTTTATTCAGAGAATGCTTCATCCAAAGTTCATACAACTCTTCAAACTTACTTTGTTCAATCCGTTCATCTTTATTAAATCGGGAGAATTCTCCACTTTGTATGGCTAGTTTACTGAGCTTATTGTCTGGAGTGTCTTTCGCAATAGCCAAGATCGAGGGATCTATTTGCAACTCTGAATGAATGGGCTTAGAATAGACAATTTTCCTATCCACCAAAACATAGTCTAGTTCTTTACTTTGCTGAACTGTTTGCGGCAATTGCTTGGGCGATGAGTAATAGGCAAGTTTGGCTTCATTTTCTTTCATGAGCATTTCAATATCCTTGCCCTCTGGCGGATGAATGATTTCTCCATTTATCTTCCCTACGGTGAAATTGAGAAAATCAGAATCCCATTCTAACTTGTGAAAGCTTTGACTCATTTTATAAATACAATACTAATCAAGGCGAAGTGAAGAACAATTATTTTTTTGATAAAATTAATCAGGAAATATCGTTTACCTAATTCTAAAAATTTCCGAGCGGTTATTAAGGTTTCAAAGAGGAACTCATTTAAATGCCGTAATTTTGACATTTAAAGATCAATTATTGCAAGACCCTAGACGCATTCATATAAAAAAAGGCACTATTGTAGAAGTGGCTGGAGAGTCGATCCCAAAGCTATACGAGGTAGAGAAAGGCCTATTGCGCAGTTACACTATTGATAATAAGGGCAAAGAGCATATCTTTCTATTTGCTCCAGAGGGCTGGTTTATTGCCGACAATATTATAGATGGCCCCAGTGAATTATTCATTGATGCGCTCGAAGATTCCGAAGTTATTGTGATGGAAAAAGGACGAATAATTGAGGATCATTTAGATAAGATTTCAAAAAGATTTTCGGTACTGCAAAGGCGAATTACCATGCTGATGAGTTCATCTGCCATTGAGCGCTATGAGCATTTTTTAGAAACATACCCGCAAATTGTTCAGCGCGTTCCACAGCGAATGATTGCCTCTTATTTGGGCATTACACCCGAGGCATTAAGTAAAGTGAAGACTCAAAATAAAGGAAATAGCTAAATCAAAATTTCTTAATCTACATTAATGCATAGCCATGGGGCTGATGACATCTTTGTTCCTAATGAAAAAATTAATATTACCAGTCATTGCTATTGCAGCAATGTTTGCTTCTTGCGGAGGCAAAGGAGAAAAAGCAGAAACATCAGACGCCGCAGCAGTTGAAACAATTCAAACCGATGCGACGGTTACTTACGAAACGATTAAAGAGGGGAGTTCCATGAGCTGGAAAGCTTCTCATTTGGGAGGAGTACAGGAACGATTTGGTAAAATATTCTTTAATAAAGCGAGCCTCTCTGTTACAGATGGTGTCTTAAGCAATGCAACAGTCTCTGTTGATATGTCTTCGGTAAGGGTAGAGAATTTTCCAGAAGGAGCTGAAGAAATAGGCAAACTTACAGGGCATTTATTAAGCCAGGATCTCTTTAATGTGGAAGTTTACCCAAATTCTACATTCGAATTAACAGGTATTGAGGCCATTGAGGGTGAATTTAATTCTAAAGTAACCGGTAACTTAACCATGTTAGATTCGACCAAGAGCATCACTTTTAAAGCCAATGTTACGCTAAACGAAGATGCTGTAGCTATTGTATCTGAGAACTTTTCGGTAGATCGCACAAACTGGGGTCTAAGCTATCATATAAAAGGATCAGAAGGTGTTCCAGTAGATTATCTGATCGATAATGAAATTGGTTTTAAAATAGATATAACTGCAACTAAATAATGGATCAGCCAATAATTGCCGGCAAAAGCCCTCAAATGGAAACATTGGAGGAAGGCAAAACATATGCTTATTGCGCTTGTGGTAAATCAGAGAATCAGCCATGGTGTAATGGTGCGCATCAGGGCAGCACAATGGTTCCAAAAGTATTTAAAGCAGAGGAGACTAAAACGGCCGCCATTTGCATGTGTAAGCAAACAAAAAATCCCCCTTATTGTGATGGCTCTCATATGAGCTTGTAATTTATTTTATTAATTGTGAAATGGGCAGGCCTATCCGATAGAAAGGAGGCCTGCTTTTTTGTGCATTTCTAATTTTCGAAAAACATAGGGATAAAAAATTATTCCAAAAAAAAGGCGGCCATAGGCCGCCTTTTTTATTGTAGGATGTACTTACTCCTTTATAAAGTTTCCATTGTATTTTAAGCCATTATTTAGCTCAATTTGAATGTGGTATAAGCCATTAGAAAGGGTTGAAACGTCTACTTGGGTCGATGTCTTTTTTACCTTAATGGTGCGCACAAGCTGTCCACTAGAAGCATAAATTTGAATGTTAGACATTTCCAATGGGCTATTTACAGTAATTGTATTTGTTGTTGGAACGGGGAATAATTTAATTCCTGCCTTTGCAATGGTATTTACAGAGCTCGGCTCGTCATCCTTAATAACTAAGGTGAAGGTAGAATCCGCATCAATCTCTCCTGCTCCAAAAATATTACGAATCGCAAATGTGATGTATTTGGTTCCATCGGAAGCATTATCATCTGCTAGTGGAACAGATATGTTATAGTTGCTTGTTCCATTCACAACATTCACTGTTTGAGTGCTAAAAGTGTGATCTCCTGGGTTTAATGCATCTGTACTTGCAATTACTACTTCTGCAGTAAAACTTTCTGTAATAGGAGCTACATTTAAAACAATGCCATAACTGGTTTGACTTTCACTAATGGTATCTGATGTTTTCGAAAATGTAATTTTTGGAAGAACACTTGCTTCAAAGTCGCTCAAGCGTCTTGGACTTAACAAGTACCTTGCCGTATATGGTTTAGAAAAGTCCAATTGAGTGGCAATTCCAGTAACATTGAAGTAACCCACCGGTGCGGGTGTTCCATCTATATTAGTTTCAGAATCAATGTTTAAGGTATCATAGGAACCATCGGTATGCTCAACAACAACATTCGCAAATTTATCATCAGCCAAGGTGGTTGATGGCCATTGGGAAGGATCATATAATTTAACCGTATTAAATTTAACTAAATCACTTTCAGTTGCCTCCGATACAGTGCTAACAAGGTCAGCTGTTTTAAGCGTTGCATTCTTTTTAAGAACGATAACGGTATCTACATAATCCAATTGTGCATTTCCTGCATACTGGCTTAGTCTCCCTTCCATTAAAATAGAATCTCCCTCGGTAACTGCATATCCATAGGTATTTCTTGGGCTGTAAACACCAAGCCCGCCGCTAAAATCTCTGAAGGTAAATGCCATGCCGCTCGTTCGTGTATTAATTCCGTACACTGTTCCTGATACGCGTATTCTCTTTCCTGAGGAATCGACAACACCATCTGGGGCATTTTGAACATTTACTTTGCTTAATTGGAAATACTCTCTATCATTTTCTAATATAGTTACAACAAAGGTGTCATTGCTATTAAAAGCAGTTTTATTTAAGCTAGAAAAGCCAAAAACAGCTGTTTCATTGCCTTCGTAAATATCATCATCTTTCAATGCTATTTTAAAAACAAAGGTGTCTGGATTTGTTCCGTCTAGGCTAAAAATCTTAGCTGTTGGATAGGTAAAGTCTAGTCCTTGGGAGGAAGTAGAAACATCGCTTAGGTGCGACACTGCAAAGCCAGAAAGAACTCCTTTACGGTCAATGACAGCTACTTTTAGTTCAACAGAGTCATCATCTTCTCGAACGCTTGAATTAGATCCTACGAAACCCACAATTGATGGACCGTCATTATCTCTAATAACAACAGTCATGGTGCTATCTTTTAAAATACTAACCCCACTCAGTTGCTCAATGCGTAATACAATGGTATCGTTTAAATCTCCAATAATGTCCTCAATCACTTGAGTGCTAATGGTAACGGTATCAGCGCTGCCACTTTTTCCAATATTAAAGGTAGTGTCATTCTTATTGAGGGAACTCACTTTAAATTCAAATGGAATATTCGTATGGCTTGCTTTCGAAAGAACAGAAAGCTTAACCTTACTCACCATATTTATACCTGTTGCAATAGCTATTCTTACATCTGCTTTTTCATCTGCCTCATCTACTAAAACAACCTTATCTATCAAAGATAAATAGGCGATATCGTTATCGGCAATAGTTACAATATGTGCTTTGTTAGGCCCAATGGCGCATAAGTCTGCACTATCCAATGAAAAAACAATGGTTTCATCCCCCTCTACAGCATTGTCATCTGTAAGGGTTATTTTTAACGAATCCAAGGCTGTATTGCCTGGACTAAAGCTAACTCTTCGTGGATTTATTTGTGTGTAATCGGCTCCATTGGTAGCTGTATTACCCGCTACTCGGACTCTTACGCTCTGATCAAAATCATTGCTGTATTTTCTTTGAAAGTAAATGGTATGGCTTGTTTTATTTTCAGAAGTGCTGCTTGTAGAAGACACAAATTGAATGCTAGGAGGAACTAAAGCGGCCTCATCTGAACCCAATTCAATAGCGGTGGAACCTCCAGTTGGATTTTTCGTATCTGTAGCGCTCACGCCCCAAACTCCGTTAGAGTCTATGCTGCTGTATACGGCGTTATTTATGCCATTTGCGAATCGTGAAATGGTTCGCACCCCATTTTTTAAATCATTTGGAATAATTGCAGCCCATCGGCCTGCTTTTCCTTCCACGTCATTTTTATAAAAATTTACCGTACTAGCAATGCTTGTTTTAATGTCATGAATGATGCCATTACTCAATGGTCTTTCAGTCGGATTTAACTCATCGTATAAAGATACAATATCCAGCGCATCTCCTTCGCTTTTACCCCATATTCCAGTTCCGTTTGTGGTTCCCGAACCAAAGGATAGTGCGGTAATACTATCAGAAATATGTAAGACTTGGGTATCAGGCAGGCCAATGGCAATGGCTGTTACAGCTAAATAAACTGCGTTCCCATTACTAAACCTGCTATTTCCCGTATTTACTAAACCAAACCATCCCTCATAAACTCCAAAATTATTTGTGGTAAATGTATCTTGTGTGGCACCATTTTTAAAACTTACCGATCCTGCAAAGTATTTTACTTCGCCGTTACTTTTAAAATATAGGGGGTTTCCTGCACCTTTAATTAGGTTGGTCGAGCTGATGTCGCTTGATCTATACCCTCTAATTAAATATTGATATTTGGTGTTTGCTGCTAGCCCCGTAACAGCGGCTTTTGCTATAACAGGCATCCGTGTTTTGCTTCCCGAAGCCATGTATTGTGGAACACTTAGGCCAACGATACCCCCTCTCTGTGCATTCAGGCCAAAGGCCAAACTGCAGAGTAAACTTAAAATGGTAACTTTTAATTTCATATCAATAATATTTTTCGTACACCGCAAAGGTACAAATGATTCGTAGTATTTAGATTACATAAAGGTCAGGTTTTTTTAATTTTTCTGTAAGAAGAAAAATTAATCATTGGCGAAGGCTAAAGTTATTACCCCTATAGACTTAGGGTTTTTTAGGAGAAGTGCTTTGGCAGCACTTTCTATGGTGGCTCCTGTGGTAATTACATCATCTACCAAGAGAATATTCTTGCTTGTTAATTCGGGTGCTGAACAGGTAAATATCTCTCGAACATTTTCCCAACGTTCGGCACGGCTCTTTTTGGTTTGAGTAGCGGTGAACTTTGTTCGCTTCAACCTCTTTGTATTGCAAATACATTGGAGTGCCTCAGCCATTCCTTGCGCGAAATATTCGGCTTGATTAAACCCGCGCATTCTCTTTTTTCGGGGATGAAGTGGAATGGGAACAATTTCGTCTATTTCCAGTAATTTAAGTTGCTTCAAATAAATAGTAGCGAAGTGCTGCCCCAAGAATTTTGCCAGCTCTTTATTTCCTTTGTATTTGATGTTGTGAAGAATGTCATGCGTTTTATTCAGGGCATTGAACATTAAAAAGCTGCAGGCATACTTGAGTGGTATGCGGCCCCATAATATTTGTGCAACTGGATTTTGGATGTCGATAGGATAACGTGTTTCTGGAAGTTGGCTGAGACAAGCAAAGCACAAATCGCTTTCCCCTTTAATAAGCCATTGTTTGCAACTCAAACATAAGGGAGGGTAAAATAAATCTTTTAAAGATTGGCTTAGGAGCATGGCTATTAAATGCCACTACTTCCATACCCACCGGTTCCACGTGCGGTTTCATCCAGGCTATTCACTTCGTTCCACAGCGCTTGTTCATGCTTTGCAATAACCATTTGAGCAATGCGATCGCCTGATTGAATAGTAAAGGAATCCTGCCCATGATTAATGAGGACAATGCCTATTTCGCCCCTATAATCTGCATCAATGGTTCCGGGAGAGTTAATGACGGTTATTCCCTGCTTAAAAGCCAATCCACTCCGAGGCCTAATTTGCGCTTCGTAGCCTGCGGGAAGGGATAGATACAAGCCCGTTTTAATCATGGTTCGTTCCCCTGGATTTATTTCTACCGGTTCATCCAACCAAGCATGCAGGTCTAAGCCGGCACTTTGTCCTGTTTGGTATTTAGGCAAAGGGTTGTTTGATTTATTTACGATTTGTATACTTAGGTTTTGCATGGAACTCGAAAATATAGATAAAAAGGATAACAAGCAACAAGAGAGGGGTGTAAAACCAACGATTGGCATCCATTAACTGCAGCAAAGCAGATCCACCTATGGATAGGAGTAAGACAGGAATAATTCGGTGCATTTCATATGGAATAGGATATTCTTTTTGTCCCCACACAAATGCAGCAAGCATCATAAACGCGTAGGCCACTAAAGTAACCCATGCGCAGGCTACAAAGCCATAGCTGGGGATAAATGTAAAATTTCCAATCAAAGTTATCGCAGCTCCTGCAATAGCTATCAGCGCGCCATACCTGGTTTGTTGATTAATTTTATACCACATGCTTGCATTAAAAAACAAGCCTAAAAATACATTCGCTGTGAGTAAAACAGGTACAATTTCCAAACCTCTAGGATCTTTAAAATAGGTCGCATTCCGAATGATTAACCGACTAAACTCAGGCAAGAATAGCAAAGTGCCAAGAAATATCATTGCACAGGCATAAGTAAACCATTTGGTAGCCAGTGCCAATTGCTTTTTATCATCGCCGCCCGCCGAGGATTTAAATAGAATGGGTTCAATCGCATATCGGTATGCTTGCAGGAATATGGTAATCACTAAACTCGCTTTATAAAAGGCGGTGTAAATACCTGCTTCGGAATCACCTAAGTCAACAGGCATCAGTTTTTTTAGTAGGATGCGATCCATGGTTTCGTTGATCATGCCAGCAAAACCAGCGATAACCAAAGGAGTCGCATAAAAGAGCATTCGTTTAATTTGTCCATGATCTGGTTTATGAAAAATGCTGGTAAAGGAGGGTAAAAGAAGAATAAAGCTAGAAAAGCTTGCAATGAGGTTGCTAATAAAGATATACGAAACCAGATGATCGGGATGATAGATGGTTTTTGGCCAATCGTATCCAAGGTTTATTAAAAAGGGGCAAAGGATAATAAAAAATAGGTTAAGTCCTACATTAACAGCAATATTGGAGCTGCGAATGGCGGCAAATTTCCAGGGTTTTTGGTCATAGCGCATTTTACTAAGCGCAATAGCTACGAGTGCATCGGTAGCTATAATCATGGCAAAGTATCTGGCATATTCAGGATGCTCAGGATAGCCAATCCAGTTCATAATAGATTGGTCAAAGGCAAAGCCGCAAGCCACTAGAATTAAGGAAAGGCTGCCTACCCAACGGAGGGCTGCTGAAAATACAGAGATGGGATTATCGCTTTGTCTGGCAAAGTTAAAAAAGGTGGTTTCCATCCCAAAAGTCAGCAGTACATTAAGAAATGTACAAAAGCTAAACATGATAGAAACAACGCCGTAGGCTCCTGCGCTGGGCAGTTTGCTGGTATATAATGGAACCAGGAGAAAGCTTACAGATCGGGCAACAACGCTACTGAGGCCATAAATAGCAGTATCAGAAATAAATTTTTTAAGGCCAGCCATTCTGTAGAACACAAAGTTAGCCAAATAATTATAACTTTAATTATGTCTAGAGCTTGATTTGAGCTCCTTCAATTGTGGATATTGAGGATAAAAAATTAGATCTGTCAGTGCAATCACCTTATAATTATGAGGGTGCCATTTTTTTCTTGAGGTTTTTCAGCATGTCCTTGATATACACATCGGTACACATATAAACCGGGTAGGATTTTTGGGTTTGGTTTCCAGCCATTATTTCTTCCTTTAAAAACCATCTCTCCCCATCTGTTAAACACACTTAGTTCGTAGTATTGTAAGCCTTTAAAAACCGGTTCAAAAATTTCATTTAACTGGTCATTATTCATGCTCAAGGCATTAGGGAATATGATATAAGCAGGTGGGTAAATGATTGTTTCTAGCCAAGCTGTATCTGAACAACCGTATGGATTTCTTGCAATTAAAGCAGTTCTCATCGTATCGCTCTCGTTAAAATGAAGGATTACGGTGTCTGTATTGTTCTTTATTGCCGTTCTGTTAGGCATTACCCATTGGTAAAAGTTTGCGCCTATGCTATTGTTATACAGAATGGCACTTTTCTGTTTGGCTAAATAGGAACTATATTGACTGCTCAATTTTGCTATTGGAAGCGGATCTACCGTCAAATTTTCTGCACTATTTATTTTGCAGTGCTGATTGGTTAATTCAATCTCTAGCAGATGAAGGCCAGGCGCATTGCAGAGTATTGCAAAAGAATCCTTAGATTGAGTAATTTTAACTGAGCTGTTGCTGCTTAGCTTTATCGTATCGTTATCTGGATTTGTAAATGCTATTGTTGAAGATAGTGGGGGGCATGCCCTTTTGGGGCTTAAAGTATATTTTGCCAAAGGAAATTCAGATAACAGAATAGCTGTATCTTTCTCCTGTCCGCAAGCATCTCTTAATGCAAAAAGGTGTGTTTTTGGCTTTTGAGCAGGAATGTGGTTTTTTACAGAACTTAAAACACCATCTTTTATAAAATGATAGGGTCCAATTGCATTCACATTGGTGAACTCAATAGAAGCTTTAGTATATGAACAAACCGAATCTACCATGAGGGAAAAAGAGGGAGGCGAATGAAGCGAGACTTTTATAGTTGCGGTATCATGGTTTTTTGGACAGGCATCGTGGGCTATCAAGGTAAAGGCACTATCCTTTAAAATAGTAGCGTTTAGGGAATCTGCTTTTATTTTAGTATTGTTCAATAGCCAAGCATATTTAATAGTATCTGTTCCAGAATAGGAGGATTTTGCATAGAGGGTGAATGGTAAACTTCTACATACCTGAGTATCTCTAGTACTAATGATTGGTTTTGTGATAACTGTTATTTTTTGATAGGCAGTATCTGGTTGCCCACAACCACTGCTATCGGCAATGGCAATTTGCAGGTTGGAGGTTTGAGTTGCCACAAACTTAGTTTCTCTTTTATTAGGATTAAGCACATTTGTATTTGGACTCCAATTCCATGTTGTTCCACCTATACAATAAATATCCAAAGTATCGCCAAAACATAAAGTGGTGTCTTTACCTGGGTTTGCTTTATCCTTGCTATAGATAAGAAGCCTAAAGCTATCGTAACGCATAAAGCTTTGCACAAAAGGACTATTGCTTCGTATACGTATGCGATAATTTTTACTGGTTTTTACGTCAAATAGAGGCAGTGTGGTTTTAATAGTTCCACTACTATTGGATCTTAGCGAACCAAGTTCTGTTTGAGATCCAAAGAAGTTTCCGTTCTCATCGCTAAGTTCGGCAAAAAAGCGGTTGGTATCATTGTATTTTCCGTAAGCTCGGTAAGGGATTAAAATGGTATCACCAGCACAATA
>CALKCM010000012.1 GCA_938086785.1 uncultured Bacteroidia bacterium
GCACCTTCCAGAGATTCCCTCTGAAAAAGAAGTCATAGAAAACGGCATAGATGTGGCAGATATGCAGGCGCGTCAACAACAAAAAATAGAAGAACTAACGCTATATACCATCCAACAAGAGAAGAAGATAAAAGCTCAAGAGGCACGTCTTCAAAAATTAGAGGCATTATTGTTAAAGAGTAACTAATTATGAGGAAAACACTAATGATACTATTAAGTACAGCAGTTATTGGAACGCTTCCAATAATTCAAAGTTGTAAGAAAAAGGAATGTCCCTGCCAAGATCCAAGCAATCCAGAATGTGAGAATTATGACCCATGCTATGGGAAGATTCTCCCCAATGCTATGTTTGACGTTAACGATATGTGCAACGGTCGTGAAGGCTTTATTCCAGAGCCTTGCGATACCTTTACAGGAGCAAAGGCTTTCTTTTCAGCAATGGAAGAAGGTGCAAGCTATAAATGGACTTTTGGAAACAGCTCCCAAGTGATTCAGAAAAAAGAATTTTGCCTGAGTTTTTCTGATTTCTTACTAGATACGAATAACTATAACAAACCAATAAAAGTAACTTTGGAAGTTACTAAAAAGCCCGATACATGTTTTAATCAAGGTGATTCTATTTTTGTTCAAAGCAGAAATATTCTACCTGTAAGGTATGTACTATGGACGGGTAAATTCGTTGGATACTTTAGCACAAGTCCATCAAAATTGGATAGCATTGAAATTATATATAATAATTATTATAATCCGGTAACAGCGTCCTGGCAAGATTTATTTGTGGGTTTTCCGTACAAAGATTCTATCAAAATGGTAAATCATGGAAATTTTGATAAGCAAATGACCAGTTTTAAACAATGGCGATTCTCAAATGAAGATTATATCTACCACGATCACGATGGAATGATTTACTATGACAGCAAAGGTACATATTCAAAAGATGGACGCCATTATTTAAAAATTAAGTACCAATTTAAGAAAAGCAGGAATTCGCCTGCTGAGACTATAACATTTGAAGGGAGGAAATTGTTATGATTAGATATGCAATAGTATGTTTCATAATTTGTTTTAATTTGAATTTGTTTGCCCAATGCGGTGAAAAAGGGATAAGCACTAATCCTGAGGATCCTCAAAATACAGAAAAAAGTTCTGCGCAAAATACCTTCTATTGGTTTCCCAGCCAAAGCGACATAAATAGTACCTTTGATTTGTGGAAAGGAGGTTCTGGTACTGGCTCTATTACTGATTTTAATAACCCATTTTGGCAAAGCTCAAATACGGTTTTGGGTAGGACATTGGCATCACTCAGCGCTTCTGACTTCTATCCACAGGATGGATGGGAATTAATCAAGGCTGATTTTGGCTTTTTGGCTGATGGTTTAACAAACACCACTACGATCCCGAGCATGCCATACTTTTGCTTATATAATAGGTACAGAGGTTTAATGCGGTTTTTTGGAGCGATTCCTGGAACAACCAGCTACCAAACTGTGGAGTGGACAATTGCTATTAAAGAGTCTAAGTTTGGTGGACTTCCAAATTTAGACCCGATGGATGAACTTGCAGCAACAAATTTGTTAAGTCCATCAGGAAAGGTTGTACAACCCTTGGATCAAAGTACGAATGCAAAAAAAGTTACAATATTAACAGAGTACCCAGGTGCAGAACCCGATGGGCACATGTTTTGGTTTGATATTCCTGTGGCTTATGATCCTTGTGTTTGTAAAAATAACTCTGCCATTCAATTATCCGGTAAGCTCATTAAAAGAGGTTCGTTTGAGGCAGAAGGGAATATGGTAGGCACTATTCAAAAATTATCTACAGGAGCTCCTGGAAGCCAGTACCCCAGCCTGCTGGGGAAAAGGATTTTAGGCGCTGCTGGAGCTTTAGCAGTTGGTGCAGCCACAACCGGGCAAGTAGTTCAGACTGGAAAGTTTATGGACTTACTTGATTTAATAATAAATAGTCCAAGTAGTAAACCTGCGTCTCAAAAAGATGCAAACTTTTTTAAGGCGTTTTTTACAGCGACAAATGATTTTATAAGAGAGGGAGGCAAATGGAAACAAATATCTACTGGAGATAAAATGTCAAATGATGAATTGGTTAAGCTTATAGGGGGAATAAACACTTACCTTAATGCGAATTTTGATCTTGTTAAACCATCTTCGGGTGGCACAAAGGATGTGACTACAGTGAATGGAAGAATATTTTTGACCGGTGATTATATAGAGGTTCAAGATATACAAACTAAACCCTATTGGGCCATTCCGGGAAGCAAATTTTCAACTGACCTAAAGGAAGAGGAGGAAATTGCCTCACCAATCACAGGTTCATTAAACCCTGAATATCCTATTTACAACGAACTGTTAGGCACCTTTGCATTGATTAAAACCCCCGATATTAAGTATAAAGCCAACGTTACAACGGCCATGGATAATGATGAGTTTATTCTCATTGATGATCCAATGTGTCCTTCATGCCCACAAATAAAGCAATTCAAAGTTTTTGACGCCGTAAAGTTTGAGGCTTATTTACCAGAGGACCTAAAGTACACTATAAACCCAAAGCTTCATACCGATTTTGACAAAACAAAAATAAAAGCAATGCTTGTATTTGATTTTGAAGAGTTGGACCATGAGAAATGGGCGATTGTAGACGAACTCTCTGTGCCAGCAGAAATGATTACTTTGGAGTCTGCCAGAAAGGTATTTAACCCTTACAATGTATCAGAAAACTATGTAAACAATCAGTTCATATCATATCCGGTTGATTTGGATAATTTGAGAGAATTATATGTTGGTGCCACTATTAGGTCTACTGATTTCAATTTTGCTATTCCACCTAGTTTCAGGCCTGAAGTTTACCTAAGGTTATTCATGGAATTTCAGTCGGAGGACCTTGGGCGGGATAATTTACCTGTAAAGAATAAGCAGCTATTTTCGTATCCAACAAATCTTCTCGATATGAACGATTTGGATGTGCCTCCCACTAAGTTTAATATTTACAATGATGATGATTTAGTAGTTGGTGATATTTTTAATCCTAGCATTAATTACTCTAGTAATACCATTATCTATACCGGAGGAAAGATATCCATTATTTCTAATTTATCAACAGATCCAGGTGTAACAGTTAGAATATTCTCATTAACTCAAATTGACATAGGTCCTGATGTTGAGATTTCTCCGAATATAGAACTCATCATTGGACCACCTTTCTTAGGTCTTTTTCCACAAAATCCAGTTTCAGCACAGTTTGTAGAAAACTTCTGCAATGGGAATACCACAATTCAATATCAGGCAAATGTTTTTTCTCAGCCAAAAAAGGCTGATTTAACCCAAACTCAGGATACAAAATTGGAAAACACGTTGCCTAACGTTTTAATCTCGGTTTTCCCTAATCCAAACTTAGGGACTTTTAATCTTAGGTTTAATAAAAGGTTGGAAGCTGCAGGAATGGTTAGAATTACTGATTTAAGTGGGAAATTGGTTTATTCTCAAGCTTTGCAAAATGGGAGAAATAAATATAAAATTTTGTCCAATAGGTTGGTTAATGGAATTTACATTGCAACTATCGAAGTAAATGGAGATAGATTTTGCGAAAAAATTATGATTCAACGAAACCATTAATTTATATCAACAATCTAGTGAAAAGAGGTCGCCAAAAGGGGCCTCTTTTAATTTATTTTTGATGAATGATGATATTCAAGGCAGACTAAACATTAAAGGCAAAACGCTCTGGCAAAGTTCCTTATACTATTTTTTTAGACTGGGCTAAGGTAAATAAGTGAAAGGCCATGATAATTCAAAAGGGAGGACATGCCTCCCTTTTGAATTCTTAAAATTTTAAATATCTTAATCTTAATGACCGGCTATTGTGAATTTAATCATTGGTCTTTTTTTCTTCGTGTTGTCAGATTTTTCAAATGGTATTCGCCGAGCTCATTTCCCATATCCTGTCCTTTTGAAATCCCATCAATAAAATGTATTCCGCCGTATAAGCGACTAATACAGGCATGGTTTGCAGCATCTATAAACCCATCAAAGGTTTCGGTTCCGAGTCCAAATTCAAATTCACTGCTATCCTTTATCGTAAATTTTCCATAGTAGTTTTCTAAAAAAGTACTAACAGATCCACTGACTACACTGTGGGCACTTGGATATTCTGGAAATGGTGGAGTTTGTATGGCAGATAGCCATGTGCTATTAAAAAGCGTTCTAATGGCCGTTTGCGGTCTGATATAATTTGTTTTATACTTCGTGTCCCAGGCTATTATAAAGGCATCGTGCATGACTGCGCTGGCTCTCATATAACCTTCTGCTGTTTGCATTAGGGAATAGTTCTGCTGTTTCGCAACATAGGTGAACATGGCTAACCAATGACCCGCTGGGGATATTTTTAATTTGTGGATAGTTACATGTCCCAAGTGAATGGTGCTGTTTGGGTTATCATCCCAATATTTGGCAATTCTAATATTGTCCTCTTGTTGGGCAAGTACTGTATCATACACCTCTTTAGTGATTTGGTAAAACCGACTATTTTTATCTTCGCTGTATGGCTCCGGCGGATCTATTTTTATATGTGAAGGAGATGGCACTAAACAAGTCCTTATTTTTCTCCAATTGGGCTCAATGGGTGCAGAGTTATCTGGAGCAGTTGATCTCCAAGCGCCAGGGGTGCGACTCTCTAAATAATCGTCTTTTCCTCTAATTTGGCGAAAACTATCTTTTTTAGCCCATTCAATAATATGTTTACCCACGGTCTCGCCCCAAGCAACAGAATTCTTATATGTTGTTTTATTTAGCTCTTTTTTGTAGTTCTTTAATGCTCTAATTTTAAAAGCGTCTATGCTATCCTCATTATATACCAATTTTCCTGAAACATAAGTGTGGGCTGTCATTGCAGCTAAATCTAAGCAGATCGTTTTGCTCGTATCTGGGAATTGTACTTCATTAAAATCATTGAATTGATTACCCGTACTTACATACTCCTCGTAATAAGGAACTAATGCTTCGTAAGCTGCCAGTGAGGCATAGAAATATCTTCTTCCAGCCACTGGAGGGGTTACGTGATCTACTACTACTGCATTCTGAATCGCAGTGTTGCAATCTTGTAAAATTTCTGGATTAAGCGTGTATTTTTTTGTTTTACTTTCTTCGGTACACCCCAAAAGTAAAAACAATGCAACTAGGCTCAGTATTAGATTATTTTTTGGCATAGAGCAAAATTAGGCCAAAAAAAAGTGGAACTCATCATTGAATTCCACTTCATTATCTCTTTTAGATTCTTTCTAAAAGACTCATCTACTGTTCTTAATTATCTATTTTGCTTCAGTTTCCTGAACTTCAGGTACTTTCGCTTCGCTTTCTTGATCTTCTAAAACAATACCAGACTCGCCTTTGTAGGGGCTAGGAATGTTATGCTTATGATTTAAACGTTTAAGATTAGCAGTTCTAACTTGTGCTCTGCTTCTGTTTTTCGCTTCTTTTCTTTTTAATCTAGTAACCGCCATGATGTTAAAATTTTGGAGTGCAAAAATAGGTATTAATTACAAATAATCAATAGAGTGCATTTAAAAAATCCAAATGAATTGAAAATCTTATTTTACAAGTCGCTTTGCACCCTTGCTTCCAACGAATGTTATGGATTTTATTTTGTCTGTTTTCCATACTCCATTTGCTCTTTGGGAGAGGTATCCGGCACCGTTACTCATTGACTGAATGCGGCTTTGACCATTTGTTAATTCAATAATAGCGGCATGTTCATTTCCTTGGGCTGCTATAAATGTCCCCTTTATTTCAGATTTAAATGCAAGTGTTTTCCCATGGTTTTGATTTGCTATCCACACAGGATACTCATTTTTAATAGGTAGCATAGCCAAAGATTTCCCATCACCTGGAACCCAAAAACCACTTCGAACTCCATTTTTACCCTTTAATTGGCCTCCGTTATTATACAATATTACACTATTTAAAGCATCATCTCTGCCGTGTGAAACACGTGGAGATTCACTATTTCCAATAAGCATAATGTCCATGTATCCATTCCCATCTACATCCTCACAGTCAATTCCAAATACAGGGCCCAACTGCGCTATTAGTGGCAATGGACTTGCGCTAAAAATACCATTATTATTGGTTAGAAGGAGGCTGGTGAAATCATTGGCAACAACTTTATTCTGTTCCATATTTTCCTTTCCAAAAA
The DNA here is from genome assembly GCA_938086785.1 of uncultured Bacteroidia bacterium. Lineage (GTDB taxonomy): Bacteria > Bacteroidota > Bacteroidia > NS11-12g > UBA955 > CALKCM01. The sequence continues at coordinate 6,202 of CALKCM010000012.1, forward strand.
TTTCAGTGGCGGTTGCACTGGATATTTTTTCGTAGGTTGTAAATTTTCGTTTAATAAAAGCAGGGTAGGATTGAGCCATTTCATCCAACTGATAGTAAGTAAATTCTTTTCCTTGATAAATGTAAGTTAGCCAAAAATCTAGTGTGCCGTTAAAATCTACATCTGTCCAGTACATATTTAAGGGATTGCCCGAATTAGCCCTAAAATAACTATTATCTCCATTATTTCCTGCGATAATATCTAAGTCACCGTCATTATCTATATCTACTGGGTAAATGCTATTAAACCACCCATAGGTATTAGCCGTGGGCATATTTCCCGTTACATTAACCAGTTTTTGCCCATCATTTTGCATAAATACAATGGGTAAATACTCTCCACCAAGAACAAGGTCAATTTTATCATCTTTATTAAAGTCCATAAAACAAGCCGTGGTAACCATTCCAGGAGTTAGTAAATCTGGAGCAGCTGTGGCAGTGACATCCTTGAATTTTCCGTTTTCATTCAGAAGCAGATAGCTTCTTATTGTCATTGTGGGATAAGCCCCTGGGTATACTCGGCCTCCTACAAATAAATCTAAATCGCCATCACCATCTATATCTCCTGCAACCACACAGCTACCGCTTACGTCTACATTTGGCAATACATCCAGTTTTTCTACAAAATTCCCTTTCCCATCATTGGCGTATATTCGATGTCTGTATACACCTCTTCGAAAGCTATACTCACTTCCGCCAGCAGCACAATAAAGATCATTGTCTCCATCACCATCCGCGTCAAATAAGAGGCAGCCCATCATATCCACGCTGTTCATGCTCCGCCAGGGTTGAGAGCTTGATTTTTTCAATTTCCCGTCTGCTGTTTGAAGATACATTACTGCTCCTGCACTCTCTCTTGCATTAGCGATGAACAAATCCATTAAGCCGTCTCCATTAACATCAGCTATGGCTGTTCCTGGACCATTTCGGGTGTACCGATGAGGAAGTAAAGCGTCCCTTTCAAAATCAGGATTTTCCATTTCCAAATGTCTAAAATCTAGTCCGAGTGCATTTTCAACCGATATAAATTCAGGCTTAATCCCCGAATCAAAAGAGAAATTCCCCATAGCTTCAGACTCCAGAATAACTAGCGTTTGATTTGAGGCTACATTGTTGAGCTCTTGCATTTTACCACTGGGCCAAACAATAACTAACTTTTCAACGCTTTTTTCATCACCTAAACCAATATGCACAAGAGGTTCAGAGTTGCTCTGATATCCATGAGAAGAAGTGTTCTCAAAAATTTGTTCTCCCTTAGATGTCGTTGCAAAAACCTTACATCCATAACCCCAGGTATTCGCCTTACCTTTAAGTTGAATACGCAAGAAATTTTTCTTTGGTGATTTATTTTTGTAGAGCATCATTTGCTCTCCCTGATTGCAAAGAACAATATCTAAATCTCCATCTCCGTCTAAATCAGCGTATGCAGCGCCTGTGCTCAGAGTCGTTTGGTCTAGTCCCCAATCATCGGTTACTTTTCTAAATTCTAAATTTCCATACCCTTGGTATACATAATTCTTTATTTTTTCAAAGGGCAGCCGGTCTACAATTTCTTTATGAGAAATGCTCCCTTTTCCCTGAGTTAAAATGCGGTCCTGGTAGAGGTTAAAGTCCATTTTTGTGACATCTCTGTAATATCCATTGGATATATAAAGGTCACTTTCTCCATCATTATTAAAGTCTGCCCAAAGAGGGCTCCAGCTCCAATCCGTTCGACTAATTCCAGCAATATGACCGAGATCACTAAAGAACCCTTTCCCTTGATTTATTTGGAGGGCATTCTTCATGTATTGATGACCATATCCATTGTTCAAGGCTGTTTTAAAAAACTTATAATCTTTGGGACCTACCATATTCATGAATCGCTTAGGGTCTTCATTGAGCATATCTACCTGAAAATAATCCATCCAGCCATCCTTGTTCACATCGCATATATCAGCACCCATTGCATTGGTGCTACTGTGCTTAAAGTATGTTTTAAAACTCTCCTTGAATGTCCCATCTCCTTGATTAACAAAGTAGTAATCGGGAACATGGTAATCATTGTTTAAGTAAATATCAACGAGGCCATCTCTATTAAAATCAGCAGAAGTTATGCTCAAACAATAGCCCATATAATCAATACCTGCCTCCTTGCTGATGTCAGTGAAAGTATTTCCATCATTTCTATACAGCACTTGAGTGTTTGAAGGTTCCTTATGCATTTGAGGAGAAAATCGAACATCAATATCCCCAAAGAATAGGGGAGAATGATTGCCTACAAATAAATCAAGATCTCCATCATTATCCATATCAAAAAAAGTTGCCATGGTTGTGTTCCCTCCATTATTGACGCCCCATTTTTCACCTTCCTCTTTGAATTTTAGATTTCCTTTATTGATAAATAAAAAGTTTGTTTTTCGTTCTGGATCAATCCATGGACCGCTCCTACACAAATAAATATCTAAGAGTCCGTCTGAATTAACATCGGCCACTGCCACACCTGTCATCCAGCCATTCGTTTTAAAACCACTAGACTGGGTTATATCCTCAAACTCAAAATTTCCTTTGTTTTTATATATTTTAGAGGGCACATTATTTCCTGATACCACCACTTCAGGCAGACCATCATTGTCTAAATCAGCCAATGCACATCCATTTCCATTAAAAAGATAGTGATAGGTTGTTTGATTTAAGGTGTCGTTTTCAGGAACTAAATTGGTGAAGTCAATTCCAGTCTCATCAGGAGTAAGAAGTTCAAAGCCAATGCTTGTATCTTCTTTGCTACATCTTGACAACAATACCCCCATTAAGCACACAAAAAAAATATTCAACTTTTGCATATGTTGCAAATTTATGAAATATTGATGACGCTTGCATATCAAATTATTATCTTTACTTTCGGAGAATTAACCTTTTATTTAGCTTAGGATAAATACAAGAATAAAGAGATGGATAAGGACCTACTTAAATACTTTGAAAGGCACGAGTTTAAACAAGACTTGAGATTCCAATTAGAAAAGGATATTGAAGGCGCTAAGAGTTTTCTAGAAGGCTGTGATATGGAGTCTTTTGAAAATATATATACCCTGTTACTTCCCCTTACAGAAGAATGTATGAGGGATTCGATCCGTTGGATGAGAATAATTAATAGAGTTGATTTAAATGAGAGGCAGTTGAAAAATATCAGCAATATGGAAGGAAGTTACACTGAGAAAATAACCAAAGCTATATTAATCCGAGTATTTCAAAAAGTAGCATTGCGATGGTCTAATAAATAAGGACAAGAATATAAATACTGCCCTAATTTTTTGAAAAAGTGTACCGTTTATCTTATCCGTTGTATTTTTGTATTATTCCAATGAGAGCCTTAAAAGCCATATACTTATCTCTATTTTTATTCATGATTGGTCAGGTGCTTGAAGGACAATCAAGAGAGGGCTTTTCAGGAACCGAATTTTGGGTAACTTTCGGAAGTAATGTGGTGATTCAAAATGACACAAATTTGCATGTGGTAATTGTAGCAAGTACCGATGATACCGTAGAGCTTAAAAATCCAATTACTGGAGTAACTCGGATATATGAAGTACGGGCAAATGAGTTCAAAAGAGCCTCTTTTAATACCAAAGAAGTCTGGCAATGCTGGTCTAACAATTCGGATCAGCCCGTCTCTGGCTCTGAGGCATGTGCGGTTCGTATTCGTTCCAAGAGAGCCATACAGGTATATGCCGCAAACCCCATTTCTATAAGCAATGATAATACTTCGATTCTTCCTGTTGAATATTTAGAATTTGGGCAAGATTATATTGTAAGTTCTAGAGAAGCCAATGCCGGTAGAGGCGGTCAAATTGCCATTGTGGCCCTCGATGCGGGAATAACTAAAGTTCGTATTAAGACCAACGTAGATCTTCAGGGGTCTTTGGGTCGTAATTTCACAGAGGATATTCCATTTGCTCACGCCTACATGATTGGCACAGATAGGGCAGTTGGTAGCTTGGCGGGTACATCTATTCAGGTGGAGGGAAGCTGCAAGAGAATAGCCGTTTTCACGAGCATTAAATGTGCCGAAAATGGAAATACTTCAGGGTGTAATAGTTGCGACTTGATGATGGAGCAAACATGGCCCACCATTTATTTTGAAAAAGAGTATGTCATTCCTTCTGTTCCAGATAATAATGGATACAGCATACAATTGATCGCAAAATTTGATAATACAAATGTTCTTTTAGACGGACTTCCTTTAACTATTTTACAGAAGAATGAAGTGTATGATTTTGATCAATCTGGTTCTGCAGATCATTTTTTGAGTGCTAGTAATCCCATCGGAGTAACCCAGATGACCAAGGGTTTTGGATGCTCTGGTCATCCCCAAAACAATGGTGACCCTAGTATGCTGAACATAGCAACCGTCAAGAATGGTGTGAAGGAAGCTTATTTAGCGCTTTATGATGATGCCGTTTACACCCATTATGCAAAGCTTGTCGTTCAATCGAATACAACGCCAAACATAAAGTTAAATGGCACGGCAATGGTGCCCTTAGGAGGGTATAAAACCTATAGTTTTGGGGGGCAGAACTATTATGTGGGATACTTGGAATTGCCTTCGCGTAATTCCTATCATTTTACCAGCAATAAAGAATTTCAAGGCTATTATTATGGAATGGGGAGCAAACAGGGAATTTCGACTTGTTTTGCTGCGGCATTTGTGAATAGAAATGCCAATATTACGTTAAGCCCCGACTATGTATGTGATACTTCAGAGGAATTCTCTTTTAGTGCAACAGGGGATAGCGTGAGCAATATTCTATGGCGCTTTGGGGACGGACAAACATCAAATAGAAACCCGGAGTCTCATTCATATGGGAAATCAGGTGAATACAAAGTACAATTAATTCGTTACAGGTCTTCAGGGTTTTGTAAAGCAGATTCCATTGAGAAGAGTGTATTCGTTTACAAAAGGCCTACTCCTGTGCTTCCTGCCGACACCATGCCATGTGTGGGTGAGTTTTATAAATTAACATTGCCAGAACTTAGTGGAGTGAGCTATTTATGGTCCGATGGTGGCTCCTCAAGGGATCGAGCATTTAGTGAATCTGAAGATTTAAAACTAATCATTACAGATTCAAATGGCTGTGTGTCCAATGACAGCATGTCTATTCAGTTTCAGGACTGTGATTTTCAAACGTTAAAAATAGCCAATGTGTTCACTCCAAATAAGGATGGAAAGAATGACCGCTGGAGGGTTATTAATGAAGGGTACGAAACGGTCAAAGTTTATATTTACAACCGATGGGGAGAATTGATGTATAGTTACGACGCCGTCTTGGAAGAACATTGGAATGGATCGGTAGCAAATCAAGGGTTTACTCAATGTCCAGACGGAGTTTACTTCTATCAAATAGTCGCATATAATGCGTTCGCGAAATCAGATAAGACCATCAGTGGAACAGTGCTCCTCATTCGGTAAATCAATTAGAAAAACTAATAACCCCTAAACTGTAGCTTCATTTTACTTAATGAGATTAATATATTTCTAGTTTTTTCACCCTGTTTCCTATTTTTACTATGTAAAAACCTGCAGGTAGTGGTTTTATGGATAGGGTAGTACTAAATCCAAAAGATAAGGGCTGTGTTAAATGCAACTTTCCCGCAGTATTATAAATCTCAATGGATGCATTTTTTGTCCCATTATGCTGCTCATAGGTAACGGTTAAACGATCCTTAGTAGGGTTTGGGAAAAGGTCAAAATCCTGGACGAATACTTTGGAAATAGATGTAGTTCCACTGTTGATGCGAGATACCCCTGTACTGGTTGCTACCCATACATTATCATTTACATCAATACACATATTGCGAATGGTGGGACCCGCCAAACCATTGGATTCATCATACTCCATCCATGTGTTTCCATCGTACATAGACACTCCACCAACAGAAACCAGATAATCTACATAAATACCAACCCATATTTGCCCTTTGCTGTCAATTTTTATGTCTTCCACTGGATTTAAGGTGTCTGGTTCAGGTAGTTTATACAAGCGAGTGAAATTTTCTTTGAATGTATAATTTGAGTCAAATACGGATACTCCAGCGCCTGTACCTATCCAAATATTACTTGCATTATCCAAGGCCAAAGAGGAACTGGAATTGCTTAATAGTCCTTCAGTAGTTTTATATGCTGTAAAAGTAGATCCATTATATTTAACCAAGCCTCCCAGACCGGTAGCCATGATAATATCCCCATTTTTTGCCTCTTGTATTTGTTGTACCCCGCCAAAAGGGAGCCCATCGGCAGATCCATACTTAGTAAAAGTAGCCCCACTATATTTGGTGGCACCATTAAAATCAGAAATCCAAATATCTCCGTTCGCAAGTTCCGTGATGTAATTAACTCTATTGCTACCTAAGCCATCTGCCGTGGTATATGAGGTCCATTTAGAACCATCATAAATACCTATTCCGTAGTCCGTTCCAATCCAAATGTTTCCATTTTTTAGGGCTGCAATTGCTGTGATGGTATTATTGGGTATCTCAGGGTTTGAAGTTTTGTTATAGATGGTCCATTGACTGCCATCATATTTAGCGATTCCACTTTGGGTTCCAAACCACATATTATTGGAGGCATCTGCAGTTAAGCATAATACATTATTATTAGGCAAACCATCGGTAGTTTTAAAATTTGTTATGGTTTGGGATTGCAGCGCAAGGGCTAAGCAAAGAATACTAAAGGTGAATAGTGATTTCATTTTAATCGATACTTAATTTTTTTGTGGTTCTTGAATCATTATCAAAAAGGTGAATGAGGTACATTCCACTTTTTAGAAATGTTGCGTCTATTTGGGATTTTTTTGATGCTATATTCTGTTCTACTAGTAGTCTTCCTTTTAAATCATAAATATGTAAATGGAGCCCTACATGCCTATTTACAGAGAGGGTAAAAACTCCATTTGTTGGGTTTGGATAAATGGTTGCATCTAGAGTTTTTCCTGTGCTTGAGTCATTATGAACAGATTCGTTAAACTCCCAAGGTGTTGCCTTCATTGAATAAAAGGAACCCGTCCCATTGGGCGATCGCCCAATGGTTCTATCTTCGGATTGTTGCCCAAAGCTAATATTATCTATTAAAAGTTTTGAGGTATCCCACAGATAAACTCCTTCTCCAGATGAAGAAAGTTTAAAATTAGCGTGTAGTCCAGCGCTTATGGTATCCTTGTCTGCCCAAATTAATAAATAGCCATTGGCTGGTATCCTTACATCAGGAAATATCCATTTTTGTTCAGCACTATTATCTGAAAGGAAATATCCTTTCAAAGAAACCTCAGTTGCCGTATTGTTGTAAAGTTCAATCCAATCGTCATAATCTCCTTGATTATCTGCTATAATAGTCTTATTACTCGCGGCTACTTCATTAATGACCAGATCTATACTTCCATCCATTACGTGGTATTCATAAGCTGCCCTTTCAGGAGAGAATTGTCCGGCTGAATCATTCTCTGCATAAACGTAATACTCCAAATTAGCTGTTTGGTTTCTCAATAAAGCACCAAATAGTCCATCATTGGGAGCTCCATCATTATTCATTCCATCATCAAGCATAGGTACTTTTTCAAATAAATCTAAGCCGTTGCTTCGGTAGGCTAATGTTACAACTTGGCCCTTGGTAACCTTAGCATTGATAAATAAATCATTCCCTGATACTTTGTAACTAGGTGTTTCAATACTGGGGCCTTCTTTATATCCTGGATAGGATTGCATATAGCTGGTTCGATCATCCATCAAATCTAAAATGCCAGGATAATCTACCAAGTCCGATACAGTAGTATTTAAATTATCCTTAAAATCTTGGTATGAATAGAATTTAAAAGGATCATTTTTTACATCTTCATCAATGATATTTTGCATGCTTTGTGCACGACTCTTATACCATTGATTGGCAAAGTTTTCTTCTATGATGGTGCGAATATGGGCCAGGTACATTTTACGATAGCTAGTATTCTTGAAGAGGTTCCTCAACAGAGGCCGAGGGTAAACAGAAACGTTGTTATGATGCAATAAAGGATCTATTGTTTTAGCCTGGTCTATGGAAAACCCGTTGTAATAGATAGATGCATCAGCCAAGCGATAGCTGGCAAAGGATTGGTTTAAATCCCAAAGAATGGGATTAAATTGGCCATTATGATCTTTGTATAAATAATAGTTTTGGGCATAGCCAATGTAGCTGTCAAAGTTTATTAATACATAATTAAAGGCATGCATCCATAGCGTGCGATCAATGTTTAGAACCCGCTCAACGCTATCCGGATTGCTGTTTAAAACATCAATGAGTTCGTAAAGCGCGCTGTAGCCATAGTCCGATTTTAATTCATATAATTTATAATAATCCGTGGAGTCTGTGCCAGGAGAGTTCCCCAAATTGCAGTTTTCTCCTCTGAGATCTAAGGATTGCGGATTGGCTTTTAAAAATGGAAGTTCGGCAGAACCAAAATGGGTTCGAAGAAAGGCCTTGTTTACGGATTGTACATTAGTGTAAATACCCCAATACTCATCATTAATATACAACTTCACATAGTTTGCCTTAGAGGCCGGCATGTATTTTCTTGCAATCTCATAAGACATAGCCTCTCGCAGAAAGGATGGGTCTTGTATTACATTGCTCAATTTGAGTTTATCTACACCTCGGTAGGATTGATCTTTAATCCAATCCAATTTCACATTAAACGGATTCTTTTTTCTATCTATGCTTACAGAGCTGTATCCTTTGTATCGAATTCCAACGCTGTCATAAGGAGAGCCATCAATGGATACAGATGCCATTAAACGGTCTTCATCGCCTTTGATGTAGAAACTATCTAGCAACTCATCCCAATTGCTTTGGTTGAAGTAGAACTTTACCTCTCTGATGTTGTCATTTGCATAAAAATCAGTTTGAGCGAAGACGCTCGCACTTTTTATAAATACAACAAGAAGTAAACACCGCAGTTCCATAAGAGCATTCTAATCCATCAAAGATAATTTCTTAAATACAGATTGGTTCTCTAAAAGAATGTGTACAATATAATTTCCTTTGGATATGCCATTCAAGTCAATTTCTATTTGGTTTTTGGTGGAAAGGACTACTTTCCCATAAACATCTATTACAGCTACTGAAAAGCCTTTGGTTCTTTTATCTAAACCGGAGATACTAAACGAGCCAGTGCTTGGATTTGGGAATAAGGTGAGTTCTGTTTTGTTGAGATCACTCACTTTATTTACGTTACACGGATTATTTAAGAGTGTAATAATTCCAGGGTATTCGCATTCGTATCGGAATGCCTTTGCTGGACCTTCATTGTATTGCCAAACAATATTATCGTTGGAATCTACTTCGTACATATACTCTCTTGATAAGTTCACAAATGTATTTCCATTACTCATTCTGTCACTTGCCGATTGTCCGCTTGCATTGGTTTTACAATTATGCCTCCATTCGTTAGAGTTGGGAAGGTATGATCCATTCGAAAATACATAATTGTATCCATCTGGATCCATTTGAGGTTTTATGGCATCAACCACAGAGCTATTTCCAGCTCCTCCAGAATTATTGAAAAATTGAATATAGCCCGCATTGGGTCTCCCATCTTTAATCCACCGAGGATCGTGAACTGCCGCAGCAATAACTTTTGAAGCGCTTGAACCGTAATTAGAAGGGTTTCCATATCTAAAGAGAAAATCTCCCCCCTTGCCTGCTTTTCCTCCCTTGTGACTAGCAGCCTCTTCGGTTGTAGTACTATGATCGATAATCATAATTTCACTCATATAGCGAGACGTAAAAACAATTTGATCCAAGGCCGCATTATAGTCAATTCCATTTACATGGAACCAATCGCCACCACTTCCTGGACGGCCTCCTTTAGCAGAAGAAGCTACATTTATATCCATGAGTTCAGGGTGATCTGCAACCACTCCAAAGTTTGGTTTTTCATCATCGGTATCCTGGATCAGGTGATCCCAGATATGCCACTCCCAAACAATTTTACCGCCGGTTCCGTCTTGTTGAACTTCGACAATATGAGTGGGCCATTTTTCAGAATTACCAGAATAACCGGCATCCGACATTTCAGTGGCTGTTTTAACCTCCCAAGCTGTAAGCAGTACGTTTCCATTGGGTAAAACCGCAAAATCATGATGCGATCGGTGGTCTGCATTGGAGTAGGTGAACTCCCAAATAACCTTTGAGTCTTTATCATATTCTTGAATAATACCACCAGCAGCAGCTCCATTAAGTTGGGCACCACTTACAACACCCTGTCTTAAAATATTGCCATCTTCCTTTAAAAATACGGTATAGTTTCCGTTTTTATTGCAAGACCACGTCTTTGCAATGGTTCCATCTTTATCAATAAGATAAGTAGTTTGTGAGTTTTGCGCAGTATACAAAGCATACCCGTTGAAAGTTTGTGAGAATAAGCCAAACTGAATGAAGGTAAAGCCGAGTAGAAATAAGGATAATTTTTTCATTTTTAATAAGTCAATATACGTTTTGGTAGGATTTCTATCTTACCTATGGTCTTTGACGAATTTTGATTTGAATTCCTTCGTAAAAATGAAATATTCTTATTCTGGTATTTTAGATTTATTCAAATACACTTTACCCTACACTCCCTCATTTCCATTCAACACATTGGCAGCCAAGGCATGTGGAAGTGCTATTTCTTCTATCAGCTTGCTTTGCGAATGAGCAATTGTCATAAGCTGGTTTTCTTAATTTACAAGGGTTTTCATGTACAGAGGAATCTCCGTTTCAAAGGTCATCAATTTGAAGGTAAAAGGATGTCGCAGAGTTAAAGAAGCGGAGTGTAGGCACAATCTCTTTATTTCTTTATCAATTAATCCATACATTTTATCTCCAACCACAGGGTTTCCTTTTTCTGAAAAATGCACTCTAATTTGATTTTTCTTTCCTGTAACTAGATTAATTTTTACGAGACTGAACTTTTGGACTTCTTTTAGCACCTGGTAATTAGTTTGGGCGAATTTACCCTGATTCTCATTTTTTACAGAATACACCCTGTTTGCATTGTTCTCCGTTAAATAAGAAGTTATTTCACCTTCATTTGTTTTCATTTTACCGTGAACTACGGCAAAATAAGTCTTATCAAATTCAGACCAAATTTCCTGAAGGTATCGTTTCGCTTTTTCGCTTTTTGTGAAAACTAGAACTCCCGAAGTGTGCTTATCCAATCTATGAACAACATAAACTCTATTTTTAGATTTAGAATTCCCTTTTCGCACATAACTATTCAATCTGGCATGCACGGTTTTATCCTTCTCTCTATCTGTGCTTACACTTAGTAAACCGCTTGATTTATTGACAACAATGATTTCTTTATCTTCATAAAGAATATCCATGCCCTTTGGGGCATGTTTCTTCGATGGTTTTTTGAAGGCTCTGCTTTGATCGATCAAAATGTGCGTATACTTTGGCTTGGATCCAATACCCCTGCTTTGGCAAATGTAGATATTTTAATTTCGCCCATGCAAAAATCTTAAGATTTAATGCCTTACTGCTTGCCCCAATCGGTAATTTCCTGCTCCGTCCATAGGCCTGGAAAGAATTTACGCTGTTGAAATTTCGGGTGTAGATATTTCTTCCAATCACTGCCACCTGTAGCAGCTTTGTTCTCACCCTTCTTATCCAAGTAATGTTGTGCTGTTTTTAAATGTACCATTGGCCACTGAACGTTATACATATTATCAAACTCCTTAAACTTGTCATTTAAGGCTTCTGACCGGTCCTTTAGTTTTGTCATTTGGTCTTCTAAAGTGTTCCCCTTCATTTTAGTAGCCAATGCAATAAAATCATCTAGATATTTTTCTTCAAACTGTCGCAGAGTAAGAGAGCTCTTTCCAGTTTTACGGTTCATCCCGGCATCGCGCCAATATATATGCTCGAAATACTCCTCAATACTGGGATTTGGCCCTAGCCTTTCTTTTCCTTCCCTATTTACTAAATTCTCCAAACGAGTGCAATAAATTTCGATAAATCTAAACTGGGCAGACTGAAAACCACTGGCTGGAGTTAGGGTGCTCCTAAAGATATTATAATCATCATAACTCATGCCAGATCGCATGACCTCAAAAGAGGTGATAAGCATGGCAGTATACCTGTTTAATCGATTAATCTTATCCACCCATTTGGCATCTTCAAAAGGTTCAAAAACCAATTGTTTAATCTCATGGATCATCATTTTTAGAACTAATTCAGTCACTTGATGATACATAATAAAAATAGACTCATCCTTGTAATCGGTCCTTGGTTTCTGAAGCGATAGGAGAGTGTCTACTTCCACATAATCCCAATAATTAATGGGTTTAGCTTGTAAAAGGCCATTTAAATAGGTTTCAGGATTTTCGCCTAAAGCCTCATATTTTTTTTCAATGCGTTTTATTAATTCTTTGTTTATCATAAATATGTTTTCTAGTAGCTTATGTCAAACGTTTAAAAAGTCACAATACACAGCTTCTTTCTATGGTCAGAATTATACGAATTTTGTGTGTGAAACGTACTTATTTCGTTGGAATAATCAAAGATAATTTAATCTTTATTGAAAAAGGCTAAGCTTTCTTAAAAAGGCAGAATAGAAAATTTTGAATGGTATCAAAAGGTGTGGTATGATTCTCAGTTTTAGAAAATATTTGGTCAAATCCTACAAAGATATTAGAGAGCGTCTGCGAGTTGTATTGGCTTATTTCGAGACCGCTACATTTTAATGGTCCCTCGGTTGAAAAGGTACCTAAAACAATATGTTTTGCCGCAGACTCATCACACAAACTTAAATACTTTTGAATGTGCTCCTTTTTAGTAAGAAAATGAAAAGCCGCTCGATCATGCCATAAATCATAGGTTTGAGTAGGTTTAAAATCTAAAATATCAGATTCAATCCAATTTACTTCCTCTGCAAGTATTCCTAAACGTAATTTAGCTTTTTCCAGAGCCTTGCCAGATATATCTAAAACAGTAATATTGGTAAAACCTTCCTTCAACAAGAAATCAACCAATCTACTGTCGCCACCTCCAATATCTATAATACGCGCATTTTTTGGTATTTTAGATTTTCCAATAAAATCCAATGAGTCTTGGGGTTTAGACTGGGTCCAACTTACCTGGTGAGGTCCTTTATTTTTATAAACTGTTTCCCAGTGTTCTTTTATCGACTCCATCGTATAATGCCTAAACTATAATTATATCAAATCATCAAATTCAAGTTCTAAAAGAGCAGATTTTAGTTCACTTAAAGCATGATTTTCTTTGTTTTTCATTGTTATTTCAATGCCCTTTTTATACGTAGAAATGGCTTCTTCAGACTGTCCTTTTTTTTCGTATAACTTTCCCAGATGATAGTATGTTGCGCTGTATTCGGGAGACTCTTCCACCAAGGTTTCAAACATACTTTGGCATGTATCTAAATTGCCAATTTTATAGTGCTCTTGGGCAATTGCATACCTCAAAAACTCATCGGTTGGCTGATCCTTAAGGAAAGTCTCTAACTGTTCTAATCTATTCATTTAAAAAGTGCAGGTAAATTTAAAAAATTGGGAATTAGGCTTAAGGGCCACATTCAGATTTTCATTTAAATCAATATTGAAAAAATGGGCATCCACAGTGGCATCAACAATTTGGAGGGCATAAAAAGCCGTCACCACTAATATACCAACATCTCGGCTTTGACGGAATCCATTGCGTTTAGTAATTTGCTCCGCAGTGGGTGCACTGTTGTTGGCATACAAGACTCTAAATTCATCATTTAATTTGCGCATTTTACTGCGATTATTAATAATGGTGTAAGCTCCACCGATAAGTGCGCCATAAACAATGGGTATTTTCCAATATTTTCTATTGTACGCCTGACCCAATCCGGGGAGGATGGCAGAATATACAGAAGCTTTAGTTGGTGAGTGAGGAATATCCGTAAAGGTAAACCATCGAATGGATGGTTTTTTAGGTTCGGATTTCACTGCACTGCTATCCGTTTGTGCATGAGCCATTACCGCACAAAGCAGGCTAAATATGACTAAAACAGATTTACACAAAGGGTTCACACTGCGAATTAACTTACTTTTTCTAGAATTGCACTCAATTCTTTCCGATTTTTGTAGGAGATTACAATTTTCCCACTGCCTTTAGCTGAGTTTTTAAGGTGTACAGGGGTTCCTAAGGCTTCTGTAAATCTTTCCATAATCTTATCAATTTCTGGATCCCAATCCGTACCAATAATTCCGGGTGATTCGGCGCGCTCGCGAACTCTATTCTGTTTCACCATAGACTCCACATCTCTTACGCTTAGGTTATTATCTCTAATTTGGGCGTAATATTCCAATTGCTGGGCTACATCTGCCACATTAATAATTGCTCTGGCGTGGCCCATCGTTATATCTCCAGAAACAATGGCCAATTGAATTTGATCTGGTAAACGCAGCAATCGAAGGTAATTATTCACTGTAGTTCGATTCTTTCCTACGCGTTGACCTAACTCTTCTTGTTTTATTTTACACTCCTCCAGAAGGCGTTTATAACTCAAGGCAATTTCAATGGCGTTTAAATCAGCTCTTTGAATATTCTCAATCAGAGCCATTTCAAGCATCTCTTGATCATTGGCCATTCTTACATAGGCAGGAATAGACTCCAGTCCCGCCATGATACTTGCTCGCGTTCTTCGTTCACCACTAATGAGCTGGTATTTATCTTGTCCTAATTTGCGCACTGTAATAGGCTGCACTAGTCCGTGAGTAGCAATGGAATGAGATAATTCTTCGAGTTGTTCTTGTTCAAACGCCGTTCGTGGTTGAAATGGATTTGATTCGATTTGAGAAACGGGTATGAAATTAATTCCATTCCCAGAGCCTTGTTCAGCTGGAGTTTCTACTTCATTTTGCAAGAGTGCTCCAAGTCCTTTGCCTAGGCTATTTTTTTTACGAGTAGTTTGGCTCATGATTTAGCAGTTGCTCCTTCCTTTTTTGGTTGAATTTCCAACATATTGTTTTTAACTAAAATTTCTTTAGCCAAATTCATATAATTAATGGACCCCTTGCTATCCGCGTCGTGATTTATAACTGGAATACCAAAACTTGGGGCTTCACCAAGCTTCGTATTTCTCTGTATGATGGTATCAAAAACAATGTCTTGAAAATGATTTCTCACATCTTCAACTACCTGGTTGCTCAGCCTTAATCGACTGTCGTACATGGTTAATAAGATGCCTTCAATATCTAAATTAGGATTGAGGTTATTTTGAATGATTTTGATGGTATTGAGCAATTTCCCCAAACCTTCAAGGGCAAAATATTCACATTGAACAGGGATGATAATAGAGTCAGCCGCCACCAACGAATTTGTGGTAATTAAACCTAAGGAAGGGGAGCAGTCAATAATAATGAAATCATAATCATTCTTAATTTTATGAAAAATTCCTTGAATAAGTTTTTCTCGATTCGGCATATCTAACAATTCAATCTCTGCTCCTACCAAATCAATGTTTGATGGCAATACATGAAGAAAAGGAATTTTAGATTCTAAAACGATATTTCTTGGATCAAGGTCTTGAACCAGGCACTCGTATAACCCTACTTGTACATTGTTTGGGTCAAATCCCAAACCAGATGATGAATTTGCTTGAGGATCTGCATCCACCAATAAAGTTTTGTGTTCTAGAACCGCCAAACTGGCCGCTAGATTAATGGCTGACGTAGTTTTGCCCACCCCACCTTTCTGATTTGCTATTGCTATTATTTTACCCATTTTTTTAAATTGTTATTTGTTCTCCTATTTTGGGAAGAATTAAGGTCTTTCCCTCTTTTCTGAAGCGCTCAATGGCTTCATTTTTATTAATTTCAATTGGTGCGAACGTATCGTAATGCATTCCTACAACCGTATTGCATTTAATAAGATTAGAGGCCTCAATGGCATCCTCAATATCCATCGTGTAATTGTCTCCTATCGGAAGGAATGCGAAATCTAATTTAAACCGTTTTGGAATTAATTGCATATCCATATGCAGTGCAGTATCGCCGCTGTAATAAAAGCACGATTCCGAATTTTCAATAACGCAGCCCATAGGACTTCCTCCTGGATGTCCAGAGCTAAAGCTCGAAGAATGAACTGCATGTGTGATTTTTAGAACGCCAAAATCAAATGCTCGCTTGCCTCCAATGTTCATGCTGTGTGTATTATTTATTTCATGTGCATGAAGCCATCCCTCCGTTTCCCAAGAACCAATGCAACAACAGTCGCTTTGTTTAGCAATCGCAATGGCATCAGCCACATGATCATCATGACCATGAGAGATAAACATGTAATCTGGATTTAAATTCTCCACTTTTATTTCACTTGCGAGTGGATTAGGCGAAATAAAAGGGTCAAATAGAATACTTTTGTCCAAGGTTTGGACCAAAAAGCAAGAGTGACCGAGGTATTTAATATTCAACGCCATGAAGAGAAATAAATCTGATAGCAAATCTATCTTAAAGAGAGGGTTTTGTTTCTATACCCCTCTGCTGCTTTTATTCACGTTTTTACTGAATAACGGTTGTAAAAATGTTGATAAGGTTTCGGAAGGCCTTATTTTTCGGTATAATGAAGATGCAGTGCTTTCAAGTCTTGATCCAGCTTATGTTAAATCGCAAGCAGAAATTTGGGTGGCCTCTCAGATATTCAATGGTTTAATAGAGTTAGACAGTCATTTTAAGCCAGTTCCATCCTTGGCTAAATCATGGGAGATCAGCCAAAACGGTACTGTGTATAAGTTTAATTTGCGCCGAGATGTTTGGTTTGTTCAAAACGATGGCACAGGGCAGAAAAAAATCAAACGAATGGATGCTTCAGATGTTCTCTATTCCTTTTTAAGAATAATTAGACCCGAAACAGCTTCTCCCGGAGCCTGGATTTTTAATGAAAAAGTTCAAATGCCCGTAAATAAGAGAAGTCTGAATACCCTTAACTCCCAAAAGAATCCTTTTTATGCGCCCAATGATAGCACTGTTATCCTGAAGTTGAAAAAGCCATTTGCTCCTTTTCTTACCCTTCTCGGAACCTCCTATTGCTATATCGTGCCAAATGGCATGGCAGAAAATCACCGATTCGGACATTCGCCCATTGGCACCGGTCCCTTCTACGCTAAGATGTGGGAGGAAGACGTTCGCCTGGTGCTCAGAAAAAATAATAGCTACTTCGAGTTCGAAGGGGAAGAAAAACTTCCGTATTTAGAAGCAGTTAACATTGATTTCATTAAGAACAAGCAAACCGCCTTTCTGCAATTTTTAAGTGGAAACTATGATTTTTTTAATGGCCTAGAAACCAGTTATAAAGATGAGTTGCTTACCTTTCAAGGTGATCTTAAACCAAAGTATTCATCCCGCATAAATATGCTCAAAAAACCCTTTCTTAATACTGAGTATATAGGATTCTATTTGGGAAAAGATGGTCCCCTTCGCAATTTAGACTTCAGAAAGGCCTTGTCTTATGCAGTAGATAGGCAAGCCATTGTTAAATATATTCGAAATGGAATAGGTGAGCCCGGGGTTCATGGTTTTGTTCCACCCGATTTATTGCAGGATAAAGTTAAGGGGTTTACTTATGATTTAGCCAAAGCAAAACGTTTGTTCATTCGCAGTGGAGTGAGCCCTGAGGAGCCACTTACCCTTACAACAACTGCTGATTATATGGATATCGCTGTTTTGGTCAAGAACAACTGGTCTAAGTTGGGACTTTCGGTGAATATAGATATTCAAAATGGTGCCATGCTCCGCCAAAAGAGGAATAAAGGTGGTGTTCAGCTTTTCAGAGGCTCATGGATTGCAGATTATTCTGATGCCGAGAATTATTTAGCTTGTTTTACTACAGCTAATTTCTCTCCAAGCGGTCCAAACTACACTCATTTCTCAAATCCTAATTTTGATAAGGCATATGCGAATATGTTGAACCAGACCTCTCCCAAGGCCATTGCTAAAAGCAGCGTTAAAGCAGATCAATTACTTATCTCACAAGCTCCAGTTATTATTTTATACTACGATAAAAGCTTGCGTTTATCCCAAAAAAATGTGCGTAATCTTAGCAATGACGCATCTAATCGATTGATTTTGAAGAAGGTTCGGAAAATAGTAAAATAAAAACACGTTAATTTAGGTTATAATCTTCACTCACTTATCTTTACTTTTATTTGTCTTTACGGACTATGCGCTGTAATATTGAAGGTTATAGTGAGGGCTGGAGTTAAGACTGTTTTAAAGAAGAAAAAAGAAGATGAGTACAAAGTAGTATTTACTTTCTTTGAACATGAACATTTTGGTTCAATCGTTGAAGCCAGAGCAATTCTTCTCTTAGAGAATGGGAATTATTCGTTAACCCATTATAAAGCTAGAGCCGCTAATATTGAGTTTTATAAAGCAGATGAAAACATGGCAAAGGCAATCAATCTTCTCGAAGAAATTGAAGCTGAGAAGATCATGGAGCATTTTTACACAGGTAAAAAAGAGCTTAAAGTCAATCAATATTTAGAAAAATACTACAACGAAGAGTTGCATAAAAAAGTGAGGCCTTACATAGAGGAAAAACTCGCAGAAATTTTACCAGCCATTCGAAACTACCCCATTTATAAAAAAGGGGAGTACAACAACCCTACGGAGCTTCCCTTGAAATATAGCGAGCAACCTGCCTCCGTATTGTTTCACTTTCGAAAAAATGAAGAAGGCATGAACTACTTCATTACAGTGAAACAAGAAGATCAAAAAGTCAATTTTTACCAAAATGAATCGAAGGTACTTGTTGGAAACGGAGCCTGGATGGTCACTCCTGAATACCTTTTGCACTTTTCTCAATTTACGGACGGTAAAAAAATTAGGCCGTTTTTGAATAAAAGGTACATTCATGTAAAGAATGATCAAGTTCCAATCTATCTCGAAAAATTTGTACAGCCCCTTCTCGAAAATCATGACATTTACTCCACCTGTTTCAGTATAACTACCAACAGGAAAAGAATTACACCACTGCTCCAATTGGGTCGGGATGAAGTAAATAATTTAAGTGTGAGCCTTCACTTTAACTACGGCGATTGGACCTTTCCTTATCACAATAATAAGAGAGTTAATGTAAAGCTTGAAAAGCAAGAGGATGAATACGTTTTTAATCGAATTAGAAGGTCTGTTTCAATAGAGCAAGAAACACTATCACAACTCAAAGAAATGGGCTTGGCTTATGGTACAGATCATTTCTTAACTCCTACAGAGATGCCCGTAAATGAGGCTTGGGGTCTTGATTGGATAAATCAGCATTATAAGCATTTGGTTCGTTTAGGGTACGAAATAGATAAAACCGAAAAGGAGATTGATCAATATTATATGGGGCCGGTTAATCTTAGCATTGTTGCCAGTAAGGCCGAGGATTGGTTTGATCTAGAAGCCACCGTACATTTAAATGATTTTGAAATACCATTTTTGGAATTTAAGAATCATATTTTGCAAGGAACTAGAGAATTTGAATTACCCAATGGTAAAATATTTATTTTGCCCGATGAGTGGTTTCAAAAGCTATCTAATATTAGCATGCACTCCGAGGCACATAACAAGAATATTCGCCTAAAAAACATGCACTTTGGTTTGCTCGCCGAAATTGATGATTACATCACGGAAAGAAATAATTTTGAACACGATTGGGCAGAGGATATTATTACAGGTAATATTCCCGAATTAGCTATACCTAAAAACTTTGTTGGTGAATTAAGAGATTATCAAAAGCAAGGGTTTGAATGGGTTGCTTTCTTGCATAAGCAAGGAATTGGTCCGTTGCTCGCCGATGACATGGGTTTGGGTAAAACCATTCAAGCCATATGTACTCTTTTATATAATCATGCGAACCCACCTACCAAATCAATGTTAGGGAGTGAGGGAATGCTCAAGCAATTAAACCTGTTCAATGTAGACACACCAGAGAAGCAAGAGTTAGTTTCCTTAATTATTGCGCCCAAATCTTTACTCTACAACTGGGTATATGAATTAGAAAAATTTAGCAAAGGCTTAAAAGTGCTTTTGTACACCGGTACATCAAGGCATCAGTTTACTGAAAATTTTGATGATTACGATGTGATTGTAAGTAGCTATGGCACCGTTCGTTCTGATGTGGATATTCTTGAGAAAAGATTATTCAATACCATCGTTCTAGACGAAAGTCAGGCCATTAAAAACCCTGGAAGTATGTCCGCCAAAAGACTGAATAAACTCTCCAGCATTTATAAATTGGCACTTACCGGAACACCTATAGAAAACACCTTATTGGATGTTTGGAGTCAAATGAACTTTTTGAATCCGGGATTATTGGGTTCGTATCATTACTTCGAAAAAAGTTATATTAAGCCCATAGAGAAAAAAGCAAATGAGAAGCAAGCGAAAGAATTGCGCAACCTTCTTAATCCGCTTATTCTCAGAAGAACCAAATCACAAGTAGCCAAAGAACTCCCTCCAAAATTGGAGAAAATTCACTATTGCGAAATGAGCGAATCGCAGTCGGAAGCCTACAAAGAAGTTTTAAATAAATACCGCAATGAATTCTTGTTAGGGGTTACGAATGATAATAAGGTAAGTGGCTCGAATAAATTGAGGATATTGAATGGTTTGACTCATTTGCGTCAACTAGCTTTAAACCCAATGCTAAAAAATGGATCATACGAGGGCGATAGTGGGAAAGACGATGAGATCATTCGCATGTTAAAGCGCGCCATTGAAGGAGGACATAAAATTTTATTGTTTAGCCAGTTTGTGAGTTATTTAAAAGTGATGGAGAATCATTTAACGCAACTCGGAATAACCTATGCTTACCTCGATGGTTCTATGGATAACCAAGCCCGAGATGAGCAGGTGAAATATTTTCAAAACAATGAAGGAGTAAAAGTATTCCTCTTATCCTTACGTGCCGGAAACAGTGGTCTAAATTTAACTGCAGCAGATTTTGTTTTTCTTGCAGATCCATGGTGGAATCCATTCACCATGAAACAAGCAGAAGATCGCGCGCACAGAATTGGCCAAACCAAGAAGGTTTTTTCATATAAGTTCATTACCAAGGATACCATTGAAGAGAAGATACTTAAGTTGCAACAGCGCAAAACAGCCTTAGCCGAAAATATTATACCCGATGAAAACACCTTGCTTAAATCCTTAAGCATGGATGAATTAGACGATTTACTTACCATTGACTAATGCCAGGGACTCATTCATCATGGGACCCATTTTTTTCTACTGAAACAAACAAAGCATATTTTAAAACGCTGGAATCTTTTGTGATTCAAGAGCGTAAGAATAAATTCATTTATCCCATGCCCGCAGAGGTGTTGAATGCCTTTAAATGCCCTGTGCAGAACATTCGCTGCGTAATTATAGGCCAAGATCCTTACCACCAGCCGAAGCAGGCCATGGGGCTTGCCTTTTCCGTTCATGCATCTCAAACCAAAGTGCCTCCCTCTTTGCAAAATATGTTCAAAGAAATAAAGAACTCCTATCCAGAGGCTCATTTTGAAACAGGTTCCCTAAACTATTGGGCAAATCAAGGAGTATTCTTATTGAATCGTGTTTTAACGGTAGAGGATTCAAATGCAAATGCGCATGCAAACAAAGGTTGGGAAACCTTTACGCAGTCGGCTATTTTATTTCTGATTCAACATAACCCAAAGGTGGTGTTTTTATTATGGGGTAGAGCTGCTCGAAATTTAAAGTCCATCCTCCCAAATAAACATTTAATATTAGAAGCTCCTCACCCTTCTCCACTAAGTGCCCACAGAGGTTTTATAGGTTGCGGACATTTTAAAAAGTGCAATGCCTTGTTGCAGCAGTTGGGGAAAAACAAAATTGATTGGAGTACCCGAATAGACGTATAAGTTTTGAATGGGTTTAAAACTCTTCAATGAGTACACCTAATTTTCCCTTTTGAGCGTCCTGAAGCGTTTGCATGATTTCAGTTTCAGTATTCATCACAAATGGACCGTAGCTTGCTACAGGTTCGTTTAAAGGCTCTCCAGACAATACAATAAAGCGGCAATCTTCACTTGCCTTAAGTGTTACGGAATCTTCGCCTCGTTTAAAGCAAATCATGTCTTTCGCCTGAGCTTTCGTCCCATTTATTTCCATTGATCCGTCCAAAAGATAAATCAAGGAGTTATGATTGGATGGCAGGACAAATGAATAACTACTATTTTCTTGCAAGCTTCCTCGCAAAAGGGTAAGCGGACTATAGTATTCTATATTTCCTTTAATTCCTTCATGCTCGCCACAAACAATCTGAAGGTCCAAGCCCTCTTGTGAATAGGTCGGTGTTTCATCGGCAGAAATGGGTTTGTAAAAAGCAGCCTGCATTTTATTTGCTGCAGGAGCATTTACCCAGAATTGAATAAATTCGATTTCTCCGCCCTCCTTCGCCATTTTAGCGCTCGGTCGTTCACTGTGTGTGATTCCCTTGCCCGCAAACATCCATTGGGTTCCACCACCATCTACAATGGCACTATTTCCCAAAGAATCTCTGTGGTGTATGCTGCCCTTAAAAATGAATGTAACCGGAGAAAATCCTCTGTGCGGGTGAATTCCCACGCCTACATCTTGGGGCTTTTGCCCTCCCGGCATGGAATCTTTCCAGTGGTGAATGAGTAAAAAAGGGTCAAAGTAATCCAATCCCTGATACGGTAGGGGTTGATCTATTATATGCCCACCCATATTTACTTTAGGTGCAGAAATGTGATGTAAGATAGATTTATTTGTCATGGTGTACTATTTTTTTTACTGGTTTTACCTGCGTCAACTTAAACATACCAAACCCCTATTTAGTTTGAATAATACCGTTTTCTCAACCAAGAAGCCGCTCGAACTAAGAGGATAAGGGCAGGTACCTCAATAAGTGGTCCTATAACCCCGGCAAAAGCCTCTCCAGAACTCAATCCAAAAACAGCAATAGCAACAGCAATAGCAAGTTCAAAATTATTGCCCGATGCCGTAAATGAAATGGCCATGTTCTTTTCATAATTAGCCCCAAGCCTTTTACTTAAAATAAAGCTAATGAGGAACATGATGCCAAAATAGAGTGTTAGTGGAATGGCAATTCGCAGAACATCCAAAGGTATACCTACGATCAGTTCTCCTTTTAAGGAAAACATAAAAACAATGGTAAACAGCAATGCGATAAGCGTTATCGGAGATATGGACGGAATAAACTGATTTTCGTACCACTCTTTTCCTCTCAGAGGCACTAAAATCAATCGACTTAATATACCTAATAGAAAAGGAATTCCTAAATAAATGGCTACACTTTTGGCAACCATAAGGACGCCCACTTCTACAATTGCGCCAGAGTATCCAAAATAAGGAGGAAGAACTGTAATGAATATCCATGCGTAAAAGCTATAAGCGAATACTTGAAATATACTATTTAAAGCTACTAAGCCAGCTCCATATTCACTGCTTCCTTCAGCAAGATCGTTCCACACCAAAACCATCGCAATGCAACGAGCCAGGCCTATCAATATCAAGCCCACCATGTAATGCGGATAATCATGCAGAAATAAAAGAGCCAAAATGAACATTAAGACTGGTCCGATAATCCAATTTAGAATCATGGATAAACCAAGTATTTTGGTGTTCTTAAACACTGTTGGCAGCAACGAATAATTGACTTTGGCCAGCGGGGGATACATCATAAGAATGAGGCCAAGCGCTAATGGAATATTGGTTCCAGATTGTTCCAAACTGACCAGAACCTTCGATGCCGATGGTAAAAAATACCCGAGCATCACACCTAAAATCATCGCGAGGAATATCCAAAGCGTGAGGTATTTATTTAAGAAGCTGAGTGATTTAGTAGCCCGTTTCATTCACACAAAACAAGTGCAGTTTAACCAATATGCAATCCACAATTAATCCTCTTTTTTGGAATGGTGCACTCTTCGGTATAATACCAGTAGTACGCCAATAAATAAAATATTCTTAAGTATATATTGGCCCAATAAAGTGGGTTGAAGAGGAGCTAAAACAAAGGATTTTTGGTCTAGAAGAAGCAGGGGAGTAAAAGTGAGTATAATATGTATAATGGCCAAAATCAAGGCTGGTTTTTTCCAGCGATAGATGATTAATAAAGCGGCCACAAGTACTTCCCAAATGGCCAAGAGGATAATTGAAATTGATGCTGGAATTAAATTAAAAGTCAACAGAGCAATTGTGTCCTGGGCTAATTGCTCCGCTGGACTTTTACCAGGGAAAAATTTTAATAAGCCAAACCATAAATAAATCAGGCCTATGCAAATAGCTAAAACATGGTTTTCTGATATTTTATTTTCAAGTATTCGATTTCTCATTGGAACGAGTTCATACGAAAATAAATTTTAGACTTGGTATATTCAATATAAATTAGCTCAATAAAAACAGTAGCCTCCCACTAATAATCTCTTTCCAATGAATATCTCCTTCCTATAAATACATCAAGATGAGTTCTTACCTGTGCAATTATCGATGAAAATAATAATAACAAATTCTAGAAATCTACCACTTACCTTTGCAACCTAAGCCAATCGCCTTTTAATAGTGCAGTTTGGCACATTAAAAATTTATGACATTTAACGATTTGGGTTTATCCGAGCCCCTACTAAGAGCAATTAGTAAAAAAGGATACACGCAGCCATCCCCTATACAGGAGAAGGCCATCCCATTAGTACTTCAAGGAAAAGATGTATTAGCAAGCGCACAAACCGGAACTGGTAAAACAGCCGGCTTTACGCTTCCTATGTTGGATATTTTAACCGAAAGGGCCAAGCATGGCAGACCTGTGAGAGGTTTGGTTTTAACGCCTACCCGCGAATTAGCAGCTCAAGTACAGGAGAATGTTCGAGAGTACAGCACTTATGTAGATATTGATTCTGCAGTTATTTTTGGTGGTGTTTCTGCGAAACCGCAAATCAGCGCTTTACGAAGAGGAGTGGATATTTTAGTAGCGACTCCAGGAAGACTTTTAGACTTACATGGCCAAGGTTTTTTATCGCTGAAGAACATTGAGATATTGGTGCTAGATGAAGCAGATCGCATGCTAGACATGGGTTTTTTAAGAGATATTAAACGTATTCTAGCTTTAATGCCCGATCGAAGACAGAATTTGCTGTTTTCGGCTACTTTTTCCAAGGAAATTAAACAGTTAGCAGGCAGTTTTTTACATAATCCTGTATTGGTTGAAGCAGAACCTGAGAATAGTACGGCTGAAAAGGTGGTTCAAAGAGCCCTTAGAGTAGATAATACTAGAAAAGCTGATCTTTTAATTAAGCTCATATCCGAGGGAAATTGGAGCCAAGTACTCGTGTTTACAAGAACCAAGCACGGGGCTAATCGATTAAGTCAAAAAATGGAAAAGAGAGGTATTTCTGCTTCCGCTATTCATGGAAATAAAAGCCAGGGTGCAAGAACAAAAGCTCTAGCTGGATTTAAAAAGGGAGCCATACGCATTTTAGTTGCTACAGATATTGCAGCTCGAGGCTTAGATATTCCTTTGCTTCCACATGTTATTAATTTTGAATTACCCAATGTCCCTGAGGATTATGTGCATAGAATTGGAAGAACAGGAAGAGCTGGAGCCAGTGGAGAAGCTATTTCTCTTATTGGTGAAGACGAATTAGAATACATGAGAGGCATTGAAAAACTATTGGGTGAAAAGCTTCGAATGAATCAGCAGCCTGGCTATGAAGCTACCTTAGAAGAGCGGCCACCAAAAAAACAAGGCGGTGGCGGCGGACGCAGCCGATCCAATCATTCTAAGCCAAAAGGCAATGGAGGCAGTAGATCCAGTAAAAGTAGATATAGAGGTAACCGATAAGATCATAAAAAAAGCGCAATGAACCCATTGCGCTTTTTTTTATTTTAAGAATTAATTAATCTTCTTTTTTGTCATCCTCTTTTGGAGGAGTTTCAACCTTTGATTCTGGAGTTTCTTCTTTGTTTTCAGAGTTTTCTTCTGTTGCTACTGGAGGTTCAGGTACTTTAACGGGTTCAGGTTTTTTCCATCTCTTTACGCGAACGGCGTTCATTCCTTTAGGTCCTTTCTCTAATTCAAATACCACACGATCCCCTTCATTCAAGTCATCGTCAATCATTCCGTTTATGTGAACGAAGAAACTTTCTGAAGTTCCTGCTTCCTTTATAAATCCGTATCCTTTTTGATCATTGTAGTAATCAATTTTTCCTTCGCGTACTGCATTTAGATCTTCTTCAGGTCTTTTGGTTGCTCCCAGTTCAATGCTATCTACATCAACCTCAACTCGTGCATCTGGATCTGGAGGAGTCTCCAATATGTTTCCAAATTCATCTACATAGGCAAGCATGTTTTCTAGGCCGCCTCCTTTGGAATTGGCTTTTCTTTCAGCTTTCTTTTCCGCCTTGTCTTTGCGCTTGCGCAATCTTTTTTTCTCTTTTTCCTTTTTACCGAACGTCTCTTGTGATCTACCCATTAATTTTATCTTTTTATTCCCTATAATTTACTTGAATTACAGACCACTTGGTCTTTAATCTTCACAAATAATATAGTGCAAATGTAGCACTTTTCCAAGTTTCTATTGTAATTAATTACAATAGCTGTGGTTTTAATTATACACTTAATTATTCTCAGTATCTAATAATTGAGTTGTTTTTTAGGCCTCAGGCAGGGATTTGTTGTACAGGCAACAGGGGCCTTTTGTAATTTTATTTTTTTATATTTATTGAAACTAAAAGGTTTATCTATTCCTCTTCCAAGATGTTTTTTACGCGACCTACAATTCCATTGCTTAGTTTAACCTTTATGCCGTGAGGATGGTTTGGAGATTTTGTTAAAATCCGTTGAACTTCGCCTTCGGTTAGTTCTCCTGTTCTTTGGTGATGTTTTTGAACCACCTCAACCACATACCCCTCTTTTATGTTTTTTCGTTTTGTTCCGTCCACTGATTTATTCTTTCTTTTTTGTCTTTTTTAAATCTAAAATGAAAAAGTCTACTTGATTTTCTTTGACCTTAGCTATAGAGTTCGATTGGGATTAAAATGATTCTCCAAAGGCTACGTAGAACCCTGAATTATTATTAGAACCTATGGCATAATCAAACCTCAAGTTTGTTTGTTCTTTTTTGTCCATTCGTATGCGCAAGCCCAACCCAGCATTCCATTTTAATGATGGAGCCATGCTATTAAAAGCACTTTTCTTTAAGGATGTGATTCCTCCAAAAAAGGCGAGCCCAAGAGATTTATATATCTTTGATCTACACTCTGTTTGTAGGGTTTGAAGCGAAAAATCTCGGTACTTACCAAGTCTAAATCCTCGCACAAATTGGTCTCCTCCAGCCATAGGTAAATCAAAAAACGCCGCATTTGTTGAGGCATGACTCATGAATAGGCGGTTGGACCAGGTAAGAGTTGGACTTAATTTTTTGTAATATCTCAAATCTATTTTTAGTCGGGTGTAGGTTTCATTTTTATTTGCGCCAAGATTATAATCTACTCCTATATTCAAAAAGTGTCCTTTGCTTGGGGTGAGTATATTATCTCTTCGATCCCATAACTCTTCGATTCCAAAACTTACTATACTACGTCCGTTTGTTAACTCCGGGTATTCGCTGCTTCCTTTCGTCTGATCCATATTTGAATAATCTATATACCGAAAGGTAGGTCCTAAAAAAAAGCCTTTTCCAAAGCTTTTTAAGGCATTGAATTGAACTAAGAATCGATTACTGGAATATTGTACTTCTGAGGTGTCGCTGATCATATCGCCAATGCCAAAATACAAGTCGGGGTATTTGGAGTAGTGAATCATTCCTTTGCTAAACCATTTTTCTTTGTTAAAAAAGAAGGTCCAATCTGTTTCAAAGATGATTTGTTTGTTGGCGGTGTATTTAAATTCTAAACTTGCATTACTCAAGCGCGTATTAGTATCCTTGTAGGCTTTTATGTTGAACAAGCTTACTACGCCATAGGCTGTTTTTGTTTCTGGCGAATACGAAATGGTTGGGAGGGGAAGTACTTTAAAAAAAGTACTTGTATCTTGTGCATAAGACGCAAATTTTAGGACAACGCAGAGCAGTAGTAAAGGTGTTTTTTTCAATGAATCTTAAGGATATATTTCTTTGTTTCTATTAAGGAGTAGGCAAATATACCTCCATCTGCAGAAGCTTTATTCCTTTTTTGAAAACATGGAGGTCGAAATAGTTACTTTTTTGCAAAAATGATCTTCCTATTTCATGGCATTCGCGTTTCACTTTCCACTATTGTGAATATATAAGATAGTGCTGTTTCGTAAAGAGGTTTCATATTTGTAATATGAGTACACAAATAGAGATTAAAGAGGCGACCATTTTTCAGGGGAATATGCCCGTTTTACATCGTGTAAATCTAGAGGTAAAGTCTGGAGAGTTTGTGTACCTAGTAGGAAGAACCGGAAGTGGTAAGAGCAGCTTGCTGAAAATGCTTTATGGAGATTTAATACTAACAGAAGGTGAAGCAAGTATTGCAGGGTTTAACTTAAATGGGATGAAAAAGAAAGAAATTCCTTATTTGCGTCGCAAACTAGGCATTGTTTTCCAAGATTTTCAATTATTAACGGACCGTTCAGTATACAAGAATTTATGGTTTGCTATGCGAGCTACTGGATGGAAAGATAAAGCTGCCATGCGCCAAAATGCATTTGATGTTTTGGATAAGGTAAATATTAAACATAAAGATTATAAAATACCGGGAGAGCTTAGCGGCGGAGAACAGCAGCGAGTAGTGGTTGCACGCGCATTAATAAATAACCCCGATATTATTTTAGCCGATGAGCCTACTGGAAATTTAGATCCCGAGGTAACAGACGAAGTGATGGAGCTTTTACATTCTTTAAGCAAAGAGGGTAAAACAGTGGTAATGGCTACCCATGATTACAGGGTGATCGAAAAATTTAAAGGCCGAGTTATAACAGTAGCCGATGGAAAGGTATTCGAAAAATCAGCGGCTGCTTCGGCAGAAACCACTCAAGCGTAAATCCACGCTTTTTTATATTTTTAATTTTTGGATTTTTAGAGATAGTCCAAGTTAAGGCCATAACTCCTCATGGCATGCATAATGATTGCCGTGCGTTTTGCTTGAAATCCGCATCGCCGAGGGCAGGGCCATAAGCTCGCAATTTTGGCTGCTTGAATAATGCTCAATTTCTTTGCAGAACAGTGGAAATAGCGCTGAGCACCTGCTTCAATACCAAAGGTACCTATCCCGGTTTCTGCTACATTTAAATAAATCTCCATGATTCTTTTCTTGCTCCAAAAAATTTCGATAAGAATGGTGTACCAGGTTTCGAGGCCCTTACGGAGATAGCCTCCTCCTTGCCACAAAAATACATTTTTGGCTGTTTGCTGGCTAATAGTGCTGCCTCCTCTGCGTTTATTTCCTCTGGCATTGCTTGTTGCTGCACTTTTGAGGGCTTTAAAGTCAAAGCCCCAATGATTATTAAAAGTTTGATCTTCAGCACAAATAATGGCCAATTGCATGTTTTTCGATATGGATTCAATGTTTACCCAAGTTTGAGTCATGGGCTTACCCAAACTCGACTCTTGATCCCACATGGTTAAAGTAGTGGGTGGATTGACCCACTTATATAAGAGAACTTGGCCTAGGCTCAGGAAAAAGAGCGCTATTAGCAGTTTTTTTAAAGCCTGTTTAATTTTTTTAGCCCTGCTCACTCCACACTATTTAATCAAAACCGTTTACGCCCTGAACTGTAGTATACTTTAATACGAGGTTTTTATTCGGATATATTCGTTTAAATGCACTCTGAACCATGAGAGTAGCCTCGTGAAAGCCACAAAGAATTAATTTTAATTTACCAGGATAGGTGTTTATGTCACCAATTGCATAAATACCCTCTTGGTTGGTAGAATAGTCTAATGTATCCACCACAATGGCATTTTTCTCAATATTCAAGCCCCATTCACCTATGGGTCCAAGTTTTGGAGATAGGCCAAATAAAGGAAGGAAATAATCGGTTTCAATCGTGAGTTGTTCCACTTCTGGTTTTTTTACGCTAATTCCCACCGCATTTAAAGTCTCGTCTCCATTTATTTCGGTTACTTCGGCATATTTAATGAGATTAATAATTCCTTTTTCAGCTAAATCAATGGTTTTTTGTACAGAATCAGGATGTCCTCTAAACTCACCCCTTCGGTGAACCAGACTGACTTTCGATGCGACATCAGCTAAAAAAATGGCCCAATCTAAGGCGGAGTCTCCTCCACCAGAAATAACCACTGATTTGTCTCTGTATTTTTCTGGATCTTTTATAATATAATCAATCCCTTTATTTTCAAAATCTTGTATGTTAGGAATGGGTGGTTTGCGTGGTTCAAAACAGCCCAGTCCACCAGCAATGGCAACATTTGGAGCTTCGTGAATTTGCCCATCATCTGTAATTATTTGCCAATGTCCATTCTCTAATTTTGTTACTTTCTTCGCTCTTGTACCCAGCGTAAAGCCTGGCTTAAAAGGAGCAATTTGTTCCATTAAATTGGATATCAAATCGCCGGCTAGGATAGATGGAAATCCGGGTATATCATAAATTGGTTTCTTTGGATAAATTTCGGTCAATTGACCTCCAGGTTCAGCCAAAACGTCAATGATATGGCATTTTAATTTTAAAAGACCCGCTTCAAAAACAGTAAATAAACCTACTGGTCCCGCACCTATAATGATAATATCTGTTTCGATTTTATTCACTTTACAAAGGTAGTTATCCTACTTTTTAATAGCCATGACAAATGTCATATACTTTTACATAATCTTTGCAACAAACGATTCATTTGGGTGACTCGATATTTTTTTTAACATACATTTTACCCTTAGGTATTTATGTTATTTACGATTCAATGCTTCCTTATAAATGCTTAGGCATCGTTCTCGGGCAAATTTGTGGTCTACAATGGGGTCTGGATATTTGCTGGTGTCAAGTTCTGGAACCCATTGCTTAATGTAGGATAACTTTTTATCGAAGCGATCTGTTTGAAGATACGGATTGAAAATTCGAAAATAGGGCGCCGCATCAACACCACTGCCCGCTGCCCACTGCCAGCCACCATTATTACTAGCCAGCTCAAAATCCAATAATTTTTTGGCAAAATAGGCCTCTCCCCATCTCCAGTCGATGAGTAAGTGCTTTGTTAGAAAGGAGGATACAACCATGCGTATGCGATTGTGCATGAAACCGGTGGTGTTTAGCTCTCTCATTCCTGCATCTACGATGGGATACCCTGTTTTACCTTCGCACCAAGCTTTAAATTCTTTTTCATTGTTACGCCACTCAATTTGGTCGTATTGCTTTTTGAAGGATTGACCGACTACATGAGGGAAGTGATGCAATATTTGCATGTAAAAATCTCTCCAAATTAATTCATTTACCCATTTTTCAGATAGACTCCTGCCTTTCTTCAATTTTTCTCGAATGGAGATGGTTCCAAATCTAAAATGTATACTTAACCTGCTTGTTCCTTTAATGGAAGGAATGTCTCTATGCTGTTCATATTCTTTAATTATTTTACGAGGGACACTTCGTTCGGGAATTGCGAGAGCATTATATCTAAAACCCATTTCTTCTAGGCTAGGTATCTTTTCGAAACTTGATGAGCTAAAGTTGGAGAAATATTTCTCTGTTGGATAAGCTTTCCCATAATAATCGGTGTACTTTGCTTTCCATTTTTTTGAATATGGAGTATACACCGTATAAGGGAGACCATCGTCTTTGGTCACCTCATCCATTTCAAAAATACATTGATCCTTAAAACTTAAAAAGTCGCAATGATTGTTTTTTGCCAGAGCCAGTATTGCTTCGTCCCTCTCTTTTGCATAGGGCTCGTAATCTCTGTTAACATATATGGCTTGTGGTTTTTCTTTTTCAGAAAAAACGGACTCCCAAACTTTTTTAGTTTCTCCGTATTCCACTCTTAAACTGGAATTGAGTTTGCTCAATTCAGATTGAAGTCGCTCTATTTCTCCATGAATAAAGGACACGCGAGGGTCATGCTCCTCTAAATGACTCAAAATTGAAGTGTCAAAAATAAATATCGCTTGTGTTTGCCCATTTTTTAAGGACTGATATAAGCCCGCATTGTCTTCTAATCGCAAATCGCGTCTAAACCAAAAATAATTCATATTTATACTAAGTCTTTCAGGGCCTTGTTTAATGTTTCGTATTCATACTTAAAACCCATAGCTAAGGTTGCTTTGGGTACTACTTGTTTGTTACTCAATGCCACAGAGCTGCGCTGTCCCATAGCCATTGTGATGAGGCTTGAGGGAATATTTGGGTGTATTCCAGTCTTATTTTGTACTGCAGCTAATTGCTTCATAAAATCTATTTGTGTTGCACTCACAGGCGCCACTCCGTTCACAATTTCAGGCGTTTTGTTTTCTATCATAAAACGATACAGATTGCATAAATCCGTTATATGAATCCAGCTCAAATAATTCTGAGCTGATCCCACAGTTGGAAAAATACTCAGGAAGGCTGTTTTATTAGCCACTGGAAAAAAACCTCCTTCTTTTTGTAAAACAATGCCCGTTCGAATAATACCAACATCCATTCCTAGTTCTTTAAATTTGGATGCCTCTACTTCCCAATCTTTACATACATGAGCCATGAAATCAGTCCCATTTGGAGAACTTTCATCTGCATTCAAAACGGGTTCTTTATAGAAGCCTATGGCTGAGGTACTTACTATTTTACTTGGTCTCTTGTTAAGTTTCTTTATTTCGTTAAAGAGCAATTGAGTCGATTTTATTCTGCTGCGATAGATTGTTTTTTTATATTCTTCTGACCAAGCCTTATCGATGATGCCTGCTCCTGCTAAATGAACTACGACATCTACATTCTCAAAAGCTATTGGATCAATAAAAGTCTGGTCAATATTCCATTTATAATCTTCTTTTCGGGATGGATTTCGAGATAAGTTTTTGACTGTAAAACCTTTTTGTATTAAGATTTGTTTAATTTTAGATCCAACTTTACCGGATCCACCTGTTAAAAGAATTATCATTATGGCGAATTTAACTACTAACAAACCCAAAACGAAAAATGTTGTAAAATCAACGAAAAAGGACTTTGAGGGAATGTATTTCATTCGGGATATTGAAAATCTCACTGGTATTAAAGCCTACACCCTACGAGTATGGGAGCAACGCTACGATATATTAGAGACGAAACGTACGGATACAAATATTAGATACTATGATAATGCTGATCTACGTTTTTTAATCAGTGTTGGTATTCTTAATTCCAATGGTATTAAGATCAGCAAAATTGCGGGTATGACCAAAGATGAGGTTCAGCTTAAAGCAAGAGTTTTTAGTGAAAGCCAAATCAAAAATGAGGGTGTCATGCAGTCTTTGGGCGATGCTATGTTGCGCTTTAATGAGCGTGAGTTCATACACATACTCCATGGATTTATTGATAAATCTGGCATGGAATCGACGATGTTTGATATTATTTTTCCTTTCTTAAAGCACCTTGGTATTTTATGGTTGGATGGTTCGGTTTCAATAGCTCATGAGCATTTCGTGACCAATATTTTAAAGCATCAACTTTATGCAGCTATCGGCAATTTAGATGTGCTTAAAAGTGCAAATGCCAAGAAATACGTTTTATTCGTTCCGAATGGCGAGAACCATAGTTTAAGCATCATTTTTGCAGAATATATGCTCCGGGTAAGAGGTCAGAAAGTATTTTCATTAGGGGAATCTGTTCCTTTAGAAGAGCTCCATGTAATTGTAAAGGAAGTAAAGCCTGACGTACTTTTTGTGAGTATTACCAATTCAAATATGAATTTAATTCCCGAAGCGTATGCTAAGACACTCTCAAACAACTGGCCTAACTTGAATGTTCTGCTAACCGGGAATTACGTTGTGGGTAAGAAGTTCAGCCTTCCTAAAAATGTGCATGTAGTTGCCGATCAAAAGGATTTTGATGTCTACGTGAATCGCTTTGAGGTTGAAATGAAATTTTAAATCAATCTGCGCAGGCGTCCTGCAAGCTCTTCGTTCACTGGATGTAATGGCGGACGACAAATGGTAGAGCATAAGTTCATTTCATTTAATATTTCTTTGATTCCTCCGGGGCTCCCGTCTTCAAATATAGCGCCGCATAGGGCAAGTATTTTTTTATGTATTTCGCGTGCTTTCGTAAAATTGTTTTGATTGCATAAATGGACCATTTCATTAAAGGTAGATGGAATGGCATGGTTAACAACAGATATTACTCCGGCTGCACCTAAACACATCATCGGAAAAGTGAGGGCATCATCTCCACTAATCACCTCAAAATTTGCTGGTTTATGCGCTAATATTTCCATGATTTGTTGCATATCTCCGCTGGCTTCTTTGGTAGCAATAACATTGGGTAGTTTGGCTATTTCTAACTGAGTGCAGGCAGTCATATTACTCCCAGTTCTCCCTGGAACATTATATATAATTATAGGCAGGGGAGATGCTTCGGCTACTTGAGTGTAATGATTTACAATACCGGCTTGGTTGGGCTTATTGTAATATGGGCTTACAGATAATACAGCAGAAATTCCGCTTAAATCAAAGGTCTTTAAATCTGCAATAATTGCAGCTGTATTATTTCCTCCAATACCAACAACAATGGGAACTCTTCCATCTACCTTACGAACAAAGTGTCGCACTATTTTTTGTTTCTCTTCTGCGCTAAGTGTAGCCACTTCGCCAGTGGTTCCTAGGGCAACTAAATAGTCTGTCTTATGAGTGATAAGGTGCTCAATTATATTGCTTAAGGCGTCATAATCAACACTTAAATCATTTTTGAAGGGGGTCACTACAGCGGTGGCTGCTCCATGCCAATTTAACATGGAACAAAGGTAAGTAGAAATCGATTTTAATACTTATGATTTTAGGAATACTGAAATTCCCTTTGTTTGTGGAAATTGATCGAATATAGCTATAGTAACAAGAACAATAGGAACACTTAATACCATTCCTGCTATACCCCAAATAGCTCCCCAAACAGATAATGCGAGGATTACAACAAAGCCATTAATATTTAATTTGTCCCCGAACACTTTGGGCTCTATAAAGTTTCCTACGACAACTTGCAGCGTTCCTATTGCAAATAAAACAATTAAGAACGGTTGCAGTGATCCAAATTGAAACAAGGCTACTAGGGAGGGGAAAACAGTGGCAATTAAAGAACCAACACTGGGGATATAGTTTAATAAAAAGATGAGTAAAGCCCAAAAGAACGCAAGATCAACTCCAATTATTAATAGGATAATATAAGAGCATACTCCAGTGATAAGGCTTACTCCAGTTTTAAGAATGATATAATTTCCCATCGATTTCTTTATGTTATTTAAGACTTCAACGGTATTTAGTAATGCCGATTTTTTTGGAATAGATTGTTTTAATTTAGGTGTAAAATATTCAGATTCAATAATTATAAATAGGATATACAGAACAATCATAAAGCTATTGCTTATCAATCCAGAAAGTTGATTGAGAAGTGAACCAACCAAGGCCTGAATGTCCATCTCTTTTAACCAGCCTGCAGAAATCATTTCCAGATCTAAATCGTATGTGTTCTTTGCCCAGGTTTCAAAGTTGCGCAAATTTTGCTGATATTTTGGAGCCAACTCATTTATTTCTCTTAGATTATGAATCATGGCATTTAGAATGAAATAGCCTGCAGTAGCAATAATAATAGTAGAAAAAAGATAAGCTAACCATCGAGGAAAACGATACTTGCCTATTTTTATGCTTTGAATGTTTGTCGTGATTTCATAAATAATGAACCAAATTAAAATGGCTATAAACAATGGTATTAAAACATTCTTAGCGGCCACCAGGGCATATACAGACAATACGAGCAGTGCAATGATTTTAAGGATTTTATTTAGCATTATTTTTTCGGTTTTAAGCTGTTTACGTGTTTTAAAGATGCCTGAAGTAAATATTCCAAAGTCCTTTCCGAGATCAATAAATTATCTGGGATTACAATGAAATCTTTCATTATGCTCCCGTGTTCTAACGGATGATTTGCAGAGGGCTGTTGCGTAAGATTTTGGTATTGAGCAAGAGGTAATCGTATGCAAACACCATCATTTGAACCAATAAAAACTACCATGTAGGTATTTGCAGATTGAAAAGGCATTTTTTTACCTTTTAGCGCTCCTAAAATTGGTTTGCATGCCTCATTGAGAATAGTTACTTTTTCGTTTCGATCCATGTTCTCTAACAAATCTACTTAATTCTGTGCAAGTAGATGTCTATGTCTTTTAAGAAATTGGTAAAGGAATAGGTATGGACTTTTAAGCCAATGCTTAGATCGTAATAACGGATCGAACGACTTGACCTAAAGTATCCAACCCTGCAAATTGCCTTGCTCAAAGTACTTAATGACCTTAAGGGCTCCTCTCCGTTCATATCGAGGTGTATTGCAAAATCGTAGGGCGTATTTATTATTTTTTTGCATTGCTTTGTTCTTGGAGAACCCCAAAGGGTCAAATCTTTACGGCCTATATAAGTGGTATTATCCAGTTCCTTTTCAGGTATATTCTTTATTTTGTTAAAGAAAACAAGTCGATGAATCGCTTTACCCTCGGCAATTAATTTTCTCTCTAACTCATCGATTAGAGTGCTGTTTGAGAGGGTGTTTTCATCTAAAATAAAGAGTATGTTTTTGCTCTCAGGAAAGTTAGGTATGCCTGAATTCCTTTTGCGTTTATGCGCAATTTTAGCAATGATCTTTGCTCCTATTTTATATCTCAGTTTGGCTTTCAATGAACCTTCTTTATTCTTCTATTCTACTATTGCCAGAAATGAGCGCTATTAATTGATTCTCATCAATAATTTTTACACCTAATGTTTCCGCCTTAGCTAGTTTACTGGGCCCAATTTTATCGCCAGCGACAAGATAGGTGGTGTTTTTGGATACACTGCTCCCAACTTTACCTCCGTTGGCTACAATAGCTTCTTTTATGCCATCTCTACTAAACTGAGCAAATGTTCCACTTACAACCAAGGTTTTGCCTACAAGGATATCCCCATCAAGTTCTTTCTTTTCAGATTTGAACTGAAGTCCAGCATTCTTCAATTGAATCACATGCTCAATGTTTTTAGGAACTCTGAAATATGCATGTACCGATTGGGCTATTTTACTTCCAATCTCCTCTACAGATTCCAGTTCTTCTTTAGTTGCAGCAATGAGTTCTTCAATGGCAAGAAAATGAGCAGCTAGTTTTTTTGCTACAGTTTCTCCGACGTATCGAATACCGAGGCCAAACAGTACTTTGGGAAATGGTATGGCCTTGGATTGTTCTATGCCTTCAATGATATTGGAGGCTGATTTTTCTCCCATGCGTTCGAGTTTCATGAGTTGATTATACTCCAATGCATATAAATCGGCGGGCTTTTTCACATAATTGCTTTCGTGAAAAGCTCTTAATAACTCCACACCAATACTATTTATATCCATTGCTTTCCTCCCTACAAAGTGCTCTAGTTTCCCAATAACTTGGGGTTTACAATCAATTTCGTTGCTGCAATAATGCTGTACTTCGGCTTCTTTTCGAATCAATGGACTGTTGCACTCTGGGCAAAAGGTGGGAAAAATGATTGGGGTTGAATCGCTTTTTCTTTTGGACAGGTTTACTCCAGTTATTTTTGGAATAATTTCTCCTCCTTTTTCTACCATTACGGTATCACCTAACCGTACATCTAAGCGTTCAATTTCGTTGGCATTATGCAGGCTCGCTCGCTTAACTGTGGTTCCAAGAAGCTGAATAGGATTCAAATCGGCAACAGGGGTAATGGCCCCTGTTCTTCCTATTTGGTAGCTCACATTTTTGAGCGTAGTCTCCACGGTTTCGGTTTCAAATTTATATGCAATAGCCCATCGAGGAGATTTGGCTGTGAAGCCCAATTCATCTTGGGTGTTTAAGTCATTTACCTTAATAACGACGCCATCGGTATCGTAACCTAGGGTTTTCCGTTTGGTATCCCATGATTTGATAAATTCCTTTACTTCATCCAAATTACGGCACAATCGACTGCTTTCAGCAGTTTTAATTCCCCAGGATTTGGCCTCTTGCAACGACTGCCAGTGAGTATCAAAAGTCCTGTTATCTGTAAGTAAGTGGTAAAGTATAATATCCAAAGGTCTTTTAGCAACCTCATTGGCATCTTTCATTTTCAGCGATCCTGAAGCTAGATTCCGTGGGTTTGCATATATGGGTTGTCCTTTCAATACTCTTTCGCTGTTCAGTTTTTCGAAGCCTGCCCTGTGAATAAATATTTCGCCTCGTATTTCAAAAGCATTCAAAGATGGTGCGCTTAATTTCTTTCGATGTGACCGAATGGTGCCTACATTTTGTGTGACATCGTCTCCTTGAGTTCCATCCCCTCGAGTTACAGCTTGCTTGTATTCTCCGTTTTCGTAAAAGATACTAATAGCTAATCCGTCAATTTTTAACTCACAAACAAATTCTACTGGCTTTTCAACAGCTTTTTGGATACGTGCATGCCACTCGTCTAATTCTTCCCAAGTATATGCATTGCTTAAGCTTAGCATTCTCCGTTTATGTGGGACGGTTTCAAAGGCCGCATTCAAGTCGCTTCCCACTTTTTGGGTTGGACTATCCGTTTCAATAAATTGGGGAAAGGAACGCTCAAGATCTTCTAATTCGCGCATCAGCATATCAAAATCTCGATCTTCAATGCTTGGTTGAGCCAGAACATAGTATTTATAATTGTGCTCACGCAGTTCTTTAGTGAGTTGTAAAATTCTATTTTTAGCTTCAGAGGGCTCTAGTTGATACATGGCTTGTGCAATGTTAAGCAATAATAGAATGTGCTTTTACACCATTTTTCCCATGGTGGAAATCCAGGGGAATTTGTAGAAAAAAATTAAGATTTACTATTAATCTGGGACTATACTATAGACCTAGTCCTCATCAGAAGTAGTGTTTTTTGCCAATTCAGCTGCAGCGGCGGCTTCCTTCTCAACACGTTTAGCAGTATCAACCAACTTAGTTACTATTTGCCATTTGCGCGTAGCGCCCATCACTCCTAATTTATCTTCAAAAAAGAGGGTATTCAGTTTTGAATCTTCGTATTTACCGAAGCAATGTAGGAATACATCTTTTTCAACAATGGTAAACTCATCAGGAGGAGAACTTACTTTTTCTATTTCTGTTAAAACTTTTTCCGATGGAACTTCAGAGAGCATGGTTAAATGCAAGCTTTTGGTATCTGTTCGGTAAATTTTAGCAAATGGATTCGCTTTTATTGATAATTCAATATTTTTAACGGTCCTAGCTATAACCGGAACTTTGAATCCGAATTTCTTTTCTATGGCTTTCGTTATTCTTAAAGATATTTCTTGCTCCGTTTCAGAACCGTCTCCTTCAAATAAAACATTAACCCCATCCAAAAAATTTTGAACACCGGTATAGCCTAATTCCCTATACAAATTGAGCAGGTCATCCATTCCATGGTCTCCCGTACTTGCACTTCTGCTTTCACCTAATATGGAAATATACTTCATTATTGCTGCAATGATAAGTAAAAAACACGAACCCGCCCGATATGTTTTACTGAAATAGCATTTTACAGACAATTATTTCTTAGGATAGGAAGTAGAAAAGAGTAACATCGTAGTATTCAACGATATATTCATGGCTTTTGCTGCCTACTGCTAAAATTTCATATAATGATTATCCTCTTCAAATATCAACGGATATTGTTTCGTTGTATTTCCTACCTTTAATTCGCAACAGATTCACAAAATAATCCCCATGAAAAAATATTTTCTCCTCGCCCTTTTTTTTACAATTATTAGCCTTCATGCAGATGATAAATGCAAGATGAAAGCAAAAGAATATTTGTTGCAAAAGAGATATTCTAAAGCGTTAAAGTTAACAGAAAAATGTCTAAAAGAAGACAGATACGCCATTGAGTGCTATTTTATTAGAGCTGCAGCAGAACTTGAAATGAGCGAGATGTCTAAATACAAAACAGGAGATATCAATTATTTTAAGAAAGCCGTTAAGTCTCTAAAAAAAGGCATTGAAAAGGATGAAAGTAAAACGTTAAAAAAAGAATACAACACCTACGTTCAACGCATTGTTAAAAAAACCAATCAAGAGGCCTTAAGGTCTTATGCCCAAAAGCGATATTCAAAGGCTATTTTGCTTTACCGGGATAACTTTGAAATGACTGGTGATACCATTGCCAGAGCAATGCAAGGTCTATCGTATTATTCCCAAGGGAAAGTATATGATGGTGTGGAGATTTTAAAGCCTGTATCTTATTGGATGTATGATGCATATTTTGATTCCTTACACTCCCAAACTTATATGTGGGAGCCTTTTGCTACCTTGGGTGAATATTATTTAAAAGAAGGTTTATTTGATAGTGCGCAGTTTTATACAGAAATGGGACTTGAGCTATTTCCGCTCCATCCTCTTCTGCGAAAGAATGCAAAACAATTATTGGTCTTTGATTTGAAAAAATCTGCTAGACGCGGAATAACTGTAGATTTTATTGAGATTGTTAATAAGGGATTGTATTTTTTCCCGAGTGATAGTTTCTTTCTTACCAATCAAAACTCGTATTTTTTAGATAAAATGGCGCGCTATTCATCCAATGGCGAGGATGGTTTGGTGGATACGGCCTTTACCGCATTCTATCAAGCAAAACAGCATGATATACGTCAAAATGCAAAAAATGGGGTAGATGAATTTTTAATTAAAGATTCTTTAGCGTTCGTTTTTAAATGTTTGGATTACGGGTTGAGAACCAATACCAGAAAGCTTGCGGCTTATTTCTTTAAAAAATGGTTCACGCACATCAATAAATTTAAAGGGTATACAGAATTTCATTCGGAAAGATTATTAACCAATCCTGATAAAAATGTCAGTAGGAGATTA
This sequence comes from uncultured Bacteroidia bacterium, assembly GCA_938086785.1. GTDB lineage: Bacteria > Bacteroidota > Bacteroidia > NS11-12g > UBA955 > CALKCM01. Next base: position 47,177 of record CALKCM010000012.1, read on the forward strand.
ACAGCCATTATGTTTGAAGATGGGAGAACTTCTTTCCCAAAAAATAATGCAATCAAAAATGCCCAATTAAGTTTTTTTAGATCATGGTTAAATGAGGCGGCAAGTCGAACCATCTTGGATGATAAATTATTTATGTGTTCCTCTTTAATGATTGATTTTGGCCGAACGAGAGAGTTGAAATCTGCCAAGATAAAGTTGCTTAAACAGGTGTATGATTTTGAAATGAAAGCTGGAAACATGGAGGATGTTTGGCAAACATTCCGGGGATTACAAATGGAAACAGGCTTGCCATTGGATGCCTTAAAAGAAGATATTGCAAAAAGAGATTTTGAAGAACGTTTTGTTGGATCTGCTATTGCATATAAACAAGTAAATGGCCGTAAAGTGGCCCAAACGGGTTGGACAGGATCTGCAAGGTACTGCGATCCAGGCCGTATGCCAGATAGCACGCTAAAAAAGGTGATTAGTAGATTGAATTATTTTAGACAAAATGCAGGAATTTTAGAGCCTATATATTTAAGTCAAAGGCGCTTAGCCAGTAGTCAGGCTGCTGCAATTATGTATTCTGGGAAGGGTGTTTTTACTAGAGACCCCGAGCCTAGTACTCATCCCTGCTATTCAGCGGAGGGAAAAGAGGCGGCTAAGATTGTGCAAGGAGTTTTAGACAATAACCCAGCACAGGCCATAACTAACTTAATGAATGATCGGAAAAGCACGGAGTTAGCGAATAGGCAGTCTCTTTTAAATATTGGCAATCAATATTGTGGCTTTGGCGCTGCAGAAGACAATAGTGTATTTTGGTTATTGGATACAAGTAATACTCGGTCGAACGATTATCATAGAACCCATTTTGTGTGCTGGCCTCCTCAAGGTTTAGCTCCACGCATGCTTTTGTTTGGAAAATGGTCTTTTGCTTTAAATGCTAATTTATCCGGCGCATCTGTTTCTGTTTCAAAGGCAGGTAATGCAGTGGAGGTTTCAAAAGTAAGGGTAGAGGCATTGCCTGGATTAACCTTGCAAACTTTAATATTTGAGCCCTCGGTAAGTGCCTCTAATACAAAGGCTGGAGACCGATTTGATGTACAAGTAAAACTGAAGGACGGCAGCGTATATAAATATGAAATAGCGCTTTTCGATTATAAAAAATAAAGCTATATTTGCAGCCCATTTGCACGCGTGGCGAAATTGGTAGACGCGCTAGACTTAGGATCTAGTGCCGTGAGGTGTGTGGGTTCGAGTCCCTCCGCGTGCACTTTAAACGAAAACCTGCATCCTAGATGTGGGTTTTTAATTGTTTTAAGGGTTTGGCAAAATGCCTCGAACTGACCGATTGTCAGCTGATTAAATTTGGTACAATAATTACAATAGATATCCCGTGAACGTTAAATACGACAAAATTGATGACCTTAATGCTACGATCGTTGTAGATATAGCAAAAGAAGATTACGAACAAAAGGTAAATGATGAAGTTAAAAAACTTCAGAAGAAAGTTGTTCTTAAAGGCTTTAGACAGGGCAAAGCTCCTATGGCTATGGTGAACAAAATGTATGGGAAATCCATATTGGCTGATGAGTTGAACTCAATGGCTTCTCAGAAATTGAATGAATACATCACTGAAAATAAATTAGATATTTTAGGATATCCCATGAGTAGTGATTCGTTGGAGAGTAAAATTGACCTGGAAAGTAACGAAGAGTTTTCTTTTGCTTTTGATTTGGGACTGGCTCCTTCTTTTGAGCTGAGTATTGATAAAAAAGATAAACTTACCTTATACAAACTAGAAGTTACCAATACGGAGATTGATAAGGATATTGCTCATGCGAGAGAGCAATCAGGCGATATGGAAGTGGTAGATGTTTCTGAGGGAGAAGATATTATATATGCCTTTGCTACAGAATTAAACGAAGACGGAACTGCTCTAGAAGGTGGCGTTGAAAAAGCGACCATTTCTTTTGTTGCCAATATGATTGAAGATAAGAAACTTCAAAAGAAGTTTTTAGGTCTTAAAGCAGGCGACACACTTGAAGCCAATATTAAAAAGGTCTTTAATGATAATGAAACGGTAATTTCAAATACATTGGCTATGCCAAAAGAAGGAGTGAATGATTTAAATGACTCCTTTACTATCGAAGTTACAGAAGTGAAAAGACGCACATTAGCTGAGTTGAACGAGGACTTTTACAAGAATATGTTTGGCGCTGAAGATTTCCCGAAAAACGAAGAGGAATACAGAGAACGAGTGAAATCTAACTTGGAAAGATATTATGCTAATGAAGCGCAAACTTGGTTAGATCATGAAATTGGTGATTATATCATCGAAAAACATGGCTTAAACTTACCAGATAACTTTTTAAAACGCTGGTTGCAAGCATCTAATGAGAAGGAATACAATGCCGAGAATATTGATGAGCGTTATGCAAAGGAAAGAGAAGCTTTAGTAAGAAGACTTATTGTCGAAAAAGTAGCAGAAAAAGAAGAAATAAAGGCCAATGCTGAAGATATTAAAGAAGAAGCCTCTATTTATTTCGTGAGCATGTACCGTCAATATGGAATGAATGCGAGCATACAAGATGCCTTTATTGCTGAAACAGTTGAGAAAAAGCTAAAAGAAAGAGAGTTTGTTGAACAAATGGGTGATCGAGTGGTTTATAGAAAGGTATATGATGCGATTAAGCAAATTATTACCTTAAAAGAAAAAAAGATCAGCATCGAGAAATATTATAAGATGGTTAACGAACACAAACATTAAATTTGTAAATATGAGACCCGAAGAAATAGGAAAAGAATTTAAAAAATACGCGGTGAAACACTTAGGCTTGAACAGTCTTTATGTAGACCAGTACATAGATGCCATAGCCCCAAATACTCCGGTTGGCTTGACTCCAAATATTATTGAGGAGCGCCAAATGAACGCAGTAGCTATGGATATTTTTAGTCGCTTAATGATGGATCGCATCATCTTTTTAGGAGTTCCTATTTATGAGGATGTTTCAAACATTATAATGGGTCAGTTGCTGTTTTTAGAAAGCAGCAATCCAAATAGAGATATTCAAATATATATTAACAGTCCTGGAGGAAGTGTTTATGCAGGTTTAGCCATTTACGATACCATGCAATACATTAGCTCAGATGTTGCTACTATTTGTACGGGAATGGCGGCAAGTATGGGAGCTGTTCTTATGTGTGCTGGCCAAAAAGGAAAGCGTACTGCTTTACCACATAGCCGCATTATGATTCACCAACCGCTTGGTGGAGCTCAAGGGCAAGCCAGTGATATTGAAATTACTTATCAGGAAATTAATAAATTAAAGAAAGAACTATACACCATCATCGCAGATCATAGCGGACAGAAATATGCTAAGATCGAAAAGGATGGAGATCGTGATTTCTGGATGACGGCTGAAGAAGCAAAGAAATACGGAATGATTGATGACGTTTTAGGCTCAAGATCCAAAAAAGGGTAGCCTTTTAAAATTAATATCGAAAAAGCCTTCTGCTCGAATGAGTAGAAGGCTTTTTTTATGTGAGGTCCTAGGCTATTCGTGTTAATGCAAATTGTTGGTAGGTCAAATCATCTTCTGTCAAATCCATTTCATAAATAAAGCCTAATTTTGAGAGCACATGAACGGATGCCTTATTTTCTCTCATTGCATAAGCCTTTAGTTCTGATAAATTTAAGCAGTCAAATCCATATTCTATAGAGGCTTTCCCGGCTTCTGTAGCAATTCCTTGGCCCCAATATTTTTTTTTGAATCGATAGCCTAGGTCAGTTACTCCGTATTCCGGCAAGTATTTTAAGCCAGCAAAGCCTATGAATGCGTCAACTCCTTTTAATTCAACGGCAAAACGGCCATATCCATATTTTTTATAATCTCCTGAAATAACGTCTTTGATGCGCTTTTCCATTTCCTCATAACCTATTACTCCACCGTCGCCTGTATATTTACTTATTTCTTGGTCCAAGTTCATCTCATAAGAAGCCTTAATATCATTTAAGGTGAAAGGACGTAGAAGAAGTCGGGGAGTTTCTATCTGTATATTCATTTTTGTTTTATTTATGTGTCTTGGTCCTTGGCAGAGACATAGTTATCCACCGACATAGATATCTGATGCATCCCTTTTCTGGGATTTTTCAAGGTACCAATATCACTGAAGGTAAAGATACAAAAGAAAATGCATGTGATTAAAAGGGGCTGTTCGGCTCCTTTTTTACTACATTATAAGTGAGCCTGTCAGCTAAGCTGGGCCACCATTTATTTATAAAAACCGCCAATTTCCCTTGGATGGTTAAGATTAAGTATTTCTTTTTGCCCTCCACCGCTTGGTATATTCTTTCTGCCACTTCTTCGGCCGACATCAGTTTGTCTTCCTTTAGAGGGGTTTTGCCCTGTGCCTTCCCTTTAGAATCCAAAGCATTTTCGCGAATACTACTAGCGGTATAACCGGGGCAGGCGATTAGTACATGCAATCCAGTTTTTAAATTTTCGCATCTTAAACTCTCTAAAAAGCCCTGCATGGCAAATTTACTGCTACTATACCCCGTACGTGCCGGTAGTCCCTTAAAACCTGCAATAGAGCTTACTCCGACCACAGACCCCTTTGTTTTTAGTAAATGAGGTAGGGCATGTTTTGTGCAATTTACAGTTCCCCAAAAATTTACATCCATCAAGTTTTTTAGCACGGATAGATCCGTGTCTTTAAAAACTCCGCGCATGCTAATACCTGCATTATTAATGAGCACGTGCAAGTCACCAAATGTGCGCTGTGCACTCTCTACAAAGGTTTGGCAATCTGCCTCAATACTTACATCTCCAATGCTAATTAAAGTGTTGGCTTGGAGCGCTTTGCAGGCCTCGGCAACGATAGTTAATTTTTCCTTATTTCGGGCCATCAATGCCAGGTTCCATCCTTTGGCGGCATATTCTAAGGCTATAGCCCGTCCAATTCCCGAGCTGGCTCCTGTAATTAAAATGGTTTGTGCCATTATCTTATATTTATACCGACATATTTTCTGGCAACCATTTAATACTACAACCCACTGCTGGGGTTTCTGGATGGTCTATTTCTGAACTATCCAGGCAATATTCAATGGCATCTTCCAAGTGTGCTCTCATTACCGCATTTGCATTTTCCCAATTATCATCAATACTTCCCTTGTAAACCAATTGACGATCCTTGTTAAATAAAAAAACTTCTGGAGTACGTTCGGCTCCCAATTGTTTAATGACTTTTTGCGAAGGGTCGTGCAAGTATTGAAAAGGCAAGTTAAATTTTTTGGATAGCATTTGCATATTCTCAAAAGAATCACCCGGATGCGTTTCCGTATTATTGCCGCAGATGGCAATAGTACTCATGTTATCGTCTTCGTAAGTTTTGGCTAATTTAATAATCCTATCCCAGTATGCCAGGGCATAAGGGCAGTGATTGCAGGTAACAACAATAAGCAATGCTGATTTTTTGGATAAATCTCTTGTATTGATTTGTTCGCCTGAAACGCTTTGTAATTCAAAGTCAATAAGTAATTCTTCAATATTCATATATTTTATATTTGGCTCGAGGCGATAAATGCTCCGAGTTCTTTAATTTCTTTTCCAGCAGAATGGATTTCGTTTTTGCTTCCTTGCCAGCGAATTTTTCCTTCGTATAAAAAGAGTATTTTATCTCCGATGTCAAAGGCCGTTTTCATATCATGCGAAATAATCATGGTTGTTATTCCATACTCCGCAGTAATGTCCAAGAGTAAATCATCAATAACTCTGGATGTAATTGGATCTAAACCAGAATTTGGCTCATCGCAAAAGAGGTATTTAATATCCATGGCAATGGCTCGCGCTATTCCCACTCTTTTTTTCATTCCTCCGCTAATCTCTGCGGGGTATTTATTCTCTGCACCCTCCAATTGAACGCGCTTTAAGCAAAAATCGACTCTATCTTTTATTTCGCTCGCATTCATTTTGCTAAACATTTTTAGAGGAAATTGAACATTTTCAGCCACTGTTAAGGAATCAAATAAGGCTGTTCCCTGAAATAACATGCCAATTTCACGCCGAATTTCTTTGACCTGCTCATATTCCAAATGCACAAAATCACGACCATCATACAGAATGTTTCCTTTCTCAGGTTTCATTAAGCCCACCATGCATTTTAAAAGGACCGATTTGCCCCCACCACTGGCACCAATAATAAGATTGGGTATGCCCGGTTCAAATTTGGCATTAATGTCAAACAAAACTTGTTTGTCACCAAAACTCTTATTTATGTTTTGTAGCTCAAGCATTTAACATCAACTTCGCAATGATAAAATCAAAAAATAAGATAAAAATACAGCTCCGCGTTACTGCTCTGGTTCCAGCTTCTCCAACTTCTAATGCGCCGCCATCGGCGTAATATCCTTCGTAAGTGCTTACACTGGTAATGATAAGAGCAAAGACAAAGGCTTTGGTCATACTTACACTTAAGGTAAAAAAGGTAAATGTATCTCTAGCCCCTTGAATAAATTCGTTAGGGGGCATAATTCCTGTGAGTTGTGCGGCCAATATTCCTCCAGATATGAGAAGGAAATTCGCAAAAATAATTAAGCAAGGAATCATAATTAAACCTGCAATAATTTTTGGCAATCCTAAGTAGCCGCTGCTATTTATACCCATCACTTCCAACGCATCAATTTGCTCAGTTACCCGCATATTACCCACTTCAGAAGCAATATTTGCACCCACTTTTCCTGCCAGTACTAGACAGGTTATGGTTGGGGCCAGTTCCAATAAAGAACTATCCGAAACAATAGTGCCAATAATTTTTACAGGGATGAATGGACTAATAAGCTGATACGCCGTTTGAACCGTAGTTACGGCTCCCACAAATATGCTAATGATAGCCACAATAGGTAAAGAGCCTACTCCAATGTTATTCATCTCATGCAGCGTGCGTTCAACAAAAACACTAAACCGTTCAGGTTTAAAAAACATGCTCCTTAAAAAAAGAAGATAGCGGCCTAATTCAAAAAAGAATTTCATATCTACCCTGCGAATGTAGTGAATACCCTTGGCACCTTTTCCCCCAAATATGTTATGTTTAAATGAATGTACATTTTGCGCTAGTATGGATTATTTTACCTTCATCACATAAATATGGTCAAAAGGTTCTTGAGCCGCGAATAAGTGAAACGTATCATCGATATGAAAAGCTTTTGTTAGATTAAAAGCGGTTCGTATTAACCACAGCCAGAGAAGAGAGTTTTTTAACTTCAAATGAATTTAATAAACGCAAGATAAATAAAGAAAGGCGCAAATGATTCATTGAAAATGGACAATTGTTAAATGGCATTTATCTTTGCCGGATGCCGATAGCTTTTATAACGGGTGCAAGCAGTGGGATTGGTGCTGCCTGTGCTAAAATTTTTGCTCAGAATAATTTCAACCTCATCTTAAATGCGCGTCGCTTAGAGAAAGTAAATCATATTGCCAATGAAATTAGCCAGCGTTATGGAGTAAAAGTTCATGTAGCTAGTTTTGATGTAAGAGACAAAGATGCCGTTCAAAAAGCGGTGGACCAGCTCCCTAAAGAGTTTAGCTCTATTGATGTTTTGGTAAATAATGCAGGTTTAGCGAAAGGGTTAACCAAAATACATGAAGGAGATACCGATCATTGGGACCAAATGATTGATACCAATATTAAAGGTTTACTCTACATGAGTAGGGCTGTGGCACCATTAATGGTGGCCAATAAGTCAGGCCATGTCATTAATATTGGTAGCATTGCAGGCAAAGAGGTCTATGAAAATGGAAATGTGTATTGCAGCACAAAACACGCGGTTGATGCTCTAAATAGAAGCATGCGTAACGAATTGTGTGAGCATGGAATACGCGTTTCAGCGGTGAATCCAGGAGCCGTTGAAACTGAATTTTCCGTAGTTCGGTTTGATGGAGATGCCGAACGAGCCAAGAAAGTATACCAAGGGTTTGATAACTTGCGGGCAGAGGATATTGCAGAAACTGTTTTTTGGGTAAATTCAAGACCGGCACATGTAAACATAAACGACGTAATAGTGATGCCAATGGCACAACCTCGAGCAGGATTTGTACATAGAAAATAATGGGAAAGAAAAAAAATAGAGGAGGAATCGTTTACAGTACCAATCAAGACTATAACTACGATGCAGATGAACCCGAAGAAGATCGTGTGGAACCAAAAGGACAGACCTTATATGTTCGAAGAGAAGTAAGGAATGGTAAGTCTACTACGGTCGTAAAAGAGTTTAAAGGCAATCCCAATGACCTCAAAGAACTTGGGAAAAAGCTAAAAAATAAATTTGGAGTAGGTGGTTCTGCAAAGGATGGAGACATTATTATACAAGGAGATTTACAAGCCAAAGCCAAAGCCTTTTTAGAGAGTTTAGGGTATAAAACCAAAGGATAAATGTATTTAAAAGCCACCTTTAAAGGGAAAACGGACATCTCTGATGTAAGTGAAATTATGATTGCCATGCTGCAAGAATTTCCGTTTCATACCTTTAGTGAAGAGGAAAATATAGTTTTTGCTTATGGCGAAAAAGATGATTTTACGGATGAGATAAAATCAAATATTCAGCAGGCTGTTTTACCTTTTTCTAATGATTTAATTTTTGATAATATCGAAAAGGAAAACTGGAATGAAGAATGGGAGAAAAACTATTTTAAACCCATTTGGATTGAAAATGAAGTATGTGTCTTTGCTCCTTTTCATACTTTAGAAATTGAGCCAAGGATTCCAATAATCATAGAGCCCAAAATGAGTTTTGGAACGGGGCATCATGCCACCACTCACCTCATGTGTGTTGCAATACTTAAGCTTCGTGCCCAAATGAATAGGGCCAGGGTTTTAGATATGGGCTCAGGCACCGGTATCTTAGCTATACTTGCCGCAAAACTAGGTGCGAGGTTCGTTCATGCCATCGACATAGAAGAGTGGTGCAAGGAAAATGCCGAAGAGAATTTCAATAAAAACGGAGTACTTCACTTTCAATCAGATATGGGGAATGTGGAGCTATTGGATTCAATCTCCGAGCCTTTTGATGTGATTTTTGCCAATATTCAGCGCAATGTTTTACTAGCTGATATGGCGGCCTACAGCAAAATACTTATGCAAAAGGGCTATTTATTCATCAGTGGTTTTCCGCCAGAGGATGCTAAGACTTTGATTGATCATGCAAAAAAAATAAACCTGAATCACCTCTTTAGTGAGGTAAAGGGAGACTGGTGCTGCATTGGTTTTGCCAAAGACTAAGAAACCTTAAGCCCTTATCTCACAAGCCATGATGCATTCACTTTAATTCCGCATTAAGCCATTGCTCAATGCCCTTTTTTGATTTACTTTGCAACACTTGAGCGAAGAGAATTTCATAGTATCAGCCAGAAAGTATAGACCAGAAAGCTTTGACGCTTTAGTGGGTCAACATGCTGTAGCAGAAACTTTACTGCATGAGATTCAATCCAATAAATTAGCACAAGCCTTTTTATTTACCGGCCCTAGGGGTGTAGGTAAAACCACCAGTGCCAGAATATTAGCCAAATTAATTAATCAACAGGACGGCGAAGACGAGACTACGGATTACTCATTTAATATTTTTGAGCTGGACGCGGCTAGTAAAAACGGAGTAGAAGACATGCGTGCTCTTACAGAGCAAGTGCGTATTCCGCCCCAAAGAGGTAAATACAAAGTGTATATTATTGATGAGGTGCACATGTTAAGTTCGGCCGCCTTTAATGCCTTTCTTAAAACCTTGGAGGAGCCTCCTGCTCATGCTATATTTATTTTAGCAACCACAGAGAAACATAAAGTTCTTCCCACTATTTTAAGTCGGTGTCAAGTGTTTAATTTTAATAGAATTGAAATTAATGACATCGTTAAAACCTTGAAAGAAATTGCAGCAAAGGAAAGCGTAACCTATGATGAAAAGGCCCTTTTTCTAATTGCACAAAAAGCCGATGGAGGAATGAGAGATGCCTTATCTCTTTTCGATCAATTGGTGAGTTATGCCCAAGGGAATATTACTTATGCCAAGGCTTTAGATTTATTGAATATTTTAGATTACGATGTGTTTTTTGATACTGTAATTTGTTGTCAAAATGCCGATATGGCCTCTGCCTTATTGCTTCTCGATAAAGTTATAAGCAATGGGTTTGATGGACAGATATTTTTGGGAGGATTAGCCGCTCATCTGCGCAATCTAATTATTTGTAAAAATGCGCGGACCGCTAACCTATTAGATGTAAGCGAAGATTTTAAGAAAAAATATCTCGAACAAGCGGAAGAGATTGAAGCTGGCTTCCTATTGAATGCTTTGGATCTGACCAATGCCTGTGATGAAAAATATAAAATAAGCCGTCATCCTAGATTGTTGGTCGAATTACTTTTAATGAAGTTGACCCAATTGAATCATTTGCTTGCTTCCTTGGATGATATATCCGAATTAAAAAAAAAAGCATTAGCTGAAGGCGAGGCATCGCCAGATAAAAAATTTAAAACAGGTGCTATTGAGCGTCCAGTAAAATTAAAGAGTCTAGAAAACTCTCGATTTGGAAATGTTATACCAGAAGGAAAGCCTAAAGTGCCTGCTCCGGAAAGCAAATCCCCTCAAATAGAGGAAGAATCCAAGGTAGAAATTCCAGAGAGTTTAGAAGATGTGCAGCTTGAAACTGCAGCGCCAGAAACTTCAATTATTGAGCTGGAGACAGAGGCATTGCCTTCCCATAAAGAAAAAGGTGGAAGCTTGGATTCTCCACCCAATGACTTATTTGCTCCAGAACAAACCATTGATGCCAAGACTCCTATCGAAAATTCATCAAATGAGGGATTAGATAATTCACTGAGCGAAATTGAGGAGCCTCCAATAGAAAAACAACCAATATTAAATAAAATCCAGGAGGAGAAAACACTGGAATCCACGGATGAAATTCAGCAAGGCAAACATGAAGTAATTGCAGCGACGGAAAATGAACCGATCAATACAGAAATTTCAAAGGTTGAAGAAGAAGTGAAGCCTTTACTCACTGTAATTCCCGAAACCCTCGAAGAGCATTGGTCTAAGTTTGTTCATACATTTCCAGCTTCCCAGCGAGTGGCAATAGAAAATGCTACTTTCCGTTTAGAAGGAACTGTTTTGATAGCAATAATTTCAACAGGCGCTCCCTTGAGTAGTTTCGAAGATATACAGTTTTCCTTTGCCTCATTTACAAGGGCAAACCCCTGCGGCTCCATTACTCAGGTAACCTTTGAAAAAGGAATTATTGAGCACGACGACTCCAAACCCTATACCGAGGCAGAAAAAGTAGAATATCTGCGTCAAAAACATCCTTTGTTGAAACAAATGATGGACGATTGGAAATTGCACTAGTCTTTTAGGATTTATGATTTTGTCATTTAACTCCGCCTTTACTTAAGCAAGGTAACTTAAGTTTTCCTTTAGCTATTCCAGATCATTTCTAATCAAATAATCCGTTCAAAAATGCTAAAAATAATTTAGTTGTCGACGTATATTTGCATACCTCATGGCAGAAAAGGACCAATTAAACTTTAATAATACCAAAATCGCTTTTTCTCATAAAAGTTCTCACGATTTAAAGAAGGCGCGCCTGTTGTTTAATTCATTTTCGTATAAATGGCTTCTGAAACTGGGACCTGGCATGGCAAAAATGGCGCTGGGCTTTGGATTTAAAGGAATAATTAAAAGTACAATTTTTGATCAGTTTTGTGGTGGAGAGTCCATCAGAGAATGTAAAAAAGCGATTGATTTATTAGCGAGTCGCAACGTAGGTACTATTTTGGATTACAGTGTTGAGGGAGAAGAAGATGAGAAGACCTTTAAAGAAACCTGCTCAGAGATTAAAAAAACCATTGATGTGGCCTCCGGAAACGATAAAATTTCTTTTTCTGTTTTTAAAACTACCGGCATAGGTCGCTTTAATCTGCTAGCTAAAGTAAGTTCAGGCAAAGCACTAAGTAAATTAGAAGAGCAGGACTATGCTAGAGTTAAAGAGCGTTTTGAATCTATTTGCAAGCATGCATTCGAGGCAGATGTACACTTGTTTGTGGATGCAGAAGAATCTTGGATTCAACCAGCTATTGATGCCTTAACGGAACAAATGATGTTTAAATATAATATTAAAAAAAGCATTGTTTTTAATACCATACAACTCTACCGAAAGGATCGATTGGACTATCTTAAAAATCAAATAAAAACCAAGAAACACTTCATGGGTTTTAAATTGGTTCGAGGAGCTTATATGGAGAAAGAAGCCGCTCGCGCGAAGGAACTAGGCTATGAAAACCCCATACAACCCAACAAAGAATCTTGTGACAAAGATTACGATGAGGCCATTGATTATTGCCTAGATCATATTGAGAAAGTAAGTATATGTGTGGGTACGCACAATGAAAAGAGTAGTTTGCATTGCGTAAAGCGCATGAGAGAACTTGGTTTGGAGAATTCCGATTCACGCGTCTATTTTTCTCAACTATTTGGCATGAGTGATCACATTAGTTTCAACCTTAGTAATGCAAATTATAAAGTAGCCAAGTATTTGCCTTATGGGCCCGTGTCTGCAGTTGTACCTTATTTAACTCGAAGAGCACAGGAGAATACTAGTGTTGCTGGTCAGGCGGGTCGAGAATTGTCCCTAATTAATAAGGAGTTAAAGAGCCGATAAGTACCTTGGTTTTCTTGTTCGTATTTTATGTAAATCGGTGTTTTTTCAACGGACGGAATGGTGTAATTTCGCCACTCAACTTTATAAAAGAATGAATTTAAGAAAAACGCTTCTCACGCTAACCTTAGTATTGTTCACCAGCGCTGGTTTCGCTCAAGAAACCATCGTAGATTATGATAAAATTAAAGAGATTGCACCAGCAGTTCAAATTTACTTTGATTTGAGTAGCAGTGAAATCAAAGAAGCAGGAATAGCTAAATTGGATCGACTCCTCAAAGATCTAAGAACAAAAAAACAGTTTAGGGTTATCGTTACAGGACACACAGATAAATCGGGATCTGATGAATTTAATCTGAAATTATCGAAAAAAAGAGCGGGGGAAGTCTTTGATTATTTATCAGAAAAAGGATTAAGCGAAGATTTTATGGATATTGGCTTTTTTGGAAGTTCCAATCCAAGAGAAGTAGAAGGAGCTACCGAAGAGGAGAAAACCATGAAGAATAGACGGGTTGAAATTCTTATTATAGAGCCGCCAAAACCACCACCGGTTGTTATAAAGCCAGATACGTGTAACTACGATACGACCTTGGCCATAACGAACACCATGAATATAACCATGAACATATGTGAGTGGAGAAGATTGTGCGAAGGCAAAATCAACTGTATTACCATTAAAAAATTAAGTACAGTAGAGGAAATTATAGGCGCAGGAGTTCCCTTAGTAGATAAAAAAGGAAACGGTAAAATTTGGGGCGGAATATTTGATATTGGCTTACCTGGAGATTCTTGCTTTACAGAGCCCATCGACTTTAATTACTCTTTAGATAAGGAAAGTTACAAACGAGCTCGTTTAGAAGCTGTAGTAAGTGTAGATGATGAATATCTCGATAGGCAAAGAAATAGGGCAGGTAGAGTGCGTGTGCGAAAAGGAAAAAGTGACGTGCAAGTAAATGTACCCGTGCATTGTCCTGGAATGCAATTTCACACCAGTAAAGCGGGTAGAAGCAAACAAACTTGTTTTAAGGATAAAACTAAATCTATTGAACAGATCTACTTGGTAAGTAATACACCCACCACTATTTTGCCAGCAGCAAAAGATGGAAATAAATTTTACATCAAATATAGCAAGGTGCCGAATGCAAAAATTTGGGTTTATACCAAGGATGGCGATTGGATAAAAGATATTTCTTTGGATAGTATCAAAAAAGCGAAAAGCGATGGAAGCCTTCAAAAAGGATATAAACTCAAATCTCGAAATATAGTAGCGGGAGAAGAATAGAATAATTTAATGTCTTCAATTATAAACAGATAAATAGTATGCAACTCACCGATAGATCAAAACAGGTTGTTAACAAGAAAATGAGTTTCAAGGAGAGGATTTATCTCCCTGCAATTTTTGGAGGAATGTGGATTACCTTGAAGCATTTTTTTATGAAAAATAATACTCTGAAGTATCCGGAAGTTCAAAGAGAATTTTCAGATGTTTACAGAGGCCAGCACGTTTTGAAAAGAGATGATGATGGCAAAGAACGTTGCACAGCCTGCGGTTTGTGTGCAGTAGCATGCCCGGCTGAAGCCATTACGATGGTTGCTGCCGAACGAAAAAAAGAGGAAGAAGATCTTTACAGAGAAGAAAAATATGCCGAGAAATATGAAATTAATATGTTGCGCTGTATTTTTTGTGGTTTGTGCGAAGAAGCCTGTCCTAAACACGCCATATTCTTAACTGATAGAATTGTAGACGCAGAATACAGTAGAGAAGATTTCATATACGGTAAGGATAAATTAGTGGAACCCATTGATGCTCCTATCAGTGTAGAAAAAAGAAAGGTCTGGACTTACCAATAGGAACCTATGCTATTAACTCTTTTACTTGAAACGAGACCAAATGTTCAGTTCTGGCCATTTATTGTCGTTTCTTTCATAACCATTTTAAGTGCGTTGTACGTTGTAACCAGCAAAAAACCTGTGTACAGTGTTCTAGCGCTTATCGTCACTTTTTTGAGCATAAGCGTGCATTATGTAATGCTTAATGCACAGTTTTTAGCCATCGTAAACATCATCGTTTATGCAGGGGCAATTATGGTATTGTTTCTTTTTGTGCTTATGCTACTTAATCTAAAAAAAGAAACCGAACCAGTAAAACACATATCTTGGGGCATAATTGCAAGCATATCGGGTTTATTGCTCTTGTTTGTTCTTGTAGCCGCTTTGGTAAGTATTGATGATTACATTCAACCAGGTCTTGATAGAGAGGTTGGTTTAATAAAGAACTTAGGTCAAATGCTATTTACAAAATATTTAGTGCCTTTTGAACTTACAGGCATATTATTTCTATCTGCAATGGTAGGAGCTGTTCTTCTGGGAAAAAGAGAAAAGAAGGAGGAATTATCATGAGTTTGTTAGAAACAGGTTTTCATATTTTTGATAAAGTAGGAATCAGTAACTATTTGTTTTTATCTGTACTTCTATTCTGTATCGGCCTCTTTGGTGTGCTATACAGACGTAATGCTATAATTCTATTAATGTGTATAGAGTTAATGTTAAATGCAGTAAATCTAATGTTTGTATCATTTAGCTCATACTTGGGAGACAGCAATGGACAATTATTTGTATTTTTTATAATGGTAGTGGCCGCAGCAGAAGCGGCTGTAGGTTTGGCAATTTTGGTGAGTATTTACCGAAATACTCGAAATACCGATGTTAGTTTCTTAGACAATTTAAAAGGATAGGATATGTTAGCTTGGATTATATTATTGCCCCTTATCGGATTTGCTTTCTCCATTCTTTTTGGTAAAAAGCTGCCAAAACCTTTGGTAGGTTTTATCGCCTCATCTGTAGTTCTTGGATCCTTTCTTTTTTCTATAGACGTTTTTAATACAGTAAGTGCAGACCCGAAAGGAATCTCAGAACAATTATTTACCTTTCTCGCCATCGATGGATTTAATGTATCGTTCACACTTTTTGCAGATCGCATAACTTCCATTATGCTACTTGTAATTACAGGTGTTGGTTTACTCATACATGTCTATTCCATTTCGTATATGAGCAGTGACGAAGGGTTTTATAAGTTTTTTGCTTACCTAAACCTATTTGTTTTTAACATGCTTATTTTAGTGTTAGGTTCAAATCTATTGGTATTGTTTTTTGGCTGGGAAGGAGTAGGACTTTGCTCATACCTTTTGATTGGTTTTTGGTATCAAAACCCAAGTTTTGGAAAAGCAGCCCGAAAAGCATTTATTATGAATAGAATAGGGGATTTAGGTCTACTGTTGGCTATTTTTCTTTGCGCTATTTACGTAGGAAGTTTTGAATTTTCAGTTATTTCAGATGCTGCGCAAAGCGGTGCTTTACCTGAACATTTAATAACAACCATAAGTATTCTTCTATTTGTGGGTGCGATGGGTAAGAGTGCGCAAATTCCTTTGTATACGTGGCTTCCCGATGCAATGGCGGGCCCTACACCTGTAAGCGCATTAATACATGCTGCTACTATGGTTACGGCAGGAGTGTATTTAATTGTAAGAAATCAAGCCCTTTTTATGCTCTCCAGCAGCGCCAACGATTTAATTATGTTTATTGGCTTAGCCACCTCACTGGTAGCTGCGGTCATTGCCCTAAAACAAAATGACATTAAGAAAGTCTTGGCCTACTCAACAGTGAGCCAATTGGGATTTATGTTTATTGCTCTAGGAGTGGGTGCTTATTCAGCAGCCATGTTCCACCTGGTTACACATGCCTTTTTTAAAGCACTACTATTTTTAGGTTCAGGCTCTATTATTCATGCCATGGGCGATGAGCAAGATATGCGACGAATGGGAGGCTTAAGGAAAAGCATGCCTATTACTTTCATTACGTTCTTAATTGGAACCTTGGCCATATCAGGTTTCCCATTTTTGAGTGGTTTCTTTAGTAAAGATGAAATTTTAGCTTCTGCTTTTGGTCACAATCGATGGGTTTGGGGAATAGCTATTATTAGTGCCACACTTACTGGGTTTTATATGTTTAGATTATTATTTGTGGTTTTCTTTGGTACTTTTAGAGGAACTAAAGAGCAAAAAAGCCACTTGCACGAAAGCCCTTGGTTAATGACTATTCCATTAATGATCCTTGCTGTTTTAAGTGTGTTTGGTGGACTATTAAACCTACCTAAATATGCAGGAAGTCTCTCAGAAAAGCTGCACCATTGGATTGAGCCTAATTTGCCAATTTTAAGAAACCCGGTTCATGTATCGCACAGCATCGAATATATGTTGGTTGGAGTCGCCATCTTTATTTTCCTTTTGGCTTTTATTCTGCAATACAGAAAATACGTATTGCAATCGGCAGTTCCAGAGGAAGATAATGAAATGTCAAAATCAGCTCTCGCATTGGCAAATAAGCTTTATGTGGATGAGGCCTATGACAAAATGTTTGTTGAACCCACCGAGACCTTAGGGGATTATTCCTCGTGGTTTGATAGGAATATCATAGGTTTGATTCCCAAATCTATTAAAGGGTGGAATACTGCACTTGCAAGGCTTAACGCCAGAGTGCAAAACGGAAATATCGAATACTATTTAGTTTATATGAGTTTAGCCGTATTCTTAGTTTTATTTTTAAGTGCAATTTGTTTGAAACTATGGAACTAATATTAATATCAATAATCGCCTCTATCATTACCTACTTTGTTCCCAAAGGAATGGCAAAGATGGTAGCCCTTTTAGGAGCTATCCTAACCTTAGCATATAATAGTTTTATGCTTCAGTCATTTGTTGCCGACGGAACCAAAAAGTTTGTTTTTGATACTCCTTGGTTTTCAGATGCCGTACATTTCTCTGTTGGAATTGATGGAATAAGCATGCTCATGCTGCTGCTAACCAACATCCTTATGGTGGTTATTTTGTTAGGAGCCATGAGAAAAGAATGGAAACGAGAATCCTTGTTCTATTCATTAATTTTATTTATGCAAGCTGCCCTTATCGGGGTGTTTGTATCCAATGATGGGATTATGTTCTACGTCTTCTGGGAGCTAGCTTTAATACCCATATATTTTCTCTGTGCTTTGTGGAGCGAAACAGGTGATTACAAAACGACTACACGATTTTTCATTTATACATTCATGGGTAGTTTAGCTATGCTAGGTTCATTCATTTACTTGGGTTCTAAAGGCCTTGTTGATGGACATACTTTTGCTTACGACAACCTCGTAGCGGTTAAATTAAGTACCACTGAATCGATGTGGGTAGGATTGGGCATTTTTATTGCATTTGCAGTTAAAATACCATTATTGCCATTTAACGCTTGGCAGCCGAGTACTTATGCAGAGTCACCTACGCCAGCCTCACAATTGTTGAGTGGTATTATGCTCAAAATGGGATTGTATGGTCTAATCCGTTGGTTCTTTCCAATGGTTCCAGAAACCTATGAGTTTTGGTCTAATCTTATAATTATACTTGGGGTAATAGCTGTTATTCACGGAGCTTTAATAGCCATACGTCAGAATGGAATGAAACGCCTAACCGCCTTTGCCTCTTTAAGCCACGTAGGATTAATTGCAGCAGGTATTGCAACAATTACAATCGTTGGCCTTCAAGGAGCTTTGGTACAGATGTTCGCGCATGGTATAAATGTGGTGGGTATATTTCTTTGCATAGATATTATACAACGCAGAACCCAAACAAGAGATTTAACTCAGCTTGGAGGCATTGCAAAGCAAGCTCCTTATTTTGCAGCATTATTTTTAATCCTTGTCTTAGGTACTATGGCGGTTCCATTTACCAATGGTTTCCCAGGAGAAATACTCCTTTTAAAATCTATATTTGGATACCATACGATATTGGGAGTGATAGCCGGTCTCACCGTTATTCTCTGCGCTGTGTATATGCTTAGAATGTATCAAAAAGGAATGTTGGGTGGGCCTAGTGGAGAAAATTTCGACTTCCCAGATCTTCAGAAAAGCGAATGGCCAGCACTTATTATTTTAAGTGCCATGGTTATTGGTATGGGAATATATCCTCAGTGGATTGTGGAATTAACAGAAGCCAGTTCAGAAAATATTTTGAATATGATTAAAGAAACAGTGGAGGGAGTCTCATGATAGCACTTATTATAATTTTTGTAGGAGCTCTGCTCTGTTTATATCTTGGAATTAAAAAACAAGAATCATTTTCTATTCCAATAGCTCTTTTTACTCTTGCTGCTGCCATGTCGGTTACGGTAATACAGTTACTTTCCAAAGAAGTGTGGCCCGTTGAAATAAAAATGAGGGCGGGTGGAATGATGCTTTTTGACTTCTCATCTCAGTTGTTTTCATTGCTTTTAATGTTGAGTTTATTTCTTATTTTATTAAGTCTTAAGCCCGTTAAAACCATGGGAGCGGATCTCCTAGGCTTATTAATGTTTAGCCTATGTGGCGGTATATTACTTTCTGGTTTTACCCATCTAGTAATGATGTTCTTGGGTATCGAGATATTAAGTATCCCTCTATATGTTTTAGCTGGAGCCAACAAAAAGTACGCTTCAAGCAATGAAGCTGCTATTAAGTATTTTCTTATGGGTGCTTTTAGTACCGCTATTTTATTGATGGGTTGTGCATTTATTTACGGTGGAACAGGTAGTTTAGATTTAGAGGGCTTAAATAAAGCCTCTTATATGATGGGACATATGAATTTAGCTACGCCACTTGTGTTTTCAGGAGTGTTATTAATATTAGTAGGCTTATTATTTAAAGTTGCAGCCATTCCATTTCATTTTTGGAGTCCCGATGTATACGAGGGAAGCCCCAACAGAGCTACTGTTTTTATGGCTACCATTGTAAAAGCCGCCGCTTTTGCAGGATTTATACGACTGTTTGCAGTTGGTTTTGGAGAGCTAAAGGAACCCGTATGGATGAATGCAGTTATTGTGTCTAGTGCAATTTCTATCATACTGGGAAATGCGGCAGCGAGTATGCAAACCAATGCAAAACGACTATTGGCTTATTCTGGCATTGCTCAAACAGGGTATATGCTCATCGCATTCGTAGGTGTTGACTTCAGTGATAATGTATGGAATTTATTAATTTATTTAACAGGTTATATTTCGGCAACACTCGTTGTTTTTACTATTATTGATATTTTAGATAGTGAAGGTAAAACAAGTGATCTTAAAGCATTTGAAGGATTAGGAGTGAATAATAAAGGTCTCACATTCGCATTAATAGTGGCCATGTTCTCCATGATAGGAATTCCACTTACCATTGGGTTTGTTGGTAAATATGCGATCTTAACAGCGGCCTTCTACGTAAAGCCATGGCTTGTGGTAGCCGCACTAGTTGGTTCAGCCATAGGAATTGGAGTGTACTTTAACTTCTTTAAATATGCGGTTATGTCCAGAACAGATAATCCATTACCTAAACTAAATACAACTGCAGGTCAAAAAATAACTATCGCTTTTTGTACTTTAGTTATCCTTCTTATAGGTGCTATGCCTATGGTTATTGCAAACTTTAAAGAATTATTCTTTTAGCTAAATATTTGCTAGTCAATGGTTAGCGATGTTTTTTTACGAATGAATGCAACCATATTACTTTTTTGATGTCAAAAGGGCAGAAACAAAAAAAGTATTATGAAAAAGCACATTCTAAAATTAGCCACCCTTTCTGCTTTAATGATTGTTATCGCAAGCGGATGTAAAAAAGAATTAGTAAAAGACGTATCTCAAGATCGCTTTGAAGATGAAATTGAAAATGCAGCTCGTATAGCTGATGCTGAGATTAGCCCAGATGACATCATTGCCGATGAAAATTCAGAACTTTTTGAAATAGAGAACGAAGGAATTAATCCAAATTACTTTGTAGATGAGACCGATTTTGAAGATGCAGATGTTGAAGAAGGAGTAGCGGGATCAGGAAAAAGCATGAAAGCTAAGCGCAAGAGAATTGCTGCTAAAAGTTTCATTCACTGTTTAAGAAAACTTGATTTAGAAAAAAAACAAGTACTAAAAGTAAAACTCCTTTTAGGTAAATATAGAGATTGTAAATCAAGCTCAGTTAAACGAGCGAGAGCCCTGTATTCTAAAATTAGAGCTCCCTACATTGCCAAATATAAGCGCTTGGTATATTCCTATAAGAATGGAAAAATCACAAAAAAAGAGTTAGTGAAATCTGTTTATAGCTTGAGAGTTAGTTTTGCTAAAGATTTAAGAAAAGCACAAATCAAAGAAAAGCTTCACGTGGCTTTTAAGAACTGCTACAAAAAAATGCTACGCGAATTGCATGGTGTGCTAAACACAAAACAGTGGACCAAGTTTGTAGCTTGCGTTAAGTAAAACCTCATTAATTATGGAAAAGCCCTCTTCATGGAGGGCTTTTTTTTGCTCTTTATTTTTAAATATGGGCTCTTTTATCATAAAAAAGCAAGTGCTAAAGGGTGACTTATCTTTTTTTAATCTTAATTTGATGGGGTTCCAAGCCAAGTTTGTACTTAAATAAAATAGCTTGTTGATTCGCTTTTTCCATCCATTCTATTGCCTTGCTTCCTTGGAAAGGTTCAAGTGCTTCAGCTAAGTGTCCTAGCCAAATGTCGAAATGCTCTGCTTTCAAGTTTAGCTTTGTGTGAGGCTCAAACACGCTGCCTTTGTATTGATTTTCCTCAGGATTAATTTGCAGTACAAAACACCAAAAGTCATATATTCTAGGAAGGTGCTTTTCTAGCTTTAAATGCTGGAATATCTCCCGAGTTTTAGGATCCTTTAAAAGCAGCTCATAATGCTTATTTACCACTTTCTCGACCTGTTCTTTTTCTCTTATTTCAAGTAAATTCATACATCTATATTACCAACCTAAAATATACGCAAACATGAGTGGAACTACAATAGTTGCATCGCTTTCAACAATAAATTTGGGTGTATCAATATCTAATTTCCCCCAGGTTATCTTTTCATTGGGTACCGCTCCACTATAACTGCCGTAACTTGTAGTACTGTCACTTATTTGGCAGAAATAACTCCAAAATGGTGTTTGTTCCATTTCCAAGTCTTGATATAACATAGGAACTACACAAATGGGGAAATCTCCCGCAATACCTCCGCCAATTTGGAAAAACCCAATTCCTTTACCTCCACTGTTTTTCGGATACCAATCAGCGAGATAAGTCATGTATTCGATCCCGCTCTTTACGGTATCTACTTTAAGTTTATTTTTAATAACATAACTGGCAAAAATATTGCCCATGGTACTGTCTTCCCATCCAGGCACAACAATAGGAAGGTTCTTTTCAGCTGCCGCTAGCATCCAGCTGTTTTTTGGATCAATTTCATAATACTGTTCCAATTCACCGCTCAACAGAATTTGGTACATGTACTCATGCGGAAAAAATCGTTTTCCTGCATCTTCTGCATTTTTCCATATAGCATAAATGTGCTTTTGAAGTCGCCTAAAGGCTTCTTCCTCAGGTATGCACGTATCAGTCACCCTGTTGAAATGATTATCCAATAAATCACGCTCTTCTTGCGGGCTTAGATCTCTATAATTTGGAACTCTTTTATAATGACTGTGGGCCACTAAATTCATTAAATCTTCCTCAAGATTTGCTCCGGTGCACGAAATTATGGAAACCTTATCCTGCCGAATCATTTCTGCGAGGGATTTGCCAAGTTCCGCTGTGCTCATAGCGCCTGCAAGGGTAATCATCATTTTACCACCCTCATCTAAATGTTGGCTGTACCCGCGGGCTGCATCAACTAATGCTGCTGAGTTGAAATGTAAAAAATGCTCTTCAATAAAATTAGAAATGGGTCTTTCCATAAGGCAAAGATAAATACGGATAGGACTGTATATTAAAATTGTTTCTCCAACATAATGCTCCAGTATTTGTCCCATTTAGCGCAGTAAAAGAACAATGCCCTTATTGGTGTATTTAGCTCCATTGGATCTAAATGAATTGGGTTTGTATACTATCCCTCTGGGTTCACAAAAAAAATCATATTCTCTATAAGAAGTATCAAGGAAATTCGCTCTATTGAAGGGAATAAGCATAAAAGAATACAATCCAGTATTTGGGACAAAAAAGGATATTCCTTTACATATAGCTGCTTTTTACAGAAACTATTAAAAGGAGGAATTTATATTCAGGTATAATTTCTTAATTGATTGAGATATGCTAATCTTAAGAAGGGAAGGAGAATAAGATCAAGAATTATTTGCATAAAAAAACCGTCTTGAATGAACAAAACGGTCTTTAGAATTTATAATCTTAAATATATTATTTACAAATGAATGCATTCCCCATAAGCTTGCGCCACAGCTTCCATAACCGCTTCACTCATTGTAGGATGGGGGTGTACAGATTTTAAAATTTCATGCCCAGTAGTTTCAAGATTTCTCGCAACTACCGCCTCAATAATAATATCAGTTACTCCTTCTCCCATCATATGGCAACCTAGCCATTCTCCATATTTTGCGTCAAATATTACTTTCACAAAACCATCCTTATGTCCACCAGCACTTGCTTTACCACTTGCGCTAAAAGGAAACTTTCCAACTTTAAGCTCGTATCCTTTTTCTTTCGCTTGTTCTTCCGTTAACCCAACACTAGCCACCTCCGGGTGAGTGTATGTACATCCCGGGATATTGCCATAGTTTAACGGTTCTGGATTTTCACCACTAATGGCCTCAACACAAATAATGCCTTCGGCACTTGCTACGTGGGCTAAGGCAGGACCAGGAACAATATCACCGATGGCATAAACACCATCAGCCGTTGTTTTGTAGAAATCATCTACCACAACTTTACCTTTCTCTGTTTTTATTCCAAGAGCCTCTAAGCCAATATTTTCTAAATTCGTTTCAACACCTGCAGCACTTAATACCACATCGCAGGTGCGTGTTTCCATTCCTTTTTTAGTTTTTATTTCTACCGAGCAAACTCCTCCCGAAACACTTACTTTTTCTACGCTGCTATCCGTAAGAATTTCAAGACCTTTTTTCTTGTAATTCATCATCATCGCTTTGCTCACATCTTCATCTTCCACCGGTAAAATACGAGGCATATACTCAACAACTGTAACTTTCGTTCCAATAGTGCTATAGAAATAGGCGAACTCCATTCCAATCGCTCCAGAGCCTACAATAATCATTTCCTTGGGCTGTTTGTCAAGCACCATGGCTTCTCGGTAACCAATGATATGCTTGCCATCTTGAGGAACCGTAGGTAATTTTCTACTTCTTGCTCCTGTAGCCAATATAATATGATCTGCTTCTACAGTTTCTCCATTATCCACTTCAATTTTACCTTTCGCCACAAGCTTTCCATGACCGTTTATAACAGTAATTTTGTTCTTTTTCATTAAAAACGCAATTCCTTTACTCATGTTATCGGCAACACCGCGGCTCCTTTGCACCATGCCATCAAAATCATGTTTGGCATCTTTAACTGTAATACCATAACTTTCTGCGTGGTTGATGTAATCAAAAACTTGTGCTGATTTAAGCAAAGCCTTGGTAGGAATACATCCCCAGTTTAGGCAAACACCGCCCAAACTTTCCTTTTCAATAATCGCTACTTTTTTACCCAATTGGGATGCTCTAATTGCTGCTACATAGCCCCCTGGGCCACTACCGATAATTGCTATATCAAATTTCATGATTTATTTTTTTAACGTGGGCAAAGATAAACATTTTGAGGTAAGATGTTTTACATCTTAGGGGAAGATTAAAAAGGTATTTTAGATGGAGCAATTTAAGACTTGCACATGCTGTATCGAACAACAGAACGATGCCTTGTGAGACGTATAAAAAGTAAAAAAAATGCCTTTGGGTATAACCCAAAGGCATTCTCTTTATTTCTTTGGGAAGCTTAAAGCTTTATTATCATTTTGGTATAACTCTTTTGTTCGTCTGTAAAATGAACAAAATATTGACCAGCTTCTAACTTTTCGACATTTACTGTTTTGGTGTTAGAGAAAGATAAAACCAACTGTCCAAGGCTAGAATACACAGATCCGCTTATATTAACTTTAGAGTTAAATACATTTAAACAAGGGTTTGGAAATAATTCAAGTTCAGTTTGAGCGGTATGGGTTAAGGCATTTGTTTTTTCCTTGGTTAAAGTTCCTTCCGCTTCCAAAAACTGGTCTCCATTATTGCCGTTTTTACTGTCTGCAGCAATACCCGTAGTGTAAATTTTTACTGTTTCTGGAGTATTTGCATCCGGAGTCCATTCATAGGCAAAAATCCCAGTAATATTTGCTGGAGAATGCGTAAAAAGTTTCACGCCATTGGCTGTGATTATTTTTCCATCTGTTGGATTTGCAAAAGTGCCTACTGTAGCTCCTGCCTCACTTACAATGGTAGAATTCGTGCCACGTCTCATGCTTGTTCCTCCAGTTAATGCAATAGCTACAGTGTAGGTAGTTCCTTCTTTAAAGGTAGTTATAGGAACTAGAGTCCCTTTTTCTGCAACCACAACATTTAATGTGGCAGATAGGTCTGCTCTACCGGTATGACAATTAGTACACTTTCCGTTTGATGCTGGTGAACCAGAGTAGTTTGAATCTGACATTCCGTTGCTAAAACTTGACTGCACTAACCACATCGCTATAGCTGCAACACAGGTACTTAAAATAGTAAATCTTTTATTCATATAACGTGCAAGATAATAATCTAATTGTCATATAACAACCATTGTCAATGAAACTCGGGTAATTGGACCCTTATCTTTTTGCTTTTCTCAGCCTAATTTTATGCTAAAATGAAGATGTACATCTCTTAGAGTTATTTTTATATTTTAACCAATTTTACATCTGAATTGTATTATTTTTGCAAGGCAAAAAACAATGATGTTATTAAGTTCAAGTGCGGTAAGCTACATTCCAATTCTTATGCAATTAGGAGTAGCCGTCGGTTTTGTAGTCTTGGCACTAGTTGCCTCTCATTTTCTAGGTCCTCGCCGCAAAACAGCAAAAAAGGAAGATAATTTTGAATGTGGTATTGAAAGTCAAGGAGATGCACGCTTTCCAGTGTCGGTAAAATATTTTTTAACTGCCATTTTATTCGTTCTTTTTGATGTTGAAGTAATTTTCTTTTATCCATATGCTGTTAATTTTAAAGCAATGGGTTGGGAAGGGTTTATGGCTATATTAACCTTTGTTGGTTTGTTTTTAGCTGGTTTTATTTATGTTTGGAAAAAAGGCGCTTTCGAGTGGGAGAAATAAAAAAAGATATGGTTGAAATGAAAGAAGCACCAGAAGGGTACGAAGGAAGAGGATTCTTTGCCACCAAATTGGACAGCGTTATAGGGATGGCAAGGTCAAATTCTTTATGGCCTTTACCCTTTGCCACCAGTTGCTGTGGAATAGAGTTTATGGCTACTGCATCTACAAATTACGACTTAGCACGTTTTGGGATGGAGCGAATGAGTTTCAGTCCCAGACAGGCAGACTTGTTGATGGTTATGGGAACCATAGCAAAAAAAATGGGGCCTATTTTAAAGCAAGTATATGATCAAATGGCGGAGCCCAAATGGGTCATAAGTGTTGGAGCATGTGCCAGTAGTGGAGGAATTTTTGACACCTACAGTGTATTGCAAGGGATAGATAATGTTATTCCAGTGGATGTATATGTCCCCGGATGCCCTCCAAGACCAGAGCAAATATTAGAAGGTGTTATGAAAATTCAGGAATTGGCCAAGAGCGAGAGTTTGAGGCGTAGGAATTCCGATGAATATAAGCGAATGTTAGAAGGGTATAATATAGAAGTATCAAAATAAGTATGGAACAGAAGTATTCTACCTTAGTAGATTCAATTAAAGCAAAACACCCAGATGCTATCGATGCTTCTGAGCAATTGTATGATATTCCATGCATTCATGTAAACAAGGAACATATGAAGGCCTTAGTTATGGATTTGAAAGAAAGCTTTGGATTTAATTTTCTAACAGATCTTACCGTGGTTCATTATCCAGACAACAAAGGACAGGAGTTATGCGGTTCTTATTTGTTTCATAATTGGATTGAAAATGTTCGCTTAAGAATGAAAGTTTTTATTGCAACAGAAGATAATCATTTGCCCAGTTTAGTGGGAGCTTTTAAAGCTGCAAATTGGTTAGAGAGAGAAGCCTTTGATAATTTTGGTGTTCTGTATGATGAGCATCCAGATTTGAGAAGAATCTTAAATATGGACGAAATGGATTACCATCCCTTGTTAAAGCAATATGCTTTAGAGGATGAAAGTAGAAGAGATAAAGACGATACATTTTTCGGAAGATGAGCGAGTTAGAGAAAAAAGAAAACCCTTACTTGGTAAGTTCAGATACCATAGATGGCGAAATAGCTACCTTAAATCTGGGGCCAACGCATCCCGCAACACACGGTGTTTTTCAAAATGTATTGCAAATTGATGGTGAGAAAATTTTAAGTGCGGAACCAACCATAGGATATATTCACCGTGCCTTCGAAAAGTTGGCCGAAAGAAGACCATTTAACCAGATAACACCCATTACCGATCGACTGAACTACTGTTCTTCCCCCATAAACAATATGGGCTGGCATATGACGGTTGAAAAGTTAGCAGGTATTAAACTTCCCAAAAAAGTGGAGTACATGCGTGTAGTTATTATGGAACTGGCTCGAATTGCAGATCATTTGGTATGTAATTCAGTTATTGGAGTAGATACCGGTGCTTTAACCGGTTTTACATTTATGTTTCAGCAAAGAGAACTTATATATGATATGTTTGAAGAAGTGTGCGGTGCACGACTGACCACAAATATTGGCCGAATAGGGGGATTTGAAAGAGACTTTAGTCCAAAATTTATAGAGAAAGTTGAAACTTTTTTAAAGGAGTTTCCTGCAAAGTTCAAAGAATTTGATAGCCTTCTTACGCGAAACCGTATTTTTATGGATCGTGTCATAGGAGCAGGACCCATTAGTGCAGAAGATGCGATAGAGTACGGATTCACGGGACCTAATTTAAGAGCTGCCGGTGTAGATTATGATGTGAGAGTCATGAACCCTTACTCATCTTATGAAGATTTCGAGTTTGAAATTCCCGTTGGAAAAGATGGCGATACCTATGATCGATACATGGTGCGTCAGCACGAAATATATCAATCCTTAAGTATCATTCGTCAGGCATTAGATAAAATGCCAGAAGGCGATTACCATGCAGATGTTCCGGATTTCTTTCTACCAGAAAAAGAAGACGTATACACAAGTATGGAAGCATTAATCTATCATTTCAAAATTGTGATGGGAGAAACCTCCGTGCCTGCAGGAGAAGTATATCATGCTGTCGAAGGAGGAAACGGAGAATTAGGCTACCATTTAATTAGTGATGGAGGGCGAACACCCTATAGATTGCATTTTCGAAGACCTTGCTTTATATATTATCAAGCCTATCCAGAAATGATTAAGGGAAGTCTTATAAGCGATGCGGTACTTACCTTAAGTAGTTTAAATGTAATCGCAGGAGAGTTAGACGCATAAATAAAAATTAATGTCAGCAGAAGCAACCAAAAATATCACATTCCCCAAGGAGCTTTTAGATGAAGTAGCCCGATTAACGGCACAATATCCCGAAGGAAAGCAAAAAAGTGCATTGCTCAGAATCTTGCATATGGCACAGGCTCATTTTGGCTGGTTAGACGCGCCAGTGATGGATTATGTGGCCAGACTGCTTCATATACAACCCATAGAAGTATACGAAGTAGCTACTTTTTACTCCATGTACGATACAAAAAAGCCAGGTCTAGTAAAACTAGAGGTTTGCCAAACAGGCCCTTGCTCAATAGAGGGAGCAGATAAAATAATCACATACATCGAAAAGAAGTTAGACATAAAGGTAGGCGAAACAACCAGTGACGGAATTTTCACCCTGAAAGGGGTAGAATGTCTCGGAGCTTGTGGTTATGCACCCATGCTGCAATGCGGACATCAATACCATGAGCACTTAACAGAGGCCAAGGTGGATGAACTTATTGAGCAATATCGTAAAAATCCAGTAGCTAATTACATGGAATACTAGTTTAT
>CALKCM010000013.1 GCA_938086785.1 uncultured Bacteroidia bacterium
TTACACGGTAACCTTAAGTGCAAACCTAAATGGATGCGTAAGAGAAGAAACGCAAGTGGCTTACCAGTTTGATAAGCCTGTGGCAGCTGCTACTGTAACCAGTGGAAACTGTGATAATGAGGAAATCGAAATCACAAATAACTCAAGCATTGCCAATGGCACTTTTGATAGCGATTGGGATTTAGATGATGCAGGAACTGTGTCTACAGCAAAAGATGTGAGGCATCAGTTTAGCACTCCAGGAGTTAAGAATGTTAAATTAAGGGTAATCACCGATTTTGGATGTGAGGATGAGGTTACTGTTCCCGTAACGGTAAAAGAGTCTCCAAAAGTAGCATTTACAAATACACCAGCATGTTCTATTGATCCTACAGAATTCTCTAACTTAACTCCATCTGTTGCTGGCACAAGCCCAACATTCTCATGGAACTTTAGTGATGGAACGTCAGGAGCAGAAAACCCAAGTCACACATGGAGTGGTTTAGGTAATAAAACAGTTACCTTTAATGTAACACTAGATAATGGATGTATGGCAGAGGTAAGCAAAGACTTATCAGTAGGTGTTCAGCCTATTGTTAACTTTGATGTAGCTGATGTATGTGCAGGTTCTCCAGCTGTATTTGATAACCAAACAACATGGCCAAGTGGCGACATTAGCTATGAGTGGGATTTTGCAGATGGTGGAAGTAGCAGTACTGAGAGTGATCCAGTATACATGTATTCTGCTACAGCTACCCAAACCTATGTTGTTACTTTAACTGCAACAATTGCAGGTGGATGTGAGGATAATTTCACAAAACAAATCACAGTAAACGAAGGACCAAAAACATGTGACTTTGACTTTGCTAACGATTATTCAGTAGGATTAACTTCTATTAAGTTAAGCCCAACGGGTGGAAGTTCTACAGGAATCGACTACACTTGGATTCTAGGAAACGAAGGATCTAAGACAAGTGCTGATGGTGGGTTAACTCACACATGGCAAAATGAAGGCCCACAAACGGTAACGATGCGTGCGAAAGTGCGAACTACAGGATGTGAGTGTACTTCAAGCAAAGAGATTGTATCAAGCAGTGTATCTGTAAACAATCAGTTAAGTGCTGTTGTATTCCCTAACCCAAGTACAGGAGATCTATTCATTAAAATGGATAAAGCTCAAGGGCAAGCGGTAACAATGACATTGGTAAGCTTAACAGGAGCTGCAGTGAAAACTCAAACAGCTGTTAACAATGGTACCATGAGTTTTGATGCAAACAATGTATCAAACGGAGTGTACTTATTGAAAATGGTAAGTGGTGAGGAAGTATCTACCGTAAAAGTTACAGTTCAACACTAAGAGGGAATCCTCTAACATATAAAAGGCTGCTCATTTGAGCAGCCTTTTTTTTTGCATCATTAATAGTTCAAAGCACTCCGTAGAATATAGTGTTTGGGCTGGAACTATTTATGAGAATTGAGCGTATAAAAAAAGGCAACCATCGCACTGATGGTTGCCTTTTTTGTTTTTGCAATGCCTTAGAAAGGCATTTGGTCAGAATCACTCGCTTCGGGTATTCCATCATTCGCTGCTGTGGTTTTACTCGAATCATAATTTAGGAACTGTAATTCGGCTACTTCTATCTCAGTTCTGTACCTAAGAATGCCGTCTTTATCCGTATAGTTGCTATATTTCAGCTTCCCTTCAACCAGTAAACGGTCTCCCTTGGATACATAATTTTCAACAAGCTCTGCTTTTTTACCCCAAAAGGTAAGTGCATGCCATTCTGTAATGGTCGTCTTTTCTTTTTTCTTGTTGTAATACACCTCATGGGTGGCTAAACTTAAATGAGCAACTTTGTTGCCATCCTCAAAGGTTTTAACCTCTGGATTGTTACCTACATTTCCTAATAAACGTACTGAATTAACTAATGAACTTTTCATAATAAACTTTATATTTTTTTATATTAACGTGAGTCAAATTCCCTGATAAACTCCATGTCTACCATTTGTTTGACGATGCAAAGATTAGCCCAGCAAATGAGAGGACTCGGTTAAGAATTATTTATAGTCGGTTGCAAGTATTTGTAGTCAATTGTTGTCGATTAATATCTTATAGGATACTTAAAAGACTCCAGTAAACGTAGCAGGTTATGACTTAAATACCGCCTTAGGATTAAATATGATGTTCTTTGAAAGGGTGTATTTACAATCTGAATTAGATAGGAAATGTATTCATATGCCTCATATTCGTACGACCCAATCCACCTCAGACAGGACGAGTCAACACATATTCTATGGCCAAGTGAATGCAGTGCTTGAGGTCATGTTTGATCTATCAAAAAAAGCTAAAAAAGTAAGGGTTGTTTCGTGTCTAAGAGGTAGAAGGCAGAATTTTCTTATCTTTGTTAAAATCGGTTGGATGAGTGAATCACATAAATCATGTCTGGAATGTGACGATAGAATAAAGGGGCGAGCAGATAAGAAATTTTGTTCTGATGCTTGTCGAAACTCCTATAATAATAAGCTAAATAGCGATGTTAATGCTACCGTTCGAAACATAAATAATTCTCTTCGCAAAAATAGGAGAGTTTTGGAATCGTTTTGGCAAGAAGATAAAGATTTTGTGCGCATAACTCTAGCTCAATTAAGTAAGGCAGGTTTTGACTTTAATTATTTTACTCAGATTTATACCACCAAAACAGGCAATGTGTACTTTTATATTTATGATTTTGGTTATCGTAAATTAGAAGAGGAAAAATACTTGATTGTGCGAAACAAAAATGAATAAGGGCTGCCTGATTACCTTTACCTTAATGGTTGAATAATCCCTTTTTTTTGCTGAGAATACTTTTGATTCTGAAGGAGATATAGGCAGACCTTTATAAACACCATTTTCTTTGCGTAAATTTGCACAATGGAGCACGTTGAAGTCTATCAACCCAAACATAAGGTAAGAATTGTTACAGCTGCCAGTCTTTTTGACGGACATGATGCTGCGATCAATGTAATGAGGCGAATTATCCAAAGCACAGGTTGTGAGGTTATTCATTTGGGGCATGATAGATCTGTACAAGAGGTGGTGGATTGTGCCATACAGGAAGATGCCAATGCCATTGCTATGACTAGCTATCAAGGAGGTCATAATGAATATTTTAAATATATGTATGATTTGTTAAAAGAACGCGGAGCAGAACATATTAAAATATTTGCAGGTGGTGGAGGAGTAATCCTTCCCGAAGAGATAAAGGATTTAATGGACTATGGCATTACACGGATTTATGCTCCCGATGATGGCCGCGAAATGGGACTTCAGGGCATGATTAACGATTTGGTTAAAACCAGTGACTATCCATTGGGTCATGAGGGAGTGGATGGATCTAATTTATCTACACAAAACCATCGTCAACTGGCCCGTATTATATCTGCTGCAGAGAACTTTCCAGCGGAGAATGAAACAATTATTAACTCCATTTTAGATGATTCCAAAGGACTTAAAACCCCTGTCTTAGGAATTACAGGTACAGGTGGAGCTGGGAAAAGTAGCCTAGTCGATGAATTGGTACGAAGATTTTTGGTGGATTTTCCAGAAAAAAAATTAGGCATTATTTCTATTGACCCGAGCAAAAGAAAAACTGGAGGAGCGCTTTTAGGAGATCGAATTCGGATGAATGCTATCAGCAATGATAGGGTGTATATGAGGAGTTTAGCTACTCGGCAGGCAAATCTTGCCATGAGTAAGCATGTGGATGATGCCATAGCTGTACTCAAAGTGGCTGGCTTTGATCTAATTATTGTTGAAACCAGCGGAATTGGACAAAGTGATACGGAAATAACGGAGCATTGCGATGTTTCATTATATGTAATGACTCCAGAATATGGAGCCGCTACCCAATTAGAAAAAATTGATATGCTCGACTTTGCAGATATTGTTGCGCTAAATAAATTTGACAAGAGAGGGGCCTTGGACGCGCTCAGAGACGTCCAAAAACAGTTTCAAAGGAATCACAAGTCTTTTGAAAAAGCATCCGATGAGATGCCTGTTTTTGGAACCATTGCCAGTCAATTTAATGATCCAGGCATGAATCAGCTCTACAGGCATATTATGGATGCCATTACCCAAAGAACAGGGGCCAAATTAAAGAGTGCTTTTACGGCTTCGGGCGAAATGAGCGAGAAGATTTTTATTATTCCACCAAAAAGAACGAGATACCTCAGCGAAATTTCTGAAAGCAATAGAAGGTATGACGAGTGGGCAGAGGAGCAATCCAATACTGCAGAAAAAATGTACCAGATAAAAGGGACCATAGATCAGCTGTGATCTCTTGTATTAAACCTATATTTATCCTCTTTTAAATGATGGTGCAAAAAGCATATCGAATACTTCCCGCATGTTGTATTTTAATTATTCAGGCGCTGTTCTCGTTTAAATATATTGCACGTTATTTTCCTGATGCTTATGTCCCAATCTCATGGGCTATACTTCTTTGTACCGCATTTTTGCTATGGTATTCTCCTAAATCTAAAATAGTATTTCAAAAATATGTATTTCTTGGAGCAATAATTGGAGTTTTACTGGCCACAATACTTCTTCTTAAATATATTCCTATTGAAACTCTCCATGTAGATCGGTGGTCTGTTATTAGCTCATTCTGGGATGCAGCTTTTGCTGGTGAGTATCCCTATGCTGCAAGGTCCCACATGAATAATCCACCCGGGCCCATGCCTTTTTATTTTTGCTTGGCGCTCCCTTTCTATTTGGGACTGGATTTTGGATGGATAGCCGCCATTGGGGCAATGGTATGGTTATTTTGGTGGTGGAAAAAGGATTTTTCAAGGGGGCTAATAGTATCGCTTCTCATGCTTATAAGCCTTGGGTTTTGGTGGGAAGTCGCTTCCCGAAGCAATGTGTTTTTTAATGCTTCGCTTATTGTGTTTTTGATTTACTCATGGCTACATACTGGTTTCAATACCAAAAAGTATCTTTGGTTAGCAATGGCCACAGGATTGCTATTGAGTACACGTTTGGTCTTTATTATTCCCTTGTCATTTACTTTTATTTATTTGTGGAAGTGCCAAGTGGAGTATCGAATAAAATTATACACAGCTGCCTTACTAGCTGCCACAATATTTGCGATTACATTTCTTCCATTTCTTTGGATTTTTCCGGATCAGTTTTGGATAATGAACCCATTTATTGTTCAAGGAGAATATTTAATGCCGAGTTATTTAACCATAGGCTGTGTTATTGCATGTCTTATTTTTGGACTTCGCATAAAGACCAGGGAACAGGTTCTATGGGCCGGCGGAATTGGCCTTTTTGGAACCATTATGGTTTATTTTGGATTTCATTTAAGCCAGGTAAGCTGGAATGTTTGCTTGCATCAATCGGGTGTAGATATATCCTACTTTCTATTGAGTCTTCCTTTCTTGATGTATTCTGCACTTAAAAATTAGCGCAGTTCTTTTTCAATCAAATCGACAATTTCTGCGGTGCTCTTTGGTTTTGCAAATGGGGTAATGGAACGCGATAGTTTTCCCATTTCGGCGGGGTTCGTGAGAAGTTCAATTATAGCATCACCTAATGTTAAAAAAGCATGGTCTTTGACTAGTATAGCGGCTCCCTGACTGCTGAGTGCCTCGGCATTTTTTGTTTGATGATCGTCTGTTACATTGGGACTAGGAACCAATATACTGGGTTTTTTGAGCGCGCAAATCTCACTGATGCTTATCGCGCCTGCACGACTTACTACTATATCGGCCGCATTAAACGCCAGGTTCATTTCATAAATAAACTGACTAATATATCCCGATTGCTGGTCGACTTGCTCTGTAAAGGATTTTCCTGTTTGCCAGATTACTTGTATATTTTGTTCTAGGAGCTGGGGTAGGGCATGCATGACGCCTTTATTTATATTCTTTGCGCCCAAGCTACCTCCAGTTATAAATACCGTTTTCTTCTCGGGCGATAATTTAAAATGTTTAAGAGCTTCTTCTTTATCAAGGGCTTTAAGAATGGAATCGCGGATGGGGTTTCCCGTAAAATGGATTTTTTCCTTCGGAAAGTAAGATTCCATATTTGGTAAGCCCGTACAAATGATATGCGCCCGTTTAGCTAGTATTTTATTTGCAAGGCCGGCATGACCATTGCCTTCCCATATAATGGTTGGTATATGCGCCTTTTGTGCTGCATAAATAACGGGCAAACTCACGTATCCTCCGGTTCCTATTGCCGCATTTGGCTTAAATTTTTTAATGATTTGTTTTGCTTTGAAGTAACTTTTAAGAAAATTCCAAGCAACCGTAATGTTTTCTAGTGTAAGTTTTCTTTTTAAGCCTTGAACGGGCAATCCAATAATTTCAAAGCCCTCTGCAGGAATCTTTTCCATTTCCATTCGACCCAAAGCGCCTATGAATAGAAATTGTGCATCCGGATATCTTTTCTTTAGTTCATTTGCAATGGCCACTGCCGGAAAAATATGTCCTCCAGTTCCTCCTCCAGATAAAATAAATTTATGCGAGCTCATGGTTCTTTTTTCCATCGTTTAGACTGTCTCCTTCTTCCACACTTCTGCTCACCGATAGAATAATGCCAAAGGCGATGCTATTAAATACCAGGCTGGTGCCACCCATGCTTACCAATGGTATGGTAAGTCCTGTTACAGGGACAATGCCCACGGCAACCGCCATGTTTACAAAAGCCTGAAAACTCATACTAAACCCTAGGCCTAATGCGGCTAGCGCACCAAATGCTTTAGGAGCTTTTAACACTATTTTAAAGCAGCGAATGATGAGTAACAAGAAACATCCAATTACGATGGCGCCTCCAACCCATCCGTATTCTTCCATGATAATGGCAAATATGAAATCAGAGTAAGGGTGGGGTAGATAATTCCTTTGGGTTGAATTTCCTGGACCTTTTCCAAATAGCCCCCCCGTGGCTACAGCAATTTTAGATTGCATTTGTTGATAGTTGTCTCCCTCTTCGGATATACCCATAAATGTCTCTACGCGTTTTTTCCATGTAGGAATTCTACTTTCTTGATACTTGCTCACGTCCATATTTAGCAATACTGTAAAGGAAATTACCACCACAGTGATACAACATATACCTAAAAGGGCTAAATATTTAAAATTGATTCTCCCTATGTAAAGGAGAAATAAGCATGTAAAGAAAACGACAAGGGCTGTAGATAAATTTTCTGGCGCTATAAGTGCAACGACAATTCCTATTACCAATAGAACATGTCGAAGTACTTTGAATTGATGTACATCTTTTTGATTTTTACTCAAATACCGCGCTATGTATAATACCAAGGCTAACTTGGCAAAATCTGAAGTTTGAAATGTTATTCCAAGTCCAGGAATGGGCAAGACCCTGGAAGCATTGTTAATTTCGCTTCCCACAAACATGGTTAGGACAAGTAAGGCTATGGCTACCCAAATAAGTATTTGAGCCGGCCTGGAGAACCACTTATAATTGACCAGATGAAATAGAAAAAGTAAAAAAAGTCCGATGAGTAAGAATATGAAATGGCGTAAGAAATAGAATTCTGTATTGCCATCGTGTTTAATAAACGCGAGGTTTACACTGCTGCTGTATACCGCTAGTGTACCTATAAAAGATAAAGCTATTACGATACCCCAAATGTATGGGTCGCCTCTTAAAACTCTTTTTAGTTTAGCCATTTCAGAATACCAATATGTCCCAGATATTATAAGTTTAAAACAGCTCTTTTAAATTGTCTCCCTCGATCTTGGTAATCATTAAACAAGTCAAAACTTGCACATGCAGGAGATAAAAGAACATTTTCGCCGTTTTTAGACATTCTATTTGCCACGTGTACTGCTTCTTGGGCAGTTCCTACATTAATGATCATTTCTACATCTTCCTGAAAAGCTTCATGGATTTTGGAGTTATCTAGGCCTAAGCATATAATCATGCGTACTTTTTCTCTTACCAAAGGTTTCAAATCTGTATAATCGTTTCCTTTGTCTACGCCACCTGCGATCCAAATGGTATCATTGGTCATGCTCTCTAAGGCATACCAAGCACTATTTACATTTGTTGCTTTGCTGTCGTTAATGTACTTAACTCCTTGAATTTTACCAACGAATTCCAATCGGTGTTCGATGGTCGAAAAACTTAAAAAGCTTTCTTTGATTTGATCGTTTTTAAGATCTAAAAGACCTGCAACGACTCCTGCAGCCATGCTGTTGTGTGTGTTGTGTTTACCTTTAATTGTAATATTTTTCATGGGTATATGTTGTGTTTTATTTTTTATGTTTAGTTCAATAGATTCATTTCTAAGCCAGGCGCCAGTCTCCACTTTCTTGAGAATGCTGAAGGGTATTAGCTGCGATTGAATTGAATCTTTAGGCCAGTATTTTTGAATTGTTTTATCATCTAAACAGTAGATTAAGACGTCAGATGCTGTTTGATTTTGCGTAATTTTAAATTTACTTGCAGCGTATTTGGCCAAGCTATTATCATAGCGATCCAGGTGGTCTGGACTTATATTTAGCAGAATTGCAATGTCTACTTTAAAGGTTTTACAGTCGTCTAATTGAAAACTGCTCAATTCCAAAACAAAGTAATCCGGGTCT
This sequence comes from uncultured Bacteroidia bacterium, assembly GCA_938086785.1. GTDB lineage: Bacteria > Bacteroidota > Bacteroidia > NS11-12g > UBA955 > CALKCM01. The sequence goes on from CALKCM010000013.1 coordinate 8,584, forward strand.
ACATCTGCTACCTGTCTTGCGTAACTTATACCAATGTTCCCAGCCATCTTTACACTCTTTCCATTGCTCTCAAGCAAGTGATGTATAAGAGCAGTAGTGGTTGTTTTCCCATTGGTACCAGTAATGCCAATGACCTTGGCTTTCGAGTGGGGTTGAGCGAACTCCATTTCACTGATCACAGGAATGTTTTTTGAAAGTGCTTCTTTTACAATAGAAGCAGAATTTGGAATGCCAGGGCTCTTTACAATAACATCACTTTCTAAAATGCGAGTTGTCGAGTGTTTTCCCTGTTCCCAATCAATATTTAGTTTATTTATCTCATTAACATAAGCATCTTTAATGATTCCAAGATCAGAGACAAATACATCCATACCCAACTTATTCGCTAGAATAGCTGTACCTGTTCCACTCTCTCCAGAGCCCAATATGGATATTTTTTTTATCAACGCAGTTTTAATAATGCTATGGTTACCAGGACTAGAATGGCAGTGATGAGCCAGAAACGAAGCGTTATCTTACTTTCTGGAATATTTTTCTTTTGAAAATGATGGTGCAAGGGACTCATTAAGAAAATGCGTCGTCCTTCACCAAATCGTTTTTTAGTATATTTAAAATAACTTACCTGAAGGACTACAGAGAGGCTTTCGGCAAAGAAAACTCCGCATAATACAGGAAGCAGTAGTTCCATTTTAATGATGACTGCAACTGCGGATAGAGATCCACCTAGGGCAAGGCTTCCGGTATCGCCCATAAATACTTGAGCTGGATATCCATTGTACCACAAAAAACCTAGGCAGGCTCCAATAATGGCAGATAAGAAAACCACCACCTCGCCACTTTCGGGCACATAGATAATGTTTAAATATTCCGCAAACTTTACATTTCCCGCAGCATAGGCCAATAGTCCAAGTCCAATTCCTACAATGGCTGTTGTACCCGTAGCCAATCCGTCAATGCCGTCTGTGAGATTTACCGCATTGGTGAGTGCCATAACTATTACAATGATAAAAGGGGTGTATATCAGCCAGGCATTCCCATCTCCCGGTAAAAGCTCGGAAAAGCTGAATCGATCTTTAAATATGGGCAAGTTTGTTTCAAGTGGAATATCATTGATGCTATGTGTGTAGTCTACGGCAATGGCAATGAAAATTCCCAGACCCAATTGACCGAGTAATTTAGTTCTTGCCTTCATGCCCTCCTTATCTTTTTTAAAGACTTTGATATAGTCATCGATAAAGCCAAAAAGGCCCATCCATAAGCAGCTAATTAGCATTAGTACTACATATACATTCGTTAAATCTGTAAAGAGAAGTGCGGGCAGTACAATGGAACTAATAATGATGAGTCCTCCCATCGTAGGTGTTCCTTTTTTTTGCATTTGTCCTTCCAGACCTAAATTCCGTATGGTTTCACCAATTTGTTTCTTTTGGAGAAATGCAATAAATTTTTTACCAACTAATATGGAGAAAAGCAGTGCTGTGATGCCTGAGAGTGCAGCTCTAAAGGAAATATATTGGAACACGCCTGCTCCGCTGTATCCGGCTTGGTCTAAGTATTCAAATAAATGATATAACATTATGCTATGGATTCAATGATTTTTAGTGCTACAATGGAGTCGTCAAAATCATGGCGTACTCCGTTAATTTCTTGGTAGGATTCGTGGCCTTTGCCTGCAATTAGAATTACCTCGCCTGCTTGTGCAGTGGTAATTGCAGTTTTTATAGCCTGTTCTCTATCTTGTATTTGTAGAATATTTTTATAGTATTGACCCTCAATGCCTTTTTCTATATCTCCAAGGATCTTCGAAGGATCTTCCGTTCTAGGATTATCATTTGTAAGTATTACTCGATTGGCATTTTTGGCAGCAATTGTCCCCATCTTTGCTCTTTTTGTGATATCTCTATCGCCGCCACAACCAAAAACAACCGTAAGTGAAACACTGTTTTTACGTATGTTATTTATGGTCTTAATTACATTTTCTAAAGCATCTGGAGTGTGCGCATAATCAACAATAATAGGGTTTTTCCCTCCCGGGTTAATTAATTCAAATCTTCCTTTAACTTTCCCTAATTTGCTTAATTCAACAATTAATTCGTTGGATGGAATATCAAATAAAACGCCAATGCCATATACAGCCGTCAGATTAATGGCGTTGAAAGCACCAACCAATGGAGTCCAGAACTGATTTCCATTGAGTTCGATTTGCATCCCGTTAAAATCAGTCTCTAGGATTTTACTCGTAAAATCGCTGATGGATTTTTGTGAGTAGGTGTATCGGGTAGCCTTCGTGTTTTGCATCATAACAAGGCCGTTTTTATCGTCCTTGTTTACCAAAGCAAAGGCTTCCGAACTTAGATTGTCAAACAATTGTTTCTTCGTATCTCTATACTTTGCAAAAGTGCCATGATAGTCCAAATGGTCATGGGTTAAGTTGCTAAATATGGCTGCATTAAATTGAAGGCCGGCAATTCTATATTGACTTATAGCATGGGAGGACACTTCCATGAAACAATAGTCCACGCCATCAGCCACCATGGAGTCTATTAGTTTATAGAGCTCGCTTACTTCTGGTGTGGTATGCGTAGATGGAATGATTTTTTCATTAATTCTATTTTCAACCGTACTAATGAGGCCTACTCCAAAGCCAAGGTTTTTGAATAAGTTAAAGAGGAGCGTAGCTATGGTGGTTTTTCCATTTGTTCCTGTAATTCCAATTAGACGAAGTTTCTCATCGGGCTTTCCATAACACACTTTGTTACAGTTTCCCGCTGCTAAGGCAGAGTTGGTTACTTGAATGTAGGCAACTCCATCTTCTATTTTCGTAGGTAGTGACTCGCAAACAATCGCACAGGCTCCATTTTCAATGGCTTTAGAAATATATTCATGTCCATCAACTGTATTCCCATGAACCGCTACAAACAAATCATTCACCTTTACTTTTCGTGAATCTGTATGCGCATGTTCAATACTGAGCTCGAGCTTACCCAATGTCTGAATGACATTTAATTCTTCTAGTATGTCCTTTAGCGCTATCATTTGAGTAGGAGTTTTATGGTTTGCCCATTTCTAAATCGGCTTCCGGCCTTTATGCTTTGACTCATCACTTTCCCTGTGCCTTCATAGGATACCTTTAGGCCCATCGATTCGAGGATGTATGTGGCATCTCTTAATCCCATGTTTTTTAAGTTTGGTATTTTAGAGCGATCTAAGTCGTACTTGTGAAGTTCAACGCTGAATTTCCCTCCTTTAGCTTCGGTATAAGCTCCTGTTTTACCAATGGTATAAGAGCTAATTGCCAGATGGTCTAAAACATATTTAACTTGATTACTGGGCCCCTTCATGATTTGAGGGAACTCCATGTCTTCTGGGGTAACTGGGGCTTTCTGCATGGCATTGTTTTTAGAGTAAATGAAATCAGAAATTTCCTTAAAAACGGGTCCTGCGACTCTTCCTCCATAGTATTGTCCTGCCTTAGGTTCGTTAATAACAACTATGATAGAATATTTGGGATTATCTGCAGGGAAATATCCCGCAAAAGAAGCCTTGTACGCACCGGGCTTATATCCTTTGTTTCCATTCGCTATTTGGGCAGTTCCTGTTTTACCCGCAATGGCATAACTTTTACTTTCTAAATTTTTCCCTGTTCCATCTGAAATGACACTTTCCATCATCTTTTGGAGGCTCTCAATAGTAGATGCTTTGCAGATTTTCTTTTCTAGAACAATGGGTTGTATTTTATCTACCACTCTTCCTTGCTGTCGGAGTTCTGATACCATATAAGGCCTCATTAAAGTTCCATTGTTCGCTACTGCATTGTAAACCGTTAAAATCTGTAAAGGACTCAACTTTGCTTCATACCCAATGCTAAGCCAAGGCAAACTATTGGCGCTCCAGGTTCCTTTCCCGGGTTGCTGCACAATAGGAAAACTTGCACTCTTAATATCGAAAGCAGGTGTTTGGTCTAAGCGAAGCTTTTTAAAGTAAGCGATGAATTTTTTAGGTCTTTTTTTATAATAGTTGCTGACGAGACGGCTTATTCCAACATTACTGCTGTATTGAAAAGATTCATGGAGCGTGAGGACCGTTTTCTTTGGTCTGCTCGCATCGAGCATGGTCTTGTCATAAAATTTATATTTACCCCATTGAATGTCAATAGAATCTGAAGGCTTGCAGTATCCGTCGTTTATAAGAGCCATTGCAGATATTAGTTTTACTGTTGATCCAGGTTCGCTGTAGTCATCAACTGCATAGTTCTTCGTCTCTCTGTATTTGCCATCTGTTCCTCTTTTGAGGTTTGCTATTGCTTTTACCGCGCCAGTTTTTACATCCATTACAATGGCGCAGCCCGATTGAGCTTTGTTTAAACGCACTGCTTTTTGGAGCGCGTACTGAGCTACATCTTGTATTTGAACATCCAGTGTAGTAATAATATCATATCCATCGCGTGGTTGATTGTATTTCGCAGTCTTAATGGTGCGCCAAACACCACCAGGCATTCGCTGTTGCATTTGTTTTCCATTTATGCCGCTTAGTAAACTATCCAAGGCTCCTTCTAAGCCTACATAAACTCCTCCTTTGCTAGAGCCAATGGCTTTTCGAGCCATTTCTCCCATAAAGTACAAGCGTTCGCCATACTCTTCAAAGTAGAATCCTTTGTAGCGACCTAAACCGATGATGGGCCATTCGCGCATTTTTTTCGCTAGACCGTAGTTTATACCCTTCGCCAGAATCGTATATCTTCGTTTTTTGGCTCGCAACATTTTAAAGTAGCTCAGCCATTCGCCCGTGTCTCTCTTTTTAAAATGTTGGGCCATTTTGATACTCAATGATTGAATGTTTTTATCAAACATTTCATCAGTCAGTCCATCTGCCACCGCATCAACAATTAACGTATATTTAGAGGTGGTGGTAGCCAATAAGCGTTCCCCTTCAGCGTAAATGTTGCCGCGCATCGCTTTGATGTCAGAGATTCGCGTGTTCTTCTTTTTTAACAGCTCGCCAAACTCATTGTCAATTCCCATTTGAAGTCTAGCGCTGCTAACCATTATCCAAAGTGCAAAAAGAAATGCAACTCCAAATACAACATAGGATCTCATTAAAATAGCCTTGCGGGTATTCACCTTATTATTTTGCTTCTTCTTTTTCAATTTTAATAGGTGGGTTTTTAAGAGGTGCTACTCCAGTTCCTTCAAGCTTTTTAGCTACTTCTGTTTGTTTCGATGCGTTGGTTACTTGACTTTCAAGAAATACTTTTTCAGCATTTAGCTCCTTTAGCTCATTGCTCAGTTTGTTTTTTTCTTTTAATGCTTTTGTCGTGTGATTAGAGTTGAAGATATAGAGTAGTAGGGCTCCAAAGACAAAGAAGCCAAATCTCATCCAGCCCCAGTTATTCCTGCGATCTTTTGTGGCAGAGCCTTTTAATTCCTCTGCTTTTGACTCTATGTTCTCTTCTGCTTTCAATTTCGGATGGCTATTCTCATTTTGGCGCTTCTTGCACGCCCGTTTGTTTCAATTTCTTCCTTGCTCGGAATGATCATCTTCCCTAAGGGCTCAAAAGGGCGATCGATATTTCCATAAAAATCCTTGGTTTGATTTTTTGAAAAAGATCCATTCTGTATGAATTGTTTCACTAAGCGATCTTCCAGACTGTGGTAAGAAATAATTACTAGTGTGCCGCCTTTGCTTATATTTTGGGCAGTGGATAAGAGAAGGTCTTTTAGAACATCCATTTCTCCGTTTACCTCAATTCGAAGGCTTTGGTATACTCTGCTTAAGTTTTTGGCCAGGGAAAATTCATTGGTGGCATTAAGTAAAGCAGCATTCAACTCATTTGTGGTTGCTATTTCGCGAGATTTACGGGCAGCAACAATGGCATTGGCCGCCTTAAAAGCACTTTTTACTTCCCCATAGTTTCTGAAAACATCAATCAGGCTTTGGGTGTCATAGGTATTGATGATATCCTTTGCACTGAGTTTAATGCCTTTGCTCATTCTCATATCTAACTGAGCATTGTATTTGTGGGCAAATCCTCTGTCCGCCTCATTAATTTGAGCGCTAGAAATACCTAAATCGGCTAATATGCCATCTACCGGGCTCGCCTTATGGTAATTTAAAAACTGGTTAAGATATTTGAAATTGTGATGAACTAAGGTGAGCCTCTTATCATCTAATGTATTCTCTAGGGCATGTTCATCCTGATCAAAGGCAATTAAGCGACCCTCATTAGAAAGGTTTTTTAAGATGAGTTGCGAGTGACCACCTCCACCAAAGGTGCAATCCACATAAGTCCCACTGGGCTTTATTTGAAGTGCTTCGATGCTTTCCTTTAACAGGACGGGTGTATGATAGTTGCTAACGTATTCCACGTGACTCTTTCTTTGTTCATGCGAAATTTTATTTTAGTCTTCCTTACTGCTATTTTTAGATTGTTGCGTGTAAAAGTGCTGAGCCAAACTGCTTAAATCATCTGCTTCAATAGATAATTCATTTTCGTAATTTGACTTGCTCCATAGCTCTACTTTATTGTTGTAGGCACTTAATACAAGCTCTGATTCAAGCTGAGCATATTCCAAAAGTTTCTTTGGAATAAGAATCCTCATTGCCGAATCAATCTGGATCAAATTTGCACCATTCGTAAATACACGCTTAAAACGCCTTATTTCCGGGCTCATGAAGTCGTCTACCTCATTTAGCTTGGTGGTTTCTTTTAGCCAATCTTCCTTAGTGTAAAGAACAAGACATTTCTCAAACCCTCGATTTAAAACCAAGGTGTTGCCAGCACTCTCAGGTAATTGAACGCGCAGCTTGCTGGGCAAAGACAATCTGCCTTTGCTGTCTAGCTTGCATTCGAATTCTCCTATTAGTCCTGACATTTGAGAAATAAAATTTCACATCACAAAGAAAAATTCTAGAGTCTCCACTTTCTACCATTATCTCCCATTTTTAGTCACTTATTATCCACAACTAGGATAAAAGTGCTAGGATTTGGCATAATTGCGTCGTTAGAACTTTGCTTTATGGTGCAATAATAAAGCATTATTGCTACATTTTATACATTTTTTAAATGGTGGTAAAAAGTGGGGTATGTAAATTCAATTGTTTTATTTATTCCAAGGTTATCTTTGAGGGGTTAATGAAGAAGTTTTGGGCACTTATTTTTTTTATGTTTTCGATGGGGTGTGCCATGGCTCAGGATTTTTCCTTAATCACAAATACTAAATATGGATTTGGTTTTACTCGTTTTGGCTTTGGCTTTCACTATGAACATCCTGTTCTTAAAAGGAGTTCTTTTTTTAAGGGTTATCATATAAATACAGAGTTAGGGAATCTTATGAATCCCGCAGAAATTGCTATTATTAATCCAAATCTGTCTGGTCAAAGAGGAGTTTATAAATTTGAAAAAATTGCTCATGCTTGGTCTATTAAGCCCTTGTTTGGTAAAACGATATTGTTAGGAAATCTAGATGCTAGTGGAGTAATTCCTGTGCTAAAAGTATCACTGGGACCGTCGGTATCATATGTCTGGCCAGTGTATATCAATTACCTCACTTTGGATAGTTTTAGTCAAAATTCTCAATTAAAGGAGGTTAAATATAATCCCGCCATTCACAGCCAAGAACTAATTGCCGAAAAGGCCAGCTTTACCAATGATTTATCCCAAGGAAACCTAAGATTGGGCTTGGCTGCTCGTTTTGGGTTCGATTTTAATGTGATAAATAGCTCTGGAGGAAGTCGATCGGTGGGTGTGGGAGCTCGGTTTGAATATTACCCTCAAAAAACTTTGTCTATTTATTTCGATGAAACATTAAACCGACAGATGTATTCTTCATTTTATATTAATTTTGCACTAAGCAATTAATTCAACACGAATTTGTTAGAACAACCACTAAAAGAAAAAAAGCCAAAAGGCATAGGAAAGCCAAACTGGTTGAAGATTGACCTACCCACGGGTGAAAATTACAAAAAGGTCAAAAAAATTGTGAAGGAAAACAAACTTCACACCATTTGTGAAGACGGAAAGTGCCCTAATATGGGGGAATGCTGGGGTGCAGGTACAGCTACTTTTATGATTTTGGGAAATGTCTGCACCCGCTCGTGCAGTTTTTGTGCGGTTGCCACTGGCAGACCAGGTGAATATGATTTGGATGAGCCGCAGCGAATTGCTGAAGCAGTGACTCTAATGGGAGTAAAGCACTGTGTAATCACCAGTGTGAATCGCGATGAGTTGAAAGATAAAGGAGCGACGGTTTGGGCAAATACAATTAAAGAAGTTAAAAAGAGTAGCCCAACAACCACTCTAGAAGTACTTATTCCAGATTTTAAAGCAGAATGGGATAATTTATACCAAGTTCTTGAACAAAGGCCAGAAGTGGTGAGTCACAATATGGAAACGGTGGAGAGTCTCTACAGAATTGTTCGTCCTCAAGCCAAATACCAGCGGAGTTTAGAGCAAATAGCCAGAACCAAAGAATATGGACTTCGCACCAAGAGTGGAGCCATGTTGGGTTGTGGAGAAACGGACGAAGAAGTAGAGCAGCTCATGGTAGATCTAAATACTCATGGCTGTGATGTTTTAACTTTAGGGCAATATTTGCAGCCCACAAAATTGCATTTGCCAGTGAAGGACTACATTCATCCCGATAAATTTAAACATTGGGAGTCTTTAGGCCTAAAAATGGGCTTCAAATATGTAGAAAGTGGACCCATGGTTCGCTCAAGTTATCATGCCGAAAAGCACGTTTTGTAAAAAATAGATCACAGTATTGAAACATTTTGTTCAAAATGGGGTTGGTAAAACTACTACTTTGACATAAAAAGTAGTTGCATAAGTAGGTTTTTTGAGCATTAAAATTTTACTTTGTAACACTTGATTAAAAATAAGAAGATGAATATAATTAAAACCATAAAAGTGACAGCTATTGCGGCCGGACTAATTGCGTCTGGAAGCTTTGTATCTGATTGGGATTTTAGAACCCGTGCAATGGATTTGCAGCAAGCGGATAATGAGGGAAAGGAAGAACTCATCCGTGGCACAAAAGAATCTATGTACAGCATGAGGTTAAATGAAACGACAGGAACCATTGAGAAGGAATGGGTGGATGCAGCTATTGCTAAAGCTGATGCAAAAGCTAGACTGAGCCGTCGATTGTCAAAAAGCATTGTTTGGAATAATTTAGGACCAGATAACGTAGGTGGCCGAACGCGTACCTTAACTTTTGACAAAGACTCTCTCCAGAACATGTGGATGGGTGGAGTTAGTGGTGGTTTATGGAAATCAAATACTGGCGGAAAGAGTTGGGTTCCAGTTACAGGATCAACTCAAAATCAACACGTAACCGGCTCAGATCAAACCATTGATGGAACAGTTTTTTATTGCACAGGTGAAGGTGGATTTGTGAACGGAGGCGGAAATAAATCAGGGAGTCCAGGTTTTTTAGGAGACGGAATTTATAAGTCTTCAAATCGAAGTGGTACTTCATTTGAAAGAATTAACAATACCAATAATGCCAATTTTAGAGCATGTAACGATTTGGAAGCACATCCAAGCAAGGATGAGTTCTATGTTGCAACTTCTTCTGGATTATTTAAGTTTACCAACGGGGGAACTGTAAATACACGAATTGTAGCAGGTGCTGCAACTGAAGTTATGGTGCAAGAAGATGGAACAATATGGGTTTCTCAAGGTTCTGGACTTGTGCGAAAATCAGACAAAGATGGCGCGAATTTTGAGATCGTCCGATATGATGCGTCAAATGCTGGAGGTCGCGTGTCAATGGCATACGCAGAGCAGGATAATGATTATGTGTACTTGTGTGGAGCTGCAGGAAATAGCAGTTTTGCAGGAGTTTGGAGAACGAAAGATGGAGGTATAAATTGGGATAAAATTATTACTCCTACCTCTACAACTAATCCAATCAATAATATTTTTGGAGATAATAATCAGGGGTATTATGATAATGTAATTGGAGTAGACCCTTTTGATAAAGACCATATTTACATGGGCGGTGTAATTCTTGCGCAGTGGGATCCAATTAACGGGTATGCTGCCACTGCATCTACATCTAATTTACCATGGAGTACCAATTATATCCACTCAGATAAGCATATTATTCAGTGGGATCGAAGAAACGGTGGTAAAATGATGTACGTAGGTAGCGATGGTGGTGTTTTTCGATCGTCAAACTACACCCAATGGCAACCAGCGAACAAAAACTATACAACTACACAATTTTATAATGTGGCAGCGAATTATTTAGGTCATGTTGCTGGTGGAACTCAAGACAACGGTTCAATTATTATTAATGGGAATGGAAATACCTTTAATGGCGAACCTACCAAAACAGGTCACTCTATTTATTCAGGAGATGGATTTGATTCAGAATTCTCAAAATACGATCCTTCTATTGTTTTTGCCAGTACCTATTATGGAACAGTAGCACGCTCAAGCAATGGGGGCCAAACCATGGCTACGTTCTGGGATCAACGATCTCCAGAAGGAATTCAAACAGATTTTAACACGACCTATACCTTATGGGAAAGCCCTGTAGATTCATCTAGTTTATTGTTTTTAGCTAAGGACAATGAAATATGGCTGGCTACAAATCCAACAGATTTTATAAATGACCCTGTTTGGTTTAAAGCAGCTGAAAACTTAGGTGGTGGACGAATCTTCGAAATGGATATGACTACAGACGGAGATCATCTCTTTTTCGTGAAACGAGGAAAAGTATATCGAATGGATAACATTCAATCTGCAGACTTAACCGTTACAGCAAACCCTACCTTTAACGATATTCCTGCAGCTTTCACAAAAACAGATATAACCTCTTCATTATTTTCCTCGAGAACTATAACGAGTGTTAATGTGAACCAGGCCGATGCAAATCATCTTGTAATTACCTGCGGTGGATACGGAAATAACTCTTTTGTATTTGAAACAAAAAATGCCTTAGATGCCGTTCCTACATGGAAAAATATTACTGGAGATTTTATTAATGTACCTGTGTACGATGCAGTAATTGATCCAGATGATGCCAACCGAATCATTTTAGCTACTGACCTTGGGATTTGGGTAACAGAAAATGGTGGAGTAAACTACGAAG
>CALKCM010000014.1 GCA_938086785.1 uncultured Bacteroidia bacterium
TGTTTTACAAGGGTAATTTGAGCTTTTGAGGGAGCCGAAAATATAAAGGCCAGCGTGAGTAAATAAAAGTATTTCATAAATGCAAAAGTATATATTTTCTGTAGAATAAATGAAATTCCCACGAAGAATTGACCCTATGGCTGTGTATAATCTGTAATTGGATGACCCTGTTAACCGCCCGTTCTTCACCCACGGGCAAAAAAATGCACCTTAATTTTACCCTTCTATACCAAATTCAGAAACGGGAGAATCGAAACGCAGGGAGTTCCCCATTCTATAATTAACTTATATAACTCGGTCTTGGGGCTGCTGCTGCCGCACAATACACGAGTTGAATTTATCCGTTTGGCGCAGTTTAATTGTGGTACAAACTGCTATTCCAAAAGACCCATTTTAGATTCATCAGTCCATTTAGCTTTCCAAGCTGCATCAACAAAATATATTTTGAGGTCAGCCTTCCAATCAGCATCAACAAAAAACACTTTCTTTTTTGCTTTCCAATCTGCATCAGTGAAAAACCATTTGCCATCATTATCCCCAGCTTTCCAACCTGCATCTACTTTAAACACGAGTAAATCAGCCTTCCAGTTTGCATCAACGAGGTATACTTTTACATCTGCTTTCCAATTAGCATCCACTTCAAACACTTTTTGGGCTTTTAAACCGGTACTAGATAAAATTATCAGCGACAGTACAATTACTTTTCTTATTACTTTCATTATTCTTAACTATTCATTTCTTATTTCTACACTTCTTATTTTTCTGTTTAAAAGGTACATTTACAGAGCTCTCTCCAATCTTCCCTATTCGTATCAAAAAAGACCATTCTTGCGCATATACTAGCATAATCATCAACTAAAGAAAAAATGAACTCAGCAGGCAAACCATCTCCTGCCATATCATTATCATTAATAAACTTAATTCGAATCTGACCATTACCGGTGTTGTATTCCATTTGCTTAATACTTCCTCCATATGCGCTAAAGCCTATTTGAATATAGCCTTTACGAATTATAATTTTGTATGTGTCTGGGCCATCCATATCACAATCCCCCATATATTGGCCAAAAATATTTTCTTTTTTGCCTATTCCGAACTCTTCCCATTTTTCGCTTCTTATCCATTTGGAAGTGGATTCAGCCTTAATTTTCTTTTTCAAAGAATCAGTGATATATCCTAAGCTATTTTCTAATGAATCTATTGTATTATCTTTAATGGAGATGGATTTTGCATGGGCATCAATAATACTTTCTTTCTCCCTAATCAACGTATTAAGTTTATCTAAGTTTAAATCCTTTGTTTTGTTGAGGCCCTTTAATTTTTCAATTTCAGCTGTGCTGTTAGAAATAGTTATTTTGTTCTCCGCTATGGTATTTTCCAATGCTGAAGAGTCAGATTTTAATGTTAAAATGGTCTCATTTAATTTTAAGAGGGAAGCTCTTAATTCTTTTTTGTTTTGAGCATTTGCCGAGAGGAAGGAGCAGCAAAGAAAAAGTATCAAATATATTTTTTTCATCAAAACAAAATTACACTATTTTTTTAATCCAGATGAACAAGGAGGTTTAGTTACATTTTCTTAACTGATCTTGCACCACCATCATTTCCGATGCATCGAGATAAGCTGTAGAATGAGTTTTCAAGATTGGACCTTGTAATTCGTTAAAATCTCTGCAAGCGTCATCTTTCTTTTGCTGTCTCAGATATAAAAGAGCCCTCACATAATAACAACGTACTAAACGTTTTTTCTGTTCCCTTATATTATTCAACGTTGGAACAGAATATTTAACACTATCTTGAAGCCAAGACTGGTCTATGGCTTTACTATAGCACAATATAGCAACATCAATGTCTCCCATTTTCGCTCGACATAAACCCATATTACTATAAACTTTTGGAAAAAAAGGGGTAATCTCTAAAGCCTTACTAAAATCTGTGATTGCCCCATTGTAGTCTTTTAAGTCATATTTCAAGCATCCTCTATCATTGTATATACCTGAATTATTTGGGAGAAGCTCAATACACTTATTGTAATCTAAGAATGCGCCAGAATGGTCTTTTAAAATTGCTTTTACAGTTGCTCTATTTCTGTAAGCATCGGCATAGGAAGGGTTTAGTTTTATGCTTTTCTTATAGTCTGTTAGCGCCCCAAAGAAGTCTTTATTTTTCTCCTTATCAAGCGCACTTTTAAAAACAACCTTGCTTTTTTCATTATTTTCGGAATAAAAGCAAGAACCAAGTAAAACAAATAATGTAAGAGTAAAGAGTATGTATTTCATTGTTTCTTTTTTATAAAAATCACTATTCATTATTAAAATTATATTATCCTATTTTGTCAGACTTACTTCTGTTACAAGGTTCGCATAGTAATTGAATATTCCTGTAGGTGTTTGACCCTCCCTTAGAGAATGGAATAATATGGTCAAATTCTAAGTTCTCATTCGAGCCACAGTACACACAAATACCACCATCTCTATTCCAAACATCATCCTTTACCCCTTGAGATATTTGCCTGTTTCCTGAACTACTCTCTTGATTTTCTAATCTATTTAAAGAGGCATTCCGCTTTCTCCATTTATGATAATCTTTTTCAGAGATGAAGGTATCAATTCTTATCCAATCTCCGGTTCTTTCAAGTGATTCTAAGGCTGCTTTACTACTGAGATGCAAAAACTCATCATAATTTAATCCAAAAGCCTCTTGAAGGTTAACCTTATGTATTGCTTGTTGAGAGGATACTTCATCATCGCTATATATCAAATCAACTTGAGACTTAATGATATTTGTAGTTTCGGATGCTAAGTCAGTATGTTTTAAGAAGTCTCCTTCCTCAATCCCAAATAATAATTTTAGAAACCGAATATTGCGTAATTCCTCTTCTGAAATTAGGTTGTCATTTAAAACCACTTTTAAGTAAAACATCAGAAGAGGTAAGCTATTTTTTCTTAAATTATTTTTATCATTCGGACCATCAGCACTTAAGACATTCATACAATCCATTCTTGTTGTTTGAATCCCCTTTTCTGAAATAACTTGGGCTAAATCTATTGATGATTTATCAAGTTCTTGAGATGATATAATGTAACTAAAAACGTGCTCTAAATCCTGCATTCTTTAACAAAACTAAACAAAAAAAAAGTTAATCTTTTTCTTAGATTGATTCTACAGATACTACTTACCTTTAATATTTGGATACTCTTTACTTCTTAAAATGGCACTTACAATTAACAAAACTGACCATATAACATCCACCACATTCCATATCTCTCGACCCAAGGCAATTTTAAAAATAGGTTGTATCAATAAAGCTGAAATAACCCATACAGTAAGCCATCCCTTATCCTCCTGTTCTAAATATGCGAGATATGCAAATGCCCCGAATGCAATAAGTCTGAATAATTGGTAATATCCATAGGGCATATCAAATAGACAGGTCAATGATAATAGAGCCAAGATAATTTTTAGGATCCCGATATGCTTCATTCGCTTTTTTTGCAACAGATTTAATCAAAAAAAAGAACAATTAGAATTACAGATAAAACTATTAATCCTAAACTGACAGGGATAACTAAATAAATATAAAATGATTCTATCTTACTCCTGTTTCGAGTCATAAATAAAGGATATTTATTCGAAAAATAATCTAAAATACTATTTTGTTGTTTCAATAAAAAAAAGGCATTTAGAAAGAAAAAGTACGAAAAAATTATTGATGTTGATAGTCCTAAAATATAATCCATAAATTTTGATTGTAAAGTTACAATAATTCCTATGAAAATATAAATGAGATTTCAGAAATCAAGCGCTTCCGTATCACTGTCACTTAGAGGGTTTTTTAACCAACGAGATTACAAATAAGGTGTTGACCCTTCCACTTCAATGACAATTTCTTCGCCTTTGGCTAAATGTTCATTTATTCTATTCAAAATGTCGGTTATCTCATTTTCCTCTTCCATACCGCTGAATTAACAAATTAATGAGAGTCCCACACTTCAAAGTTTTGTTCTAAGGTGAAAAGACAAAATATGGTGTGAATTATTTGGCTACTTTTGTGAATCGAAGCTCAAAATTATGATTAAGAAAAGCATTGCTAAATTAGTTGGTTTAAAGAAAGATGAATTTGATTTGCTCGTAAAATCAGGTCAAATTCAACTACAATCAGCAAGACTCATTCCGTCACATAAGACGGGAGATGAGATGGCACTCACTTCAATTTTTATGAGTACCTTAAGGCTTGTCAAAGAGTTCAGGGATAACTTATTCAAGTCGATTAAGCTAAGTAGAGCAGGGAAGGTTTATTTTTATACTGAGGCTTGTTTCCCTGACATCAATAAGTGCAGAATAGATGGGTTAGTAATTGTTGTAACAAAGGGAATTATTGCTGATGCTGCTTTTTTGAAATGAAGAATAAAGGTAATCAGATTGATGCCAATCAAATTGAGTCTTACCTTGAAATATCTAAGAAGCTTAAGGTAAATAAATTGGTGACTATTTCTAATGAATTTACATCAGAGCCAAAGATTTCGCCTTTAAAGATTAGAGTTCCAAAGAATATCTCATTGCTCCATTTCTCTTGGACTTATATAATAACGATAGGTCAACTTCTCCTATTCAAGAACGATACAAACATCGAGGATGAAGACCAAGTAGAAATTATGTCAGAGGCTCTACATTACTTTGAGAACCCTTTATCAGGTATATCGGGCTACTCAAAAATGAAACCCGGTTGGAAGGTGTTGTGTGAATCGATAAGAGCGCAGAAACCAATGAAAGCAACTGATGATTACTTAGAGGATGCTTTATTAAGTTGGTATGAAGAAGAAAAAGACATAGCCCTTCTGCTAAGTCGAAAGTTAGGTGTACTTGTGAAGTCAACAATAAGAACTCCCACTTCAATCAAGAACGATGCCAAGAGACTAATCAAATATCATAGGATTCAGGGGTTGCTTTCCATTAAGAATGGTGTATCAGATATCAAGGTAATTTCAGACTTTGAGAGAAGGCTTGTATCAATGAGTATAAAGCTTATACCACCTTTAGATAAAGGGAATAAGGCTAAGATTACTTGGATTACGAAACAGTTAGAAAAATGCAGCAAGAAATCACCTCAGGAGTTTGGTCATTTAATTAGTGAGATTTGGATTGAGGCGGATATAAAGTTTGCCAAAGAAAATATTAAAGTGAAATTAACAGAT
Source organism: uncultured Bacteroidia bacterium (assembly GCA_938086785.1). Lineage (GTDB taxonomy): Bacteria > Bacteroidota > Bacteroidia > NS11-12g > UBA955 > CALKCM01. The sequence goes on from CALKCM010000014.1 coordinate 5,193, forward strand.
ATTGACTCCTTAAATGAACTTACAGTCGGAAAGGTTATCCAAGGGTATAATGTAACAATTAGAAGAAGTTTTGGAGCTAAGTTCGCAAGCGCCAAGGGTTATATTCAAATGATTGAGCCAATGATTTTAGAGTTCTATGAGCTGATTGTCCAACATTCGAGCAGTTGGACTAAACCTGCACCTAAAATTGTAAAAGATGCAGAGTAATTTACTAAGCTCTCTAAAAATCTTCTAAGCCTGACATAAGATATCACTCAATGCCATATTATTCTGCCTTCCGATACTTTTATGCCTATGGGCTTATTTTGGTAGAAGTTGTATAAGGCAAGGCATAACCCCTAAACCTAATTTACTAACCCTAAACATTTGGGGGTAAACTATATATATTTGTGGTATGAAAAAGATGTTATTCTTGGTATTTGCAATGGCTAATACAGTGGTTTACGCTCAGTCAAAAAAGCAGCAAATTATTATTCTTAATGACGAAATTATTACTCTTAATAATAGGGTTGATAGCTTTAGATTAGCTCTGTCTAATGAGACACAAATAAAACTCAAGAATGAAAAAAGAGATGCACTAAAAATTAGTGATTTGGAGAGAGAAAATAAGGAACTAAAGACTGTCAATGACAATTTTTCTATACGAAACTCTGCGTTGCAAGAAAAATATGATGAACTGCTTCTCAAATTAGAAACAGCACAAGAGAATCTTTCTATTGCTAGTGATACAATATCTAAAATGCGAAAGAAAATAAAAATGGATAAGTCTAGACACGAAGAGGCTCAGGTTAATCAAACAAATAATCTTGAGACAAATAAAACATTACTTCCTCAGTCCATTGATTACGATGGTAAGCCTGACTTAGAATATACAATGAGATTATCGCGCTTGATTCTTATGACGAAAACGATTATGAGGGATCATATATAAGAATGAAGTTGAATGATAAGGAGGTGATACTAAAAATGCAAAAACATTATTCCTCAAAAGCTAGAAGGGTATATTCTAATAGTGATTATGTGGTTACATTTGATGGAATTATTTATGGTAAGTGTGCTGGCGAAGGAGCACAATATTTAACTGGAAAATTATTGATTCAGACTAGTTCAGATCAAAATAGTATCACATTTAAAGGCTCCGACGCGCTATATTCTAGCAAGGAATGTCAAGAAATGAGCCAATAGGATTTTCGGGCTCCGGTTGCCCGTTAACTCCGGTAAATCACCCTGTTTGGGGCACTTGTCCCTAGAGACTAATTAAAAATATACCAAGCCTCTTCTTCGTAAGGGGCTTTTTTATGCCATCCAATTGCCCAATTACCTCTATTTAGGTATATATCTATAAAAGGATATAATAGCCACGGCAAATAAAACGGGAATCAAGTATGGCGGTAGACAAAAAGGTACAGCAAGGCTTTTACAGGGCTTTTAGAAGGCAATATGGGAAGATTACAAGAGTTGCTCGATAAAGTCGCTGAAAAGAACCCTCAGAACTAATGTTAAAGCTATCAGAGTTTGTTCTTCCTAACCTAAGAGCTATCGAGGTTAATAATGAGCCAGAGGATAAGCATACCTCTCTAAATATTAATATAATTGATACTGGAGTTCCTTTGGCGAGTTGTGAAGCTGATGTGGTTGATTAGGTCACTCCCCCCTAAGATTATATATTTGTCAATATGAAGTTTTCCAGTAAAGTAATACCGCTTATCCTATTATTCTTTTTTGCAAATGATGTTTTAGCACAAAAAATCATTAAAGCTAAAAAAGTAACCACACACAATGGTCTGGTTTGTTATGTGAAAAAATTAACTCCAGTTACTGGAAGAGTTTCAGAGGAGTTTCAAAACATAAAACAGCTAAAGTCTGAAACTGACTATATAGATGGTAAGAAAGAGGGTTTGTATAAAGAATGGGATAAAAAAGGGAAGTTAAAGATTAATGTAAATTATATCAATGGTTTAAAAGATGGCTTATGTAAGGAGTGGTACCATAACGGGCAGATAAGTAAAGAACAACATTATAAAGACGGTAAGAAAGATGGCTTATGTAATGAGTGGTCCTATGACGGGCAGATAATTAAAGAACAACATTATAAAGACGGTAAGAAAGATGGCTTACATAAGGTTTGGCGCGAAAACGGGCAGATAAAGTCTGAAATTAACTATTTAGATGATAAGATAGACGGCCTCTGTAAACGCTGGTCAGAAAACAGCGGAAAATTAACGGAAAACCGAAACTACAAAAATGGGCTTCCCGTTGAAGTGAGTGCTTACGAAATAGAGTTTAAAGGTTCAGATTACTTGTCTGAACTTTGTTATTACAAAAATAAATCAATTCTTTTCACTGGAAGAGTTTCAGAAAAGTTTCTAAACATAAAACAGCTAAAGTCTGAAACTGACTATATAGACGGTAAGAAAGATGGCTTACATAAGGTTTGGTTTGAAAATGGCAATTTACGAGCTCAGGGTAATTATAAGGAAGGTAAACGAGTGGGTTTGCATAAGACTTGGTCCAAAAACGGGCATTTATTTTTTGAGGGTAATTATAATGAAGGTAAAGAAGTGGGAGTTCGTAAATTCTGGCACGAAAACGGGCAGTTATACGGAGAAGAAAATTACAATGATGGTATGAAGGTTGGTTTATGGAAGGAGTGGTACGAAAACGGGCAGATAAAGAAGGAGGAAAATTACAATGATGGTATGGAGGTTGGTTTATGGAAGGAGTGGTACGAAAACGGACAGATAAAGAAGGAGAAAAATTACAATGATTATACAGAAAAGGAGTGGTATGAAAATGGGAAGGTAAAACCAAAAACCTATACCTTCGATGAAGCAAATAGGTTTATGAAAAGTCGTTGTAGAAAAACTAACCATACTATATTAAAGACACATAGTTACACTTTTGAAGGAACTGTGGTATATTGTTTTCTTACTTGTAACTCCGATATGTTAGACCCCTATAAGAGAGTTGCCCCTAAAAATCAGTCAGTATGTATTAGTATGATATCTGAAAAAAAACTTGAAGTTATAGCAGCTGATTGTGGCTCTCAAGATAGAAAACTACGAGATTGGGAAAATCTTTTTTAAAAAACAGTCTTATTGCTCCACTTATAGGCAAGGTCCAAGAACTCTTCGATAAAGTCGCTGAAAAGAACCCTCAGAAAGCATTAGAATTACTCTTAAAACTATCTGAATTTGCTTTACCTAAACTACGAGCTATTGAGGTTAATAATCAGCCAGAGGATAAGCATACCTCACTGAACATAAATATTATTGATACTGGAGTTCCTTTGGCGAGTTGTGAGGCGGATTAGTCTTTAAAATTGAATAGAGACAATTCATACTCAGTAATGATAATATGTTTGATAGGGCATCGTCCTTCAATCAAGATTTAACTCAGTGGTGTGTGACTTTAATTCCAAAGGAGCCACTTCTTTTTTCAGGGTCTGGTTGCCCTTTAACTCCGGCAAACAAACCCGTATGGGGCACTTGTCCCCCTTAAAAATAGAATAGGCTTTATTCCCAATTACTGACAGTAAACCATTGGGCTATATACCTAAACCTAATTTACTAACCCTAAACATTTGGGGGTAATATCTATATATTTGTGATATGAAAAAGATGTTATTCTTGGTTTTTGCAGCAATTGTAATGTTGGCAACAACATCAAGTAGTTTTTCAGGAGATGTTGGAAATAAGAATAGTAACAATAGCGAATGTATTAAGTGTAATGAATTTGAGGTTGGTGAAACTTTCGAGCTTGATGGTGTCACCTATACGGTTGCGGATAGGAAAATGTTAGATGAAGCATTCGAAAAAGGTAAAGACTTGACAAAATATTGCACATCTAAAGTGGCTGATATGAGTAGTATGTTTACGAGAGCTAAATCCTTCAATCAAAATATTGGCAGTTGGGATGTGAGTAATGTGACTGATATGAGTGGGATGTTTTCGTTTGCTACATCCTTCAACCAAGATATAGGCAATTGGGATGTGAGTAATGTAACTAATATGGGGGGTTTGTTCTTACAAGCTGCATCCTTCAACCAAGATATAGGCAATTGGGATGTGAGTAATGTGACTGAAATGAGTATTATGTTTTATAAAGCAACGTCCTTCAACCAAAATATTGGCAATTGGGATGTGAGTAATGTGACTAATATGTATGGTATGTTTGGGTTTGCTAAACTCTTCAACCAAAATATTGGAAATTGGGATGTGAGTAATGTGACTGATATGAGTAGGATGTTCTATGATAATCCATTATTCAACCAAGATTTATCACAGTGGTGTGTGTCAAAAATCCCTTCCATCCCGGTAAAATTTTCTTATATAAGCGGATTAACTCGGGCAAACCAACCTATATGGGGTACTTGTCCTCCTTAAAGACAGAATAGGCTTTATTCCCAATAACTGACAGTAAGCCATAGGGTTATATACCCGTTCTGAGCAAAGCCTTCAAATAAGAAGCCTATCTTTTAAAGGGGTGTGGGGGTGTTAAACAAGAAAAAATAGTTCGTTTTTTTCACGTTTTACTGACAGTTTTTACTGACAGTTTTGTATATTCGTATAAATCGTCAGCCCTTTAAAACCGGGTGATACGCAAAAGTAGAGTAGATGTCATAAAAAAAGCCTCACATTTCTGTAAGGCTTGTATTTACTAGTAGCGGGAACAGGACTCGAACCTGTGACCTTCGGGTTATGAGCCCGACGAGCTACCACTGCTCCATCCCGCGATATATCTTTTTCTGCTTGCTGTGAAGCAGAAGATTCGCTTAAAAAAAGAATTAAATTAACTCCTCTAAAACCAATCTGTTTGTCTCAAATAACGAGGTGCAAATCTAACCTTAAATTCTCAATTGTACAAAAGGGAGCCGCTTTTATTTTTTAAAATATACTTGGCAGAGGTCGCACTACAGCAAAGGGAATAGCACTGCTCAAAATGCCCTGGATCTATACAATGGTTCATGATCTCATCATAAATTAATCTCATGATAGCAAAAAAGAACGGCATAAATAAAATCGTAGAAGCCCGTTTAAGCTATAATTAAAGTCAAACGAATGTCAGATTGAAATAATTTTATAGCTAAAATAATATCTTTAAGTGATTGAATTATATGTATACTTAAGTAGGCATTTCAATTTTATTTTTTTTGATGAATGAGTAAACTTTCTTAAAAGTAATTATGTTCCTCTCTATGAATTCATAAAAATAAAATATGATTAGAAAATCACTCAAAAACGCCTTAATCCTTATTGCCGGTCTATCCATGACCGCAGCAGAAGCTCAAACCAATGTATATGATAATGTCATAGCTGTGAGTCCTGTACACACCTCCTTAAAAGCTGCAGTAGATAAAGCTGGCCTTGCCAGCGTACTTAAATCTGCAGATTCCAATTATACAGTATTTGCGCCGGACAATGCTGCTTTTGATCAATTGGCCAAAGACTTAAAAACAGACATTGCAGGATTATTAGCCTTACCCAATTTAGCTGATATTTTATTATACCACGTTTTGGGAACCGAAGCAAAAGCTGCTGACGTAACAAACGGAGCTTTAGTAAACCCATTAGGAGGAACCAACAGCATTAAATTAACAAAATCAAAAGATGGAATGTCTATCCATGCCAATCAAGCTTTAGTAAATAGAGCCGATGTAGATGTAGATAATGGAGTAGTACACTCTTTAAATTCTGTACTCTTAGCTGGTGAAACAGTAGTAGATATTGCCTTAGATAATGGGTTTACCTCGCTAGCTGCCGCAGTAATAGAAGCGCGATTATTACCCGCTTTAACTGACCCATTTGGTATTGTAACTGTATTTGCACCAACCAATAAAGCCTTTGATGATTTTGCAAGTGCAAATAAATTAACTATTGCTGAGCTTTTAGCCCTTCCAACTTTAGCCGATGTACTTACCTACCATGTAGTAAGTGGTTCAGTTAAAGCAGCAGATTTAACCAACGGAAATGTAACTACCTTAAATGGAAAGGACGTGTTGGTAAATTTAGCCATGGGAGTAAGAATAAACAGTGCTACGGTAACCAAAGCAGATCTTACCGCTTCAAACGGTGTGGTGCATGTGATTGATGAAGTATTAGACGAAAAGTTTCTGAGCAGTAAAACACTTAATGCTCAAGTTATTTCTATTTATCCAAATCCAAGTTCTTCAGTAGTAAACATTGCCTTAAATAGTTCAAGTCCTTATTATATTACAGATATGACAGGAAGAGCCGTACGATCAGGAGTATTGTCAGAAAACACCTCTATCGATATTTCAGGCCTAACCAATGGAACATATGTATTAAACATTAATGAAGCAGACGCGAAATATGTCGCAACCTTCATCAAAAACTAACATTTTATTTTTCTTTCTTAAAGGCGGCCTTGGTCGCCTTTTTTTATGGTATTTCTTTATATAGTTTATGTTCTTAAGGTTCAATGATTTCCATAAATAACCTAAACCCTACTTCGGGATGGCCCCATCCTTCGTATTTTTGAGACTGATCCGCATAACACTCAGAGATGAAACTATTCCAGCCTCCTCCTTTGGCTTTTCCTTCCTCCGAAACCATTTCTGCTACATTTCCAATCATATCAAAAAGGCCATTTGCATTCATTGGATATTCGCCTACTCGGTTCATATATAAGGCTTTATCAGCCATGTATTCAGGAGCAGTTCTTCCTTCTGCTTCTACTATGGCAAATTTAATGTTAGCCATATACTTTAAATCGCTCGTGTAGCCTTTATCGCCATACCAAGGCAATTTTCCACCAGGTAAGCAACTCGTTGCCACAATCCATTCCTCCTCTGTCGGCAATCTAAACGCTACCTTTTGGTAGGTTCTTTTTTTCATCGAGTTATACTCTTTCGTGAGCCATTTGCAATATTCCAATGCAGCACTGTATTGAATATTAACAATCGGGTAATCTCCATAAGCTGAATTTGAATGGTAATGTCTCATTAGTGACGACGTATATGAATACGGATAAATCCTACTCCAATTTAGGGAGTCATACATGCATTGTTCATACAAGGCAGTATCATTCTTTCTTAGATGGTCAAGAAAGACCTTATAATTCGAATTTGTCAATTCATATTTGTGACATAATAAATTTTTGTCCAGAACTGGAATCTTTACAAAATTCTTATCTATCTGCTTAGAGGAAATACTGCTATTTGGCCGCACGACTCTTCTTACAGTGAATCCTAAAATGGATGTTATAAGTATGCAGAGCAACATAAGTTTTGAGGATATTTTGAGTTTATGCATCATTAAGTGATTTAAGTTTAGAACGTTTTATACTTGAAATTTATTATTTTGACATTTTTCGATGGATTCATAGCTATCTAATTTGGCTGATGCTTCATTTCTCGAAAAGCGAAAATAGGTTATTATATTGGAACATATAAATTCAGTCTTGGATAGTGGGTAAACGTTTAAATGGGTCCAGAGAGAGATAGAAAGAGGAATTAGATGAGGAATATGAGAATTACAGGAATTATTGTAAGTGTTTGGAAGCCAGATGAACCTCCTTTATTAAGTTCATTTAAGCTGAGATTAAAAGAATTTACTGAAGATTTTTTATATATTGCTGATAGGCATACATCTAAAATATTAGCTTATCGATAGGTAAATACCCAGTCAAGAAAAACCAGATCTACTTTACAAATTTCTTATGATAGGTCTGATTGCTATCGTTATTACTTAATAAAATAAAATAACTGCCTGATTTAAGCGATTCAATATTAATGGTTGTATTCGTTAAATCTCCATTCATCACTATCTTGCCCAAAGCATTAAAAATACGGTATGAATCCATTTTTACGTTTGAACTTACAGTGATTTGATTTTGTGCAGGATTTGGGTAAATGCTAACTTCATCTCTATTTAATCTTTCATCATGATTATCACTTAAAGTAGAGGACCTCTGAATATCATCAAATAAAAACGTAGCCTTAGCTGATGCATCATTTTGTGTTGCATAGCCTAGCATCAAGGTCAAAACATTATAAATGGGGTTGTCAAAGTTTGTAAAGTCCCAGGCATAGGTTGCCCATTCGCCAGAAACTGTAGTTAGTGCATCTCGTTCATCTGCGAAACCTGCTACATTACTTTCTATTTTAAATTTTAATATTGTACCAACAGGTGCATCTGTATATACTTTCATAGATATAGATCCAATAGTAGAAAAGTCAGGAATAAATTCTGTTAATGCCAACTTGCTTTTTGCCCAAGGTGCTCCACCACTTCTAACGAACTTTCCCACCGTAGCACTAGGATTGTTAGCGTCTATATATGGATTTGGGATAACAGTGGTTATTCCTCCGTCCTCATTTATAAAGTCTGAAGTCACGACACTTGATTCAAATCCAATGGGAAAAGTAGTTGCTCTAGGCTCAGGTATTACTGGGCCTACTTCTTGTTGTATATCATCAAACAGAAATATTGAAGTGGATGTCCCATCTCCTATATTTCCAAAATCAAAAAGGAATTGTATTCTATCATAATCACTGGCTTGTTTGTGAAAATTCCATGTTGCAGTTTCCCATGAGCCAGAAACGGTAGTTAAATAATCTATGTTTGTTTTGCCATCTGCGTTTTCTAATTCCAACTTAATTCGAGTTCCCACAGGGGCTGTTGTATACACTTTCATAGATATTTGCCATTGGGTTGAAAAATCAATGTTCTTATCAATAAATATTTTACTTCCAGCCCAAAAATCACCCCCATCGCGTATAATTTGGGCTACCTTGGCACTTGGATTAATTCCGTCCACCCGAGGGTTTGCAATGACCATTGCAGTTGCTCCACTGAAATTTAAAAAGTCAGTATCCACTTCTCCCATTTCGAAATCAATGGGTAAAGAAAGTTTTGTTGGGGCTTTGGGTCCAGTTACTTGTTCAATATCATCAAAGTAAAACGTGGAATTGGCAGAACTATCTCCTACATTTCCAAAATCAAACATAAAAACAATCTCATTAAGAGTATTAGGTATACCAACAAAGGTCCATTCCAAAGTTTCCCATGCGCCAGAGACAGTTGTAATAGCATCCATATCTACAGATGATCCCGACCCTTCCAATTTAAACTTAACCTTTGTACCTGCGGGCGCAGAGGTATATACTTTCATTGAAATTTTTGTCAATACAGAAAAATCAAGATTTTTAGTCAATAAAATTTTACTGCCAGCCCAAATGGCTTCCTCGTTTCTAATAATTCGCGCAACAGAATCGCTGGTATTAATTCCCGATGGATTCGGGTTGGCCGTCACAATTCCCACTCCTCCATCAAAATTAACGAAGTCCTTGGTTGTAACATCTCCTTCGAAATGAATAGGTAAGCTCTGGGAAAATCCTGATTGTGCAATCAGTAAAATGAGTATTAGATAAGAGTTCTTCAAAATGGCTTTAAAAATTTGACACAAAATTAACTCCTGAATAGCTCTCAAACAAAACAACGGTTTTAAAAAATATGGCTGAAACTTATTAGTTAAAGAACCTAAACCGATGCCTTGTGACATAAAAAAACCTATAACCGAATGTGAAACAATCAATTACAGGTTTTAGTGGTAGAGGCTGTGAGGCCGAAATCAAATTTGTAGACTTATGCCATATTTAAACCAAATCCATTGGTTCGATAAATGTTTTGCAGTTATAAAACTGCTGGGTATTGTTTAGCCTTCGCCATTGCGAAAACCATCAATATCGTACCCTTCTAATCTGCCATTGCTGTCAAAAGGAAAAAATGGAAACAGCAACTCATTTTTTAGTTTTTTATTGTAAGCCTTTTTAAGTGCTTTATCCATGGTCTTTGGTTTAACATCATAGTGTGCTATAATTTTATCCAAAGACAGATTAATTATTGTTATGAAGTTCACATATTGAACTATTGAAAGACCTTCCTTGAATTGTCCATTTTTTAAATTGTTCATTACCTCCGAATAGGTTATATACAATAGCTTTGTTTTTTTGGTGAGATTAAGTTCCTCTATTTGTCTTGATTTTGATTCAAATTGTTCTGAAATTAATCGGAATTTTCTAATTCCCTCGAGGCGATCGTCCAACATATCTTTTAATCCATCAATAACACTAGCTTTATTACAATAGAGATAATATACTTCTCCGTCACTTTTTGAGGACGAGGGATTCGTTAAGCGATTTGGATTAAAATATGCTTTCGATTGATAACTCTCTTTTAATACATCATTAATATCCAGATCATTCAAACTATTTATCGCTCCCTCCTGAAAGTATCGATAAAAAGCCATATCCTTAGACTCAAGGGAAGAGGTTATTATGTTTTCTTCTTCTTTAATCCTTTTACTTAGGTTTGAACTTAGTGAATTAACTTCTCTCTTTGAAATTAATATTTTACTTAGGGAATCGGCTTTATCAAAGGAGATCTGAGTTTTTTTATCCAATCTTTTCAAGTCACTTTTTTTATATCTGTAGCCAGTATATTGTTTGATATACCTTTTAACATCGTTATAAGAGTTAAAGGCGTCAAAATATAATCCAGAGCTAAATGACTTTTCTGCTTTTTCGTAGCCCCTGATGTTGTCCATTTTAGAGAATTTCGCCTTCTCAAGAACTATGTTACATCCCCCAGATATAGACTCACTTCTACTGTAGCGTTGGTAAGTTAAATCACCTGTGATATGTTTGTATAAAAACCAATCTGATTTCATCATGTACTTAAAGTAATCTTGAATGTATTTAGTCGGAACACTGTTGTAGCATAAGGTATCTAAATCGTAACCCGCGTTTTCGAGTTCTTCCAAAGAAGCTCTTTTTAAATCTAAAAATCTTTGATTCCTCTCAGCATTTAACTCAGGATTTAAAGATGTTGAACCATCCAGTATTTGCCCGCTGCCATTACGACCAATAAAATCTGTCATATATTTATCTTTAAATGTAATTTCAAAAGTTTGGTTTTTATTTAAAAAATCCAATTTCCACGTACCATTAGAATAGCTATTTAGATCATAGTTTCCATTAACTTTTAATACACCTACTTCATTAATAATTACATTGCCTACAATTCTTCCTTTGCTAAAATTCATACTCGTGGTTATATTATTTTCTGGATTGTACGCTCCCCAACCGGTGTACCTACTATACAACCTTGTTTTATTTTTAGAGTAATATTTCCAATTTCCGTCGGCTAAACCATTTTTGTAATTGGCTGTCAACGTTATAGTCCCAGTAGCGTGATAATATCCCAAAAAGTAATCATTCATAACAAGTTTGTACGTCCAGGTTCCATGCTTGAGTCCCTTTTCATAATTCCCAGAAATGGTTTGTCTTAGCCCTTTATTATCGTCTTTGCCATTTAAGCTATAGTTAAAGGCTCCTTGCTTGACATATTCTCTTGTTTTTGGATCTTCATAGTATTTATAATCTGCTTGACCCGGTTGATTACTTCCGTTAGCAAATGAGCCACTATAGGTCTTTAATGACTGTCCATAACTGCCCGCAGATATAAATAAGAATAGTGAACATAAGCAGGTCGACAGATTGATTTTTCTCTTTCTAATATAATTCATTTTCGCAAAGTTATACAAAGTATGTTCTAGGGAATAGCCCATTTGCAGCCCATATATAGTAGAATATTATTTGAGTAAATATGTTGTAAAAACGCATCATAGATTTGTGGTATAAAAAATATATTTGTATTTTTTCTGTTGTTCGGGATAGTTCTCTTCGGCTGTAAGAAAAAAGATGTTGAAACCTCCGATAATCCCAATTACTGACAGTAAACCATTGGGCTGTATACCCGTTCTGAGCAAAGCCTTCAAATAAGAAGGCCTTATTATAAAGAATACGGAGGTGTTGAATAAGAAAAGTAGTTCGGATTTTTTTGGGATTTATCTGTAAACCGATACCTTGTGACATAAAAAAACCTATAACCGAATGTGAAACAATCAATTACAGGTTTTTAAGTGTAGCCCCTAAGGTTCGATTCTCGAACACTTTTACTGAGAACTTAAGCGAGCTGTACAACTTGAAACATTTACTTATAGAGCAAGAAATCATTGGTGATGGTGGCGGTTCCCTTTATTTAAAAGGATTTCCTTAATATTCTAATATTCCTTAGAGTCATTAAACTACAGTAGATAGATAACTTGGTAGATTTATTATTATTAAAGAGATAGACTTACTAAGGTTAGTGTTCACGCCAACACCTCCTTATTGTCAATAATTGGCAAATTATAATTGTTTACTTTTGGCAAATGAAAAAATTATTTTTAGCAATATTAGTTTTAGGTGCAATTCTAAATGGCTGCAAAAAAGAAGAGGTTGTAGAAACCACAAAGGAAATAGTTAGCACCGCTTCAGACTTGCCTCAAGTTACCACTGGGAATCCAATAGTTACAGATACTGCTTTAATTTTATCTGGAGAAGTTACATTTACTGATGGAGACGATTCTACTACAAGAGGAATCTGTTGGAGTGAAAGTCCAAATCCAACAACAAACGACCAAAACTATCTGGATACCGCAACTGGTTTAGGTACTTTTAGTGTTAATGTATTCTCTCAACTTGAACCAAATACAAATTATTATATTCGAGCATTTGCTGAGAACTCGGTAGGTAAAGTATACGGAAATGTGGTTTCTTTCACTACAAATTATTTTAATCGTAATAATGCATATATAAATTCAAAAGGTTGCTTGGAATGTAATAAATACGAAGTAGGAGACACTTTTACAATACAATATACTAATTATATAGTTGCAGACAGAGAAATGCTTGATGACGCATTACAAAATGGCGAAGATTTAACAAAATATTGTACATCCAAAGTGACTGATATGTCAAATATGTTTAATGGCGCTCAATCCTTCAATCAAGACATAGGCAATTGGGATGTAAGTAATGTGACTTCTATGGGTGGTATGTTTCATATGAATGAATCCTTCAACCAAGACATTGGCAACTGGGATGTAAGTAATGTGACTGATATGTCAGCTATGTTTCAGATTACTCAATCCTTCAATCAAGACATAGGCAATTGGGATGTGAGTAATGTGACTGATATGTCTGGTATGTTTACAGCAGCATACGTCTTCAATCAAGACATTGGTAATTGGGATGTAAGTAATGTGACTAATATGGTTATTATGTTTGCATCAGCATACGACTTCAATCAAGACATAGGCAACTGGGATGTAAGTAATGTGACTTCTATGCGAGGGATGTTTAATATGAATGAATCCTTCAACCAAGATTTAACTAAATGGTGTGTAAAAAATATCGCTGTAATGCCAGATTTTTTTTCCGCAAATAGCAATTTTTCAATTACATATCATCCAGTATGGGGCACTTGTCCCCCTTAAAAATAGAATATCGATAGGCTTTATTCCCAATTACTGACAGTAAAGCATCGGACTATATACCCGTTCTGAGCAAAGTATTCAAACAAGAAGCCTATATTTTAAAGGGGTGCGGGGGTGTTAAACAATAAAAATAGTTCGGATTTTTTTGGGATTTATCTGTAAAACGATACCTAAAACGATACCTTGTGACATAAAAAAACCTATAACCGAATGTGAAACAATCAATTACAGGTTTTTAAGTGTAGCCCGTAGGGGAATCGAACCCCTCTTACATGGATGAAAACCATGCGTCCTAGCCGATAGACGAACGGGCCATTGTTAAAATGAGGTGCAAATCTAAGTTGTGTTTTTCAAAAAAACCACACTTTTAGAATTTTTTTATTTTGGCATCTCCCCAAAGTTCTTCTAGCGCATAAAACTCCCTTTTGTCTTTTAAGAAAATATGAAGTACCACGTTCACAAAGTCAAGCACCAACCACTCCGATTCTTGACCTACTCCCTCGCGAACAAAGGGCTTTTCGCTGAGTTGCTTGCGAGCAAAATCCTCTGCACTATCTACCAATGCCTCTAGTTGTTTATAATTACTTCCGCTGCAGATGACCATAAACTCTGCAAATGTATTTTTTAGATTTCTCAAATCTAAAGAGACAATATCTTCTCCTTTTTTTTCTTCAAGACCAGCCACAAGTACATTTACGAGTAATTCTGATTCACTTATTTCGGTTTTTGCCATACGTGGTTTTAACTTTGTGCAAAGGTCAACAAAAAATGGGAGATATTGAACTGTATTCAGAAATAGCTAATATGACCGTCTGGTCCGTTTCAGAATGCGAATCCACCTTTGATGTTTTAAAAGATCTCCCCGTCGCAAAAAACAAGTACAATGCCGTGTTTACGTTTAACCAAACCGCCGGCAAAGGGCAGTTTAATCGAAAATGGGCATCCCAGCCCTTTAAAAACATAGCACTTAGTATAGCCATTCCGCTAAGCCCAGATATGGCGGCAAATCCTACCTTATTTAACATGCATTTGAGTACTGCTGTTCTTGCTGCATTACAAGACCATTGCCTTGCCGATTTAAGCATAAAATGGCCCAATGATATTTATGGAGAAGACAAAAAACTGGCGGGTTTTCTAATGTCTATCCTCAGCATTAAACAGAACAAGTTCTTTCAGTTGGGTTTAGGTATCAACATAAATCAAATAAAATGGGCTGTAGACATCCCCAATCCTACCTCCTTGAAAATCTTAAATAATCAGGAACAGAATTTACATGCAATCCTAAAGGGTATATTAAATCAGATTCAAAACAGTGTAGAAACCTTTAAATTAGGGAATCACAAAGAGATCTTGGGTGCATTTAATAAAGGCCTGTGGCGAAGGGGGGAAAATGTAAGCTATGCTGCAGAAGGCAAAGATCCGGAACAGGGAATTCTCTTAGGTATCAATGGAAAAGGCCAAATACAGCTTACCCATGCCCGCGGAATACAGTCATTCCATTTAGGGGAAGTTCGGCTTCTACCCAGATAATTGTTGTAATTGTGATGCAACCTTTTTATCTTCGGGCAGTCAAATAGTTGAATATCATGAATAGAAGAGAGTTTTTTTCTGCTTCCCTTCCTAAAACGGAGGGAGTTTCGGAGCTTAAACAAGTAAAGAAAGTAGAGCGCAGAACCAGTTCGGGAATATCTGAATATACAGGTACATGGAGCCAATGGGAAGTAAAGCACTTGCTATCCAGAGCTCTTTTTGGATACAATCATGCAGATTTGGCCAAATACGGCGCTAAAACCATGTCAGAAACCGTAGCCGAGTTAATTAATATTGATGAAACCGTGCCGGACCTGCCAATCAATGACTATAGTTTTAATACAACCGATCCATACTGCCCAGAAAATGCCATTTGGTTGACAACCCGGTCTTCCAATAATTTTGGAAGGCGAATGAGCCTAAAAAATTGGTGGATGAAACACATGATTTCGGATGGGACCATTCGCGAAAAGATGACGTTGTTTTGGCACAATCATTTTGCCGCAGAGTCTGCTGCGATTGCTGATGCGCGCATGGCTTACGTTTACCTTGCCCTTTTACGCAAACATTGCATGGGTGATTTAAAGGTTCTTACCAAAGAAATGACCATTGATCCAGGCATGTTGAAATATTTAAACGGTTATGTGAATTCAAAGGAAGCACCCGATGAAAACTATGCCCGTGAACTGCAAGAACTTTTTACCCTAGGAAAAGGCCCAGAGAGTAAGTATACTGAGGATGACGTGAAAGCCGCCGCTCGAGTATTAACAGGTTGGAGAATTGATTATTCTAAGAATCCACCCGTTCGACTTTTTCAGAGCAGCAGGCATGACGAAGACGATAAACAGTTTTCTGCCTTCTATGGAAATAAGGTCATTAAAGGCCAATCTGGAGCAACTGCCGGAGAGGGAGAACTCGACGAAATGCTAGAGATGATTTTTGCTAAAAGCGAGGTATCCAAGCACATTATTCGGAGGTTATATGTCTTTTTTGTATACTATGAGATAGATGCAGATACCGAAGCCAACGTTATTGAGCCTTTGGCCCAATTGTATGAAACAAATAACCACAACATTAAACCAGTCATAGAAACGCTTCTTAAGAGTGAGCACTTTTTTGATCAAGCCAATAGAGGATGCATCATTAAGCCACCCTTAGATTATATGGTGGGTTTTGCAAAATCGGGATACGTAAATCTACCAGCAAAAACAGAGAGCAATGCAGTGCGTTATTCCCACGAAAAATATATTAACGATATCTGTGTAGGGAGCGAACAGGCCTTATTAGATCCACCAGGTGTGGCTGGCTGGCCAGCCTATTATCAAGCGCCCTCATTTCACGAAGTGTGGATTTCGAGTAATACCATGCCTACACGAGTTTCTGTGATGGGACAGTTGGCCTATAACGGACGAAAAAGCCAAGGCTATACCCTTAAAATGAATTTGTTTGAAATTGCAGAAAATACATCCAATCCCAGTGATCCAAATGTTTTGGTAAGCGAATGCCTCGATTATTTTTTACCCATGCCATCATCCGAAAATTTAAAGGCAAGCACCAAAGAATTTTTGCTTCCTGGCGGTTTGCCAGATTTTAACTGGACCACTATTTGGAATACCTACAAATCCGATCCTGGAGACGCAACCAATACAAAAACCTGCACGGACTTACTTACCTATATGATCTATAGTATTTTTAACTTAGCCGAATTTCAACTACACTAATTTTAGAGAGGAACATCAAATGAAAAGAAGAAATTTTTTAAAAGCAACCAGCCTTCTTCCCTTAGGAATTGGAGGTCTTGGATTTAAAAATTTGAGTGCTACCCCTTTCCTAGCCTCATTAGGCTTAAAGGCGGCAACCAACGATAATATATTAGTTTTAATACGATTAAGTGGAGGTAATGACGGACTCAATACCGTTATTCCATTAGACCAATACACAAACCTGAGCAAAGCCAGGAGCAATGTATTAATACCCGAAACCGAAGTTCTTAAACTTACAGGTACGGATAATACAGGGTTACATCCATCCATGACAGCCATCAGAGGCATGTATGATGAGGGATTGGTAAATATTGTACAATCAGCAGGGTATCCAAATCCAAATTTTTCGCATTTTAGATCTACGGATATATGGAATTCAGGAAGTGATTCTAACCAATTTTGGGACACCGGTTGGCTAGGAAGAGCCTTGGATAAGGAGTATCCGGGGTACCCCACGGGTTATCCAACTTCAGATATGCCCGATCCTTTAGCCTTAGGAATAGGTACTTTTTCTACTGTAACGCAAGGTCCAACGAATCAAATGGGAATAGGGGTAAGTAATCCCAATACCGTGTATGATTTAATTAATGGAAATACCGATACTGCACCCAATTCAAAATATGGAAAAGAGCTCGCCTATATTCGCTTGGTAAACGAGCAAACCAATGTATATACAAAAGCCATAAAAGCAGCCAGTGATAAGGGAGAAAACTTAAGCACCAAATACCCTACAGGTGTAAGGGGAAATAGTCTTAGTGAGCAATTAAAAATAGTTGCAAGGCTTATTTCTGGAGGCTTAAAAACCAAAGTATATATGGTTTCCATAGGTGGTTTTGATACCCATGCAAGCCAAGTGGATGCAATGGACCATAAAGTAGGAACTCATGCGAATTTGCTAAAAACACTATCTGATTCCATTGGTGCATTCCAAGATGATTTGAAACTCTTGTCCTTGGACGAAAGAGTGGCCGGAATGACCTACTCTGAGTTTGGACGAAGAATTAAGAGTAATTTAAGTGGTGGTACGGATCACGGGGCAGGAGCGCCCATGATGGTATTCGGCAAGAACGTTCAAGGCGGCATTTTAGGAAATAGTCCGGTTATACCCGAAACAGTAGAAGTGAAGGACAATATACCTATGCAGTTTGACATGCGTCAGGTGTATGCCAGCACCATTAAAGATTGGTTTGGAATTACAGGATCCACTCTTACAGATATTATGGGCAAGCCCTATGATATTTTACCCATATACAAGAGCAGCAATGTTTCCATCAATGATTTTGAGGATTTAGTGAGTAATATTAAGATTTATGAGCCTTTCCCAAATCCGGTGGACGATGAAGTAAATCTTAAATTTAAAACCGATGGGGGTACTATAGCCATTCGTATATTTGATCCCTTAGGGAATCTTATAAAGCAGGCATTTACAGGAAGAGTAGCCTCGGGAGAGCAAATAAAAACCTTTAGCTTAAAAGGAATGAGCAGTGGAAACTACTTTATTCAGTTGGCTCAAGGAACCAAACGGGTTAGTTCCGTCATTATTAAGAAATAGCAGATGAGACAATAGCTAGAGCTTTAGTAAGCAATAGTTATTCATTACTCAGGGATTGTATTTGTATATTTTGCGTCAAAGGCATGCAACAAAGCCAAGGGCAATGACGTCTATAAGTTATATTTGTAGATATTCGTAGTATAGCGGCCATACTAATTTCGGCGATCGGAACACTCCTTTCCGCTCAAACCTATTTTACCCCAAATGCGGGTCAATGGTCCAATCCTTCTATTGCCAGAAATTTACAAGCTTTTGGTTCTGTATTTATTGAAACCAATGGGTTTAAAATTAAACAAGTAGACCCCGAAGCAGCCTTAAAAAAGCACCATTTATTTCACCAGCAAAGCAGTTTAAGAGAGCTTACTGTTCGTGGAAACCATTTGTTTTTTACCTGGGAAGGGAGTCAGCCAGCTTCCGTTTTCATGGCAGATTCTGCCAATTATTACGAAAATTATTTTATTGGCCAAAAGGCCTCTCAATGGAAATCGAGTGTGTACCCTGTATCAGAAATAAAACAATCTGAAATGTATGAGGGAATTGATGTGAAATATTATGGGATTAAAGAGGGCATTGAGTTTGATTTAATCCTGCATCCCGGCGCCAATGTGAAGGATATAGGACTATCTGTAGAGGGGGCCAATGATGTTTACTTGCAATCGGGATCGGCCATTTACTCTCATGGCATTGGAGATTTTAGATTGGCTGCGCCTTTCGCATATCAATATATTGGGAATGAGAAAATTCCTGTTTACTGCCGCTATACCTTAAATAATAAAGTCTTGGGCTTCGAATTGGGAGGGTATAATCCATCCTTTGATGTTACTATTGATCCCATTCTAGTTTTTAGCACCTACTCGGGTTCTACGGGCGATAATTTTGGATTTACAGCCACCTTTGACTCTAAGGGAAATCTTTATGCGGGTGGAATTGTAGATACCACAGAGGGAGCTTATCCCTATACCTCAGGTGCTTTTCAAACGACTTATGGCGGGGTGGGTTTGGCTCGACTTCCTGTAAATTTGGGTTGCGATATTTCCATATCAAAGTATAGCTCGGACGGGTCTACTTTGCTCTATGCTTCGTACTACGGAGGAAAAGACGATGAGTTTCCGCATAGCCTGGTCTGCGACCCATTCGATAATTTGTTCATTTTTGGCACGACCTGGAGCGATAACTTTCCTGTCACTTCGGGAGTGTTTGACCCATCGCATAATGGATTAACGGATATTATTGTTGGAAAGGTAAGCGAGGATGGGAAAACCTTAGAAGCATCGACTTACTTGGGTGGAAGCAATTCTGACGGGTTTAATGGATCGGATTTAATATACAACTATGCAGATGATTTTAGGGGCGATATAATAACGGATGAAAGGGGCAAAGTGTTTATTGCCACCACCAGTAGAAGTGGAGATTTTCCCACCTCAATAGATGCAGATAAACGTGCCTTGCAAGGGAATAATGACGGATTGTACATAGCAATGGAAAGCGATTTAAGTGATGTTAATTACGCCTCGTTTATTGGAGGTTCTCAGGATGATGCAGCCTATAGTATAAAGCTACAGGACAGTTCTGTTTTTATTGGAGGAGGCACAGCTAGTGACGATATTTCTTGGCCTTCGGGGGCCTTAAACCCCGTTTATTTGGGTGGAGAAAGCGATGGATTCTTATGTGAATTTAATAAAAAATCGGGTAAACTGTTGCATGGCACCTTCTACGGAACCAACGCCTATGACCAAGTATACTTTATAGAGGTAGATTTAGATAAGCGCGTTTATGCTACAGGGCAAACGGAAGGAGCCTTAGCAAGAACAGCAAATACCTATGGAAAAGACAATGCAAAGCAGTTTATATCTGCACTAACTCCAAGCCTAGATTCCGTATACTTTAGTACCACATTTGGAAACAGAACCACCTTGCCAGAATTAAGCCCAAGTGCTTTTATGGTTGATAATTGCTACAATATTTATTTTAGCGGTTGGGGTTCGTTTACTGGAACCACAGTGGATTTGGAAATTACCCCCGATGCCAATCAGAAAACCACAGATGGCTCTGATTTTTATTTGGTTGTACTCAATAGGAATGCAGAACGCATCGTTTACGCGAGCTACTTTGGAGGAGATGCTAGTGAGGATCATGTGGATGGTGGAACCAGTCGTTTCGATAAAACGGGTGTGGTATACCAATCCGTCTGTGCCAGTTGCCCCAATGCTCCGCCGGGTTTGCAAGATTTTCCTACCTCAACGGGCGCTGTTTTTGAAACCAATAACAGTTTCCGTTGCAGCAATGCCAGTTTTAAACTGGATTTTGAAATCACCTATACCGTCAATGCAAACTTTACCTACAGTCCTATAGATGTCTGCTCCAATGACACCATCCGTTTTAAAAATTTAAGTAAGGCGGGTTTAAAGTATCGTTGGGATTTTGGCGATGGCGATACGAGTCTTCTTTACGAACCTACGCACCACTATAAAAAAGAGGGATTTTATACGGTTGTTCTCACGGTTTTAGACCCCGCAAGCTGCAATAAGAGCGATCGCAAAGAACGTATTATAGAAGTAGGCAAATCGCCCAGTGGGAGCATAAGTATTAAAGAAGAGGTCTGTTCCAATACGTATGAATTTGAATTAAGTGATGGAGTATATGATCCCAATTTTACATGGACCGTGGGAACGGAGGATATTGTTGGAGAGAAAAAATTTAAACGTAATTTAAGTCTCGGGTCTTACCCCGTTCGTTTGGTTATAAAGCATCCCTCGTATAATTGTTATGATACCATTACTCGTATAATTGATAGCAGTAAAGATTCCAGCGGCCGCGCTTTGGTGGCGAATGTATTTACTCCAAATGCAGATGGAAAAAATGACTGTTGGAGTGTTCGAGGTTTAGCACAAGCTTGCGATAAAATGGAATTGACCATTTTTAATCGCTGGGGTGAGCGCGTGTTTAAAACCAAAGATCCAGAGGAGTGCTGGACGGGATTATTAAATAATACGGCCATTGAGCTGCCCGATGGAAATTACTTTTATATTTTAACAATTAAGGAAAGTAAAAAATATCCCAAGGATCACATGATAGAGGGATCCATAACCTTAATCCGTTAAAAAAGAGGTCTGTTTAGACCCTGAGTACATAGAAAGAGGACTTTATTCTAGCTTACGGCATGCTTTTTATGCAAAGCAAAAGAGCCGTTTAGATATCAAACTTAATTCCTTGAGCTAGAGGCAAGTCTACTCCATAGTTAATGGTATTGGTTTGGCGTCGCATGTAGCCTTTCCAAGCATCGGAACCACTCTCGCGACCTCCACCAGTTTCTTTTTCGCCACCAAAGGCTCCACCAATTTCGGCACCACTGGTACCAATATTTACATTAGCAATACCACAATCACTTCCCCAAGCACTTAAGAACTGTTCTGCTTCTTGTAAGTTTTTTGTGAAAATACTGCTGCTTAACCCTTGCTTTACATCGTTTTGCATGGCAATAGCTTCATTTAAATCGCTGTATTTAAGAACGTAAAGGATGGGAGCAAAGGTTTCCTCTTGCACAATATGGAAATGATTTTGTGCCTCTACAATAGCTGGCTCAACATAGCAGCCGCTTTCGTATCCTTCGCCGCTAAGTACTTCGCCACCTGCTAGCAATGTGCCACCTTCTTTTTGGGCAGCTGCTAATGCTCTGGTATAGTTTTTTACTGCATCTTTATCAATTAAAGGACCCATGTGGTTGTTCTCATCCAAGGGATTTCCTATTCTTAATTGCGTGTAAATGGTTTTGAGTTTGTCTATCGTACTATCGTAAATAGAATCGTGAATGATTAAACGGCGTGTGCTTGTACAACGCTGACCTGCTGTACCTACAGCTCCAAAAACAATGGCCGGCAATGCCATTTTTAAGTCGGCCTCTTGAGATAGTATAATGGCGTTATTTCCGCCTAATTCTAAAATACTTTTTCCCAATCGCTCTCCAACAACCTTCCCCACTTCTTTCCCCATGCGGGTGCTTCCTGTGGCAGAAATTAAGGCAACTCTTTTATCCTTCGTCATCATTTCACCTATTTCGCGCGCGCCTTGAACGAGGGTAAATATTCCTTCTGGAAGATCATTTTCTACCAAAACTTCTTTCAAAATATTTTGAACAGCTACTGCAGTAGCCGGTGTTTTTTCACTGGGTTTCCAAATGCATACATTGCCACAAACAGCTGCTAACATCGCATTCCAAGCCCAAACAGCTACTGGGAAGTTGAAGGCAGATATAATGCCAACAACGCCTAAGGGATGCCATTGCTCGTACATGCGGTGGTTTGGTCTTTCGCTATGCATGGTAAGGCCATGTAATTGGCGGCTTAAGCCAACAGCAAAGTCGCAAATGTCAATCATCTCTTGAACCTCACCGTAGCCTTCTTGCAAGCTTTTTCCCATTTCGTAACTAACCAAAGCACCCAGGCTTTCTTTATTTTTTCGGAGTTCGTTTCCTACTTGACGCACAATTTCACCTCGCGCGGGAGCTGGCATATGTCTCCAAGATAAATGCGCTTTTTGGCAGCGGCCAATCACAGCCTCGTATTCGGTTACTGAGGCGTAAGCCACTTCTGTTATTTCGGCACCATCTACCGGACTGGTGATAGTCCTTTTGTCTGTTCCTAAGGCATGTAACCATTGTGTTCCAGTACTTGCGCTTTCGACCTTAGCGTGGATGCCAAGCTCTTTCTTAATTTCTTTAATGTTTACTTTCATACATTTTCGTATAATATTGTTTGTATTCGCCGTTAAGGACGTTATTTAACCATGAGTGATTTGTCAAATACCAATCGATGGTATTGCTAAACCCTTCATCAAATTGAATGCTGGGTTCCCAGCCAAGATCGTTTTTTAATTTACTGGCATCTATCGCATATCTAAAATCATGCCCCGCTCTATCTGTTACAAAGGTGACGAGCTTTCTGCTTTCGCCAGCGGCTCTATTCAGTTTGTCATCCATTAAATCGCAAAGCTTGTAAACCAAGTCTAAATTACTCCATTCATTATTGCCTCCAATATTGTAAGTTTCTCCATCTGCGCCGCTGTGGAATATAACATCTATGGCGCGTGCATGATCTTCTACCCAAAGCCAATCGCGCACATTATCTCCTTTCCCATAAACGGGCAAAGGCTTGTTATCCTTGATATTATTTATCATTAAAGGAATCAATTTTTCAGGAAACTGATGGCTTCCATAATTATTGCTGCAATTGCTTATAACTATGGGCAGTTTGTAGGTGTCGTGGTATGCGCGTACAAAATGATCGCTGCTGGCCTTGCTAGAGCTATAAGGACTGTGAGGGGTGTAGGGAGTTTCTTCCGTAAATAAGCCTTCATCTCCTAGTTCGCCATATACCTCATCTGTACTCACATGGTAAAACCGACCGTTTGCCACATCTCCAAAATTTTTGAAGGCATTGAGCATAACACAGGTTCCCAGAACATTGGTTTTTACAAATTCTAGAGGGTTTGTAATGCTTCTATCCACATGACTTTCTGCCGCTAAATGGATAACGGAATGGATGTGGTTTTGCTTAAAAAAGGCATTTATTGCTTCTTCATCACAAATATCTAGATGAGCAAAAGAGTAATTCTCTTTCTGCTCTATGTCATTCAAATTTTCTAAATTTCCAGCGTAGGTAAGTTTATCTAGATTAATGATATCATAGTCCTGGTATTTATTTACAAAAAGGCGGACAACATGGTTTCCAATAAATCCTGCTCCACCTGTTATCACTATTTTCTTTCGGTTCATACTATAATTTTTCTAAATCAAATATTCGTATCACTAAAGGTTCGTAAGGGGCAACGCCATAACTTCCCGCAGCATCATAGGCTAAATATGATGGCACTACAAAGGTAACATCTTCTCCCACTCTCATATGCAAGGGCAATACTTGAAATGCACGCAAAGGATGATTGGCTTGCCCTAAAATAGTTTTATATTTTTTGCGTTCCAGTGCGGTACTCATGTGAGTAATTCCATTAAACTTAGTAACTAAAAGCTCGAAGGCTACCTCATCTCCAATTTTTAAGGTATCATTTGTGGTAGCTACATTGGTGTGATATCTAAAATGTGCATCTGGGTGAAGGAGGTATTCTTCACTTAAAGAATCACAGTAAGAGTCTATGGCACTTGCCTCTGCACTGATGCGATAAAACCTCTTTTTATTAGCAAAAACTTCATATTTATCTGGGTTTAAAACCGCCGTAACTCGAATCAGAAATTTGGCATATTTCCCATTGGGCATCTCCATGAGTTTATCGTGATTTTTTAGGTTTATATGATTGGCAAATTGCCGTTTCATACTATCCGTGTTTACCAAAAGTTCCATTTGAGACTTACTGGTCATTTTACGAAGTGCAGCCATTAATACATTGTTATCTGCCGAGGGGTAGGGTGCTATGGTGGCTGTATCTGCGGCAAAACTATTAATAATAGTATCTCCATTAGGGCTTGTCAAGAGGTAATTAATCAACATCATGTGATCTGCTCCGTACTGTCCTTCTTGGCTTTCATCTCCATAATTAAACTTGTAGATGAGGCCATTTGAATCTGTTTTAAAATTATTAAAATACCGCTGGTATATATTTTTCCCTTGGAAGAACAGAAAGGCTCCACCAAGAATTATTAGAGCCAAAAGGAAATATTTGTTTTTTACTAGATTCATACTCCTAATAACTCTTCTTTATGATCTTTTAGTGCATTTTTAAATTTAAAAATGGTATCCTCCAATGAATCATCACTTGCACCACCCGCTGCATTAAAGTGCCCACCTCCATTAAAATGCTTTGCAGCAAAGGCATTGGCTGCAAAACTTCCTTTGCTTCTAAAACTCATTTTAACTCGCTCTGTTCGATCAATAATTAACACGCTAAAGACAATTCCTTCTAATCCAAGACCAAAATTTACCAAGCCTTCAGTATCGCCAGTGATCACATTAAACTCCTCTAATTCATCTGCATCTAAATAAAGCAAGGCTGTTTTCAGCTCAGGAATAACCTCTAATTTTTTATACAAGCAATACCCAAAAAGCTTGCTTCGGCTGTGAGAGAATGTGTTAAATATACGTTCGTAAATTTGCACATTATTTGCTCCTTTATCCATTAAATCAGCGGCAATTCTATGAGTACTAGAAGTGGTATTTCCATGCGCAAAATGGCCGGTATCGGTCACGGTTCCTGTATAAATGCAGGTGGCCATATCGGCATCAATAACATCTGTATTAAAATATTTTTGAATAAAAAGATACACTAATTCACAGGTGCTTCCAATGTCAGAATTGGCGAAGGTATATTTGGCAAAATCTTCTGGATCCAAGTGATGATCAATCATCACCACATCGGCACTGCACTTTCCAATGAGCTCTCCCAGCTCGTTAATGCGGTGCAATCGATTAAAATCCAAACAGAAAACCACATCAGCCGCTTCTAAAAGCTGCTTGCTTTTATCTTTATCCTTTTCGTAAATAACCACCTCATCATTGCCAGGAAGCCAATGCAAAAAGTGCGCATAGTCCGTTGGGGTAACAAGGGTTACACTCGGAATGTGCTGCTCTAAAAATCTCTTTAAGGCTAAGGTTGAACCCATGGCGTCCCCATCTGGTTTGTGATGAGTAGTGATAAAGGCATTTTTATATTCCTTATTCTTAATTTTAAGTGCTAATTCTTCCGCAGTATCCGTAAACATGAGGAGCAAATTTACAATAGATTTTCATGCTTTGGGCTACCTTTTCCTTTGCATTGAATCTAGCCATGTAGGTATTTTAATTATCCGGCAATAGTTGAATAAATTGTTTGTGTTTTTTGGTTCGTCATTTTCTACATTGAGTTATATTTGCCTTTAGAAATAAAGATAAGGATTTATGAGTGAAATAAGATATGATTGGACAGTAGCAGATGCAAAAGAAATTTATCAAATGCCTTTATTGGATTTGGTTTACAAAGCAGCAACTGTTCACAGAGAGTATCACGATCCAAGCAAGGTTCAAATAAGCAGCTTGCTATCTATTAAAACCGGAGGATGTAAAGAAGATTGTTCTTATTGCCCACAAGCAGCCCGATATCATACAGATGTGGATGTTCATAAAACCATGGATGTAGAAGATGTTTTGGTGAAAGCCGAAGCTGCAAAAAAATCTGGAGCCAATCGCATGTGCTTGGGAGCTGCATGGCGAGAAGTGAGAGATAATAGTGATTTTGATAAGGTATTAAACATGGTAAAAGGAATCAACGAACTAGATATGGAGGTTTGTTGTACCCTGGGCATGCTTACCCAAGATCAGGCCAATAAACTGGCTGATGCTGGCGTGTATGCTTATAATCACAACATTGATACTTCAGAAGATTATTATGGCGAAGTCATTTCTACTCGTACCTATGACGATCGATTAAATACCCTGAAAAGTGTGCGAAAGGCAAAAATGACCATTTGTTCAGGAGGTATAATAGGAATGGGAGAGTCTATTGAGGATCGCCTGAAGATGCTCATTACTTTATCGGACATAAATCCTCATCCAGAATCGGTTCCAATAAACACATTGGTTCCTGTAAAAGGGACTCCATTGGCAGATCAAGGGGCTATTCCTTTTGAAGATTTACTGCGCATGATTGCAACTGCTCGAATCATGATGCCAAAATCAATGGTTCGTTTATCTGCAGGACGTTTGGAGAGATCTACTTTTGAACAAGGCTTTTGTTTTATGGCAGGAGCAAACTCTATTTTTGCAGGAGATAAATTGCTAACAACCCCAAATCCTGAATTTAACCAGGATCTTAAAATGTTTGACTTTTTTGGGCTGACGGCCATGGACTCTATTCATGAACGGAGGAAAAAAGAAGAGGTTGAGCCGGTAAAATCTTGAAATTTTTAAAGCAAAAATTAGATACTCTTAAAAAGAATGGACTCCTTAGGAATCTGTCCGTTCATGCCCATACTATAGATTTTAGTTCCAATGATTATTTAGGCTTTAGCCGCTCAGTTGCATTTGG
The DNA here is from genome assembly GCA_938086785.1 of uncultured Bacteroidia bacterium. Taxonomy (GTDB): domain Bacteria; phylum Bacteroidota; class Bacteroidia; order NS11-12g; family UBA955; genus CALKCM01. The sequence continues at coordinate 32,388 of CALKCM010000014.1, forward strand.
GAAGGCTTTTTCCAAGGAATTGAATGCGGAAAAAATAGCCGGTTCAACAGGCTCTCGCTTACTTACGGGAAATACGCTTGAAATTGAAGCGCTTGAAGAGAAAATAGCCCGTTTTCATCAGGCTGAATCCGCCTTGATTTTTCCCAGTGGCTACCAAGCCAATGTTGGTTTTTTATCCTCCATTGCTGGGAGGGGAGATACGGTTATTAGAGACGAGTTTTGCCATGCAAGCATTATAGATGGCTTGCGTTTAGGTTTTGCCAATACCTTAAAGTTTACGCATAATAATTATACAGATTTAGATGCAAAATTGAGCAAGGCATCCGGAGAAAAATTTGTTATTGTAGAAGGCTTGTACTCCATGGATGGAGATATACCAGACTTGCAAATGGTGGCTAACCTATGCAAAAAGCACGAGGCTCACCTCATTGTAGACGAGGCGCATACCGGCGGTTTGTATGGGAATAGGGGAGAGGGAATGGTTGTAGAACAAGGCTTAGAATCTCAGGTTTTTGCCAGAATAATGACCTATGGAAAGGCCTTTGCATACCAAGGAGGAGCTATCATTGGCTCAGAGGAGCTCCGGCAATACCTCATTAATAAATCAAGAGCTTTTATCTATTCTACAGGCATTAATTATTCTCAAATTTTGGGCTTATCACTGGCCTACGACTTTGTTGAAAAAGCAGAGGAGGAACGATATCAATTAAAAGAAAACATCCGCTATTTCAGGCAGGCTATACAAGGAAAACCCAGTGCCTGGATTGATTCTCATTCTCAAATTCAGGGCGTGCGAATTCCGGGAAATAGCGCGGTAATGGAAAAATCAGTGGAGCTTAAGAATGCAGGCATTCTTGCTTTGCCTATTCGGAATCCTACGGTGGCCGAAGGCGAAGAACGCATTCGAATATGTTTGCATGCCTACAATACGAAAAGTGAAATGGATGGCTTGATTAAAATAGTAGGACGATGAGGAAGACACTAGTAATTGCAGGCATTTCTACCGAGGTGGGCAAAACCCTTGTTTCGGCCATTTTTACGGAGGCTCTGGAGGCAGACTATTGGAAGCCTGTGCAATCGGGGAGTATTTCCGATTCGGATACGACTGCTGTGAGAGACGGCATTAGTAATCTAAAATCTACATTGCATCCTGAATCTTATTTGCTAAAGGAACCGCTCTCTCCACATGCCGCTGCTGCATTGGAAAACATTCAAATAGACCTCAATAAAATAAAAGTTCCAGATAGTAAAAACCACTTAATCATTGAAATGGCTGGCGGATTAATGGTTCCCTTAAACGATACCCAGCTTAGTTTAGACCTTTTAAAGGAATGGAAATTTCCGGTGGTTTTGGTTGCCAACTATTATTTGGGTAGCATAAACCATACGCTGTTAAGTATAGATGCTTTGCGGAGCAACTCCATACCCATTCACTCCATTGTATTTAATGGAACCTGCGTGCCAGCAAGCAAAGAAGCTATTCTTAGATATGCCAAGGTAGAACACTATTTTGAAATCCCTGCCTTGGATGTCATCAATAAAGAAACTATAAAAAAATATGCTCAACAAATCGCAGATCACATTTGATAAGAACCATATATGGCATCCATACACCTCTTTGGAAGATCCATTGCCGGTGTATGAGGTGGAATCTGCAGAGGGCGTCTATATTTCATTGGCCACGGGGCAAAAACTTGTGGATGGAATGAGTTCTTGGTGGTGTGCCATTCACGGATACAATCACCCTAAATTAAATGAGGCTGTAAGCCATCAACTTTCCAAGATGTCGCATATCATGTTTGGTGGAATTACCCATGAACCCGCTGTTTTGTTATGCCAAAAGTTAGTGGAGATTACTCCTGCTCCTTTAGATAAAGTTTTTCTTTGCGATAGTGGTTCTATTGCAATAGAAGTGGCCATAAAAATGGCCTTTCAATATTGGCATTCCAAGGGAGATTCGAAAAAGATTCGATTAATGACGGTGAGCAAGGGATACCATGGAGATTCTTTTGGAGCCATGTCGGTTTGCGATCCTCAAAATGGCATGCATCATATCTTTAACCCAGTATTGCCAAAGCATGAGTTTATTGCAGAGCCTAGCACTCCTTTTGGATCGGAGCTGAATGCTACTGATTTGAAACATTTGGAGGAGGCTTTTGAAAAGCATCACGAGGAGATTGCTGCTTTTATTATAGAACCCATTGTACAAGGAGCAGGCGGTATGCGAATGTATGCGGCAGATTACTTAAAAAAAGTAAAAGAACTGTGTGTTTCATATAATATACTCTTAATTTTTGACGAAATAGCTACAGGCTTTGGAAGAACAGGAACCTTGTTTGCAGCCAATCATGCCAATGTATCCCCAGATATTATGTGCTTAGGGAAGTCTCTTACGGGAGGAATGATGACTCAGGCCGCTACTCTGTGTACAGAAAATGTAGCCAAGGTAGTTTGTGAGGGAGAGAGTGGGGTGCTTATGCACGGGCCTACTTTTATGGCAAATCCATTGGCTTGTGCCGTTTCATTGGCCAGTATTGAGTTGCTCCTATCCTACGATTGGGCTAAAAAAGTATCTGCTATTGAGGGAGATCTTAATTCGCATTTATGCCCTCTTAAGCAACACCCCAGGGTAAAAGAGGTACGCGTTTTGGGAGCCATTGGCGTGGTGGAATGCACGCAGGATGTGCAGGTTGCAGAAATTCAAAAATTCTTTGTGAAAGAGTCTGTATGGATCCGCCCATTCCGAAATTTAATATATCTCATGCCTCCTTTTATTGTTGACTCGAATGAACTCAATATTTTGTGTCAGGCCATTGTGAAATCCTTAGATATAGATGCTCATTTTAAACCTTAATGTGGTTAATTTGTATATCTAATAAATCATGCTAGAAACATTAATAGAAGAGATTGTGAAAGACGACCAGGTTCATGCCAAATGGTTAAATTCTTTATCCTATATGGAGAACTGTGGAGCGCGTAAGATTTCTAAGTTTGAACATGCCGTTGATGTAGATATTATGGTATTGAAACATGCCGCAGAAGAGCATAGGCATGCATACTATCTTAAAAAATTAATCAAGAAAATAGATGATACTGCTTGCCCAACCTATAATGATAAGGAGCTTTTAGGTTTGTATAGTACCAAACATTACTTGGGTAAATTAGATATTTTTACCTCTCGTTATTTGCGTAGTAAGTTGAATGTATCTGGAGATAAGCTTAAGTATTTGGCGTATTTACTGGTAACCTATTCTATTGAAGTGCGTGCCGATGGATTATACCCCGTTTATCAAAAAGTTCTGAAAAGTATTCAGAGTAAAATTTCTGTCTATACCATCATCAAAGAAGAGGAGGGACATTTGGAAGAAATGATTGCTTCTTTAGACCGATATCTGCCGAATTGGCAAGCACATGCAGAGGTTGTTTTGGCATATGAACAAGAGCTTCACGACATTTGGGTATCCGATATTAGTGCGCAAGTTAAAAAAAGCAATTAACGATTCTGTTGGCTATTTTTTAAGCCATATCCAATTAGTTCATGGTATCCCAAGGTTTGGTTCTTGTGATACATAAATACGTAGTAATTGTTCTCTGCTTGAGATTGAGAGCCTTCAAAATTAGTGTAGTCTATGGTTCCATCTTCGTTTACCACTACATATTGGTAATTGTAAAAGGCCTGTTTAAGTTGAATAATAGCTTCATATTGGCCCGTTTCTGAATTGTGGTAACACTGAAACATGTCTTGGATGCGCCAATCGCTAAACTCGCCATACACATATACTTTTTTGTTTTTTATTTCTTCGGATTTTAGCGAAAAATGGACAAAGACATAATCGGATCCGGTTCTGTTTGTTCCTATACTGGGCAAATCCCTATTGTAAATAAGGTAGCGTCCGTTATAATCCGTCCACCGGAGGTAATTGTCATATTTTCGGGTTTGATCCTGAATTAATATAGCATGCTTTTGCCCTCTAATATTTAGGCGATCCCTCACATTTGCTGCTGCACCTATAAGGCTTCGAATGTCAAAAAATCGGTACTCATTGAGTCCTGAAAATAAGTTGCCTGTATTTTGATTGTACTGAAATTTATTTCCAGAAATAAATTGAGGCTTTAAGTCGTACTTGGCCGTATTCCAATCGCCGTTCTGCATAACCACAGTGTACAGTTCTTGATAGGGTCTTGGAATGAGATATCCTTGGTTATTATTAAAGGTAAAAGTCACTTGCTGGTGCGTTCTTCGGGTATCCACCATAGGCGATTGTTTTACATTCACATCAAGGTTTCCCTTCGTATCGTAAATCATAATGCGCCGTGTAATAATAATATCCGTAGGGTCATAGTTTCGATAAACCACCAATAGGTAGTTCCCAGATATTTTGGGTTTCACATTATCCGAAGGAAAATTAAATGCGTAATGCGTGTATTGGGTGAGGACAGAATTAGAAAAAGTGGGATCTGGAACTTCATCATACATAATGCCATCAATGGTCATGTTCTTTGTCATGCCCTGCGTTTCATTCCATTGATAATCGCAATGGATAAGGGTGTATTGAAAGTAATCTTGCTCGCTCGAAAGTCTATCAAACTGCAAAGACAAGCTTTCCATGGATCCCAGGGGAGCAATGGGAATATTAAGTCCAGATTCAGATTGAAGGCATTGAACCGTGCGCACATCTCCCTCGTAAATGTAATTCCCATACTGCATGGGTACATTGGAGGCACTTACAGTTAAAAAGGATAAGAATAAAAGAATGAATAAGGGGTTCCTCATGGTCTGGAAATTAATATATTCCAAAAGTATGCCAATTATTTTAAAAATCTTAGGATTGTTGTTCCATCCATTGGTCAAATAAAACATCGTATTCCTTCTGGGTTTTTTCTGATTTGGATAAAAGAAGATTTCTTTCTTCAATAATGCTTTGCAATTGTTCAAAGTCGGCAGCCACTTCTGGTTTAGCTGCTCGGATATCTATTTCGGCTAAATCATTGGTAAAAGCGGCTAATTCAGCATCCAATTCAGCCATTTTTTTCTCGATTTGAGCATAGGAGAATTTGCTAATTTTAGGCTTCTTCGGTTCTGCTTTTTTTGATTTTTCGAGCCCTTTTTTAGGCTCCCTCACGCTCATTTTATCCTGCTCCGTAAGGCTTTGTTCTTCTTTTTTTCTGAGGTACTCCGCATATTCATCGTACGAACCAATAAACTCGCGAAGCTGTCCATCTTCAATCCACCATATTTTATTAGCTACTCGACTAAGAAAGGTTCTATCGTGACTTACCACGACGAAGGTTCCCTTGTAATCTTCCAATGCCTGAGCAAGCACAGAGGCACTAAACATATCCAAGTGATTCGTGGGTTCATCCAAGAGTAAAAAATTGGCTTGCATGAGCAATGTTTTAGCCAAAGCCAAACGACTCCGTTCACCTCCAGATAATACCTTTACCTTTTTAAATACATCTTCGCCAGAGAACAGAAAGCAACCCAAGGTACTTCTCAGTTCAGCATCCGTATACTGTCCACCAGCCCGAGCTATTTCCTCCAATAAATTGTTTTTTAAATTTAAGGATTCCATTTGATGTTGGGCAAAAAAGGCGGTTTCTACATTCCAGCCAGGCTCAATTGTTCCCTCATAAGGCTCATGCTCCGCAATAAGCTTAAGCAAAGTCGTTTTTCCTTTCCCATTGGCACCCACAAAGGCAATTTTATCGCCCCTATAAATTTGAGCCGAGGCTTGCTTAAACAAGGCTATACCCGGATAGGCTTTACTTATTTTATCAATTTTAAGGATTTGTTTCCCCGGAGTAACTTTGATATTAAAACGGATTTCAAATTTTCGTTTCTCCTCCTCAGGGATTTCTATTTTGTCCATTTTATCCAACTGCCTTACCCTGCTTTGCACGGCTTTGGCCTTGCTGGCTTTATACCTAAACCGAGATATAAATTGCATTTGCTGGTTAATAAAACTCTGTTGGTTCTGAAACTTACGCGCCATGAGCGCATCATTTTCCGCTTTTAGGTCCAAGTATTTTGTAAAATTCCCTTTAAAGTGATTGAGTTGGGAGTAACTTACTTCTACTGTTCTGGTAACCGTATTATCCAAGAAGTGCCTGTCATGCGAAACCACAATAAATGTTCCATTATAGCTTTGTAAATAGGTTTCTAGCCACTCTATGGTAGGTAAATCCAAGTGATTTGTAGGCTCATCGAGCATCAGCAAATCAGGTTCAGACAATAATAATTTAGCAAGCAAAGCTCTCATTCGCCAACCTCCACTAAACTTACCGAAAGGTTTTGCCATGTCAGCGGTAGAAAAACCGAGTCCTTCTAAGATGGTTTCTGCTTCGCTGCGCCAAGTATACCCACCCAAGCGATTAAAATCGTCTTGAAGTTCTCCCAAACGGTCTAAAAGGGATGAATCCTCGCTATTCTCCGCTAGTTTTTCATAAATTTCGCCCATTTCCTTTTCTGCATGGTACAAAACGGGTTTTCCTTGGAGAACTACATTTAATAAATCCCCTTTGAGGTCCATGCTCAGTAAATCTTGGTTAAAAAAGCCAATGCTTACCCCTTTCTCAAACTCAATGCGTCCTTCTCTTAATTCATACTCTCCACTAATGACTTTAAGCAAGGTAGATTTACCGGTTCCGTTCAGACCAACCAAGCCTATTTTTTCGCCACGTTTTATGTGCCAGTTGCTATCTTTAAATAAATAGCGACCTGCAAATTCAAATGAAAAATCGACCAAGGCAATCACGGCGGCAAAATTAGTTTACGCAGGGCAATCATCTTTAAAAAAATCAAGTACTTTCGCAATGTGCATTTGTATTGCTTTTTTAACCAAAATAGAACGAAATCGGTTCAGGCGGTAAAGCAATTTACAGCCCATTTTGATCAGGTTACGAACATTAATAGGTTTGAGGACTTGGTCCACTTAAAAAGTCAAACCATCGTTGTTTTTGGTGGAGATGGCACTTTTCATGCCGTTGTAAATGCCATCGATTTTAGCAATCGCTTGGTTTTTATCCCCTGCGGTTCCGGCAATGATTTTATCCGAAATTTCGAAGCACTTTCTATGACTCATTTAAAGGAGGCCTTTGCACAAAACAAAGCCCATCGCATTGGACTTCTTAAAGTAAACGAGGTGTACGGATTAAATGCAGCTGGTTTTTTCTACGATGCCCAAGTGGCTAGAACAGCCAATGATAGCAAAAAGAGGTTAGGGGCTTTGGTCTATTTTGTGGCTGCTCTAAAGCATATTTTTTCATATAAACCTCAGCGAGTTTTGGTAAACAATATCTCGCAAAACATATTAATGCTCAGTTTTGGAAATGGCGCCTATGCGGGTGGAGGGTTTTGCTTATTTCCGGGCGCCAAACCTACGGAGTATCATTTTGTGTTGCTGCAAATTGGTCCCATAAAAATTCTAAAGCGTTTGGCCTATTTAGTATTGGTATCATTTGGGAAGCATCACCGCATTCCTCAAATTAATCTATCTACTGCAACTTATGCTACTATAAAAAGCGATGCTACACTTATGGCGGAGGTAGATGGAGAATCATACGAATTGGAGAATGAGGTAAGCGTAAATTATGTCCCCGATGCTTTGTCTGTTCTTGTAGCCAAAATAGCTTAAGAGGAACAGGTATTTCAGATTTTAGGAAGGAGCTCTCCACTCCATTACAAAATCATTCATAAAATAGCCCTCACCAATATCAAAATCTTCTACAGATTTAATTTTAAAGCGGCACTTAAAATAGAAATTAATGGATTTATAGTTTTCGCGGTTCACCGTGAGTTGTATGCTTTTTGGATGCCCCAATTCTGTAACAATGAGATCAAATACGTCTTTGCCTAAGCCTTGCCCTTGTTGCGTGGGATGAATGTAAAATTTATGAATAAAGCCTCCATTTTTCATCGAAAGCCCTAAAAACCCAATGATTGTTCCTTGGTTTTTAATAAAGTAAAACGTTTGCCCTTCTTGGGTTTGCTTTTCAAGGCCAGCAGGCGAGTACATGGAGTTAAGCATATAATCTACTTGCCCTTGACCCACGATAGGGACGTAATGCATATCCCAAATTTCTCGGGCTAATCCAAATAGCGTATCAAATTGGCTCGAATCAATCTTAACTAATGCTGGCATACTGCGAAGAAAAAGCAATTGTAGATTAATTCAATCTTTATTTCTGAATTGTTCATTTAAAGCCCATTTTTGCAAAGGTGTTACACATTTCTGATTTAGAGATTTCCTTTGGGGAACAGACTCTTTTGAAAAAAGGAGAACTGCGCTTGGATAAAGCGGAGTTGATTGTACTTGCTGGAAAAAATGGAGCAGGTAAATCGACCCTTCTAAAAATGATTTGTGGCCTCTTGCCTTTGCAAAAAGGGTCGGTTAAGCTTGTTGGGAGGGAATTACATATAGACTCACCCATGCATGAGCTGGTTTCTTTTATGCCTAGCATGCCTCCTCAGCAGTGCTATTTAAGGGTGGATGAACTGGTTAAGACCAGCCATGTAAAAGGAAATGCTATTTTTGGTAAACGAGGCGTAGATACCGATACATATTTGCGAAAAGTGGGCATGATTTCCTTTGCGCAACGAGTATTTAACTCATTAAGCGATGGGGAGAAGCAGAAAGTAATGATTGCAAGAGCTCTGGCCCAAGAAACCCCCATTATTTTATTGGATGAGCCTCTGGCATTTCTAGACTATCCCTCAAAAATAGAATTATTAGATGTGTTAAAGCAGGTAAGTGCAAATGAGCAGAAACTTATTGTTTACAGCAGTCACGATTTGGAACTTAGCATGAAACGATCGGATGGGATGATCTTATTGGATGGGGGAGTGTTAAAAATGCTTCATTCTGAAATGCTAAAAGAAAGCAATCCCTCAAATTTATTCCAATAAAAAAGGCTGCTCTTTCGAACAGCCTCTTTAGGATCATTTAATTTTTTAATTAGTCTACAATAACCTTCTTGGTTGCAGTTCCATTATCGAACTGAATGTTTAAGAAGTAAACACCCGCTGGAATATTTAATGGAATGCTTAAGAAGCTTTTAGACGTTGGAGTTCTCAATACCTCACGGCCATTAATATCTCTTAACACCACTTCTTGCATGGCATTCGTAGTATTCATATTTCTAACAGTAATGTTGTTAGAAGCAGGAACAGGATATACAGAAACGTCGTCAGATAAATCCAATGTTTTAAGACCTACACTAGCTGTTAAACCTAGACTTACCGCAATTCTTGGGGCAATGTATCCTTGCAATGTATCTATGTATGCTAAGGCTCTTGTTTTGCTCATGAATGGATTGCTTAAAGAACTGTTTCCGTTAATGGTAGTAATATCTTTTTGAGTGAAACGAGGACTAAACGTAAGTACCTGGCGGATGCGAACGCTATCCCACCATTCCCAAGGGCCACTTCCATTAGCAACTCCATCAATTGGGAACAAGCCTTCAAGACCGTCATTCAATTGATTTGCTCGGAATGTATAGCGATCGTATACTTTTCCTTTATATGGAGCGTTATTTCCCAACGCATTTTCTTTTTCCATGATAGAATATCCACCACTTACTTCAACCACATTTAAGGGAGTTCCAGGTACTTTAACTACACCTGTCTTGTAAGGAGCAAACGGATCATAAATTCCATGAACACAAATTAATGGTATTTCACCAGCATCCATCCATGAAGTATCTCCCATGGCTCCACCAATATTAAAGGCAACCTGAGAATTACTTGTATGGCTAGACCAGTTAGATCGCGCATAAGGAGTGCTAGGAACAATTGGTAAACCCATTCGATCTCCCCAAATGGTATCATTTACCATGATTTTGTTATTATCAAAATCAAAGAACTTATCAATTTTTATTTCATCTTGATTGTCTAAAGATGCGTAAGCAGAAGTCAAATAACCTCCTGTTCCTTGACCGCCTACACAAATTTTAGTAGAGTCAATTTTCCACGTGTTTGAACCAGCTGCATCTCTTTTGAAGTAACGTACAGCGGCGCTCAAATCTTGAACTCCTTTGTAGGCTGCATTAATAATAGAGCTTTTTCTACCAGTCTCCGTTGTTGCGCCAGGATTCCATCCCGTACGGTAAGAGATTGAAGCAACTACATACCCTTTTTGTGCAAAACGCATGCACATTTCCACAGTTGCACTATCATCTTTTCCACCAGTAGCCAGTTGGTTAATGTAGCGAGGAAGAAAACTTCCTGTGTGGCAATAAATGATTAAGGGTTTTGCTGCGTCTGTATTTTCGCTGCTCACATACATATCCATGTATAATGAATCTAGGGTAGGAACACCGGTTAAAACACTGTATCCATCAGCATAAAAAATGTTGTTTGTTCGTGAAACAGATGCTCTTGTATGAACATCATTCACATACTTGGTGGTTTGCGAGAAACCTGCCGTGGCGGTAACCAATGCGGCGATAAGAAGTAACTTTTTCATCATATTTTTTTCTTTTATTGATTTACGAATGTACGTGGTATTTGTCAAAAAACTGCAACTTTTGGCAATTCCTTACTTTGGTTCCCAGGTAAGGCTAATGTATGCCATCCTTCCAATATATGGTCCACCATACACTTGGAAGAATTTTTGATTCATTAAATTGCTTGCTCCAATTTTAAGCGTGCTGTTCCATTTGCTTATTTCTTTCGATACTTGCGCATCAAGCATATGGTAGGTTGGTACCTGCCCAGTAAATTGCGGAGAGCCCTCAAAAAGAAAGCCTTTTACCCATTTCCAATTTACATTGAAACCCCAGTGCATAATCTTCATAGATCCCAATTCACTATTGATATTCGATCCGTTTAACCCAATATTAAACTTGTGCGCAGGGGTGTTAAAAGCTGGAATAAGTGGATCAGAGCTTCCTGCTCTATTTAACTCGTTCCAGTTCCAATTCGTGCTGAACATATAATACTTCTTAAAGAAATAATTGATGCCAACGGAGGCTCCATAGGTATATACTACGTCTTTAGAGTTGGTTGCAATCCGATACGCTTGAGCACTTTTTAGAAAATTAGTAGCGGAATCTATAGCTGCATCAACTACAATTTTGTATCCGATAAAATCGACATAACGGCTAAAGTATGCTCCGGCATCCAAGGTTAATCTATTCTTAAACAAGACCCCTTTGTAACTCATTTCAATGGTTTTTACTTTTTCTGGCCGTATTGCAGCCACACTAGTATTTCCTAAGGTGTCTCTGTTTCGTGTATCTAAGTAATTAATGAAATCATTCACTTCATAGACATTATCCACTCCGTTTAAATTTCCTAATAAAATAGCCCTACCCACATTGTAATAGAGGTATTGGTCTTGTAATGTAGGATTTCGCACTGCTGAGCTCATGCTCGCTCTCCAGGTATTGTTTTTTCTTTTGGCGTATACAAAAGAGGCGGCTGGACTAAATAGAAAACCAAAGTTCTGGTTCTTATCTACTCGTGCGGTTAAATCCACTTTAAGTTTTCGTTTCCAGAAACGTTTTTGCATTCCTCCGTATACACCTGCCTCCCAATTAGTGATGCGGGTTGATCCAGTATCTAAGAAGATGGTTCCTTTGGAATAGGGGGTGTAATATCTGCTACTAAAGCCTACTTTGTATACTGTTTTTGGGCGGATAATGTTCTGCTCTCCTGCCAAATGATACATGGCACTTTGATCAAAGAAACGGCTTCCAGTGGCAACGCCATCTTGACTATAGCTATTTCTACTGGTTATATCATTTTTTAATGCCTCAAATTCGGGAGTACCTGGCTTATATCTCTGGTACATTGGATCCACTCTATTTAAGCCTTGATAATCCTTATTAGAGTTTGCGATGTCACGAGTTATGGCATGCCATGCCAATAAGCTATCTCTATTGGCGGTGAGGGCTGCGGCTTGTTTGGTATACCAATCCTTGTCCGTTCGTGCGCTCGTAGTAGGATATCCCGGTAGCCTACGCACCTTTGAACTAAAGTTATTTTGCCAATAATTCCTGTAATCGGAGCCCCAAAAATCCTCTCTTTTAGCATGTTTTTGCATGAGAAAGGCTGTATACACCGCATCGTAGGTATTTCCGGCATCCTCGTTGGTGGCATAAAAGCGTAAAAATGATTTTTTACCTTTCAGTTCCAAGCGGTTTTGAAAAAACAAAATATTATTTAGGCTAAATCTATTTTCTCCTTGGTATACTGTATTTCCTGTACCAAAGTTAAACCCATACTCAAGGTCTAATTTGGGTGTAATTTTATAGGCCAAAACAGCTGAGGTTTTAAGGTTTCTTGTATTGTAATTAACCAGATCTTTTTCCCAGTACCCATCTCTGTAGTAAGCGCCCAAACCGGGTTGCGTGACTTTTGCATTGTTTGTTACTTGGTCGTTGCTTGCAGTTCCAAATACTTCATCGCCATACCGGTTTACTGCGTCATAACCACCGAGATTGTATTGATCGGCAACACTTTCTTGGGTTGGATCTGCATTATTGGCTTCCCAGTCGTATGCACGCATGTAACTCAGGTTTAATTTAAAGGCAAAGACATCCTTCCCTTTTTTGTTTTTGTATGAATTGGCATAGCGCAACATGATTTGACCTAAAGAGCGTTCTCCCATTTTTATTTGTGCTGAAAAGCCTTTGTGTTTCCATGGGCTCTTGGTTAACATATTCACAACACCATTAAATGCGTTCGGGCCATAATATGCGCTGCTGGCACCTACAATAATATCTGCAGTTTGAATATCGAGTTCGCTGGCTCCTAAAAAATTTCCAAGGGAAAAGTTTAGACCTGGAGACATATTATCAACCCCATCAATAAGCTGTAAGCTCCTTACAGGACTGGTACTGTTAAACCCGCGTGTATTAATGACCTTAAAACCCATGCTGGCAGAGGTCACATCCACCCCTCTTAGGTTACCCAAGCCTTCGTAAAAATCGCTGGATGCGGATTCTTTAATATCTCTAGCGGTCATGCGCTCCATCGTTACAGGGCTTTCTCGCAATTTTTCTTTTTGCCGATGATGCGTAATCACTACCGTTTTCATGGTTTCTTTGGTAGCATTTGACTTTATGAGCCATGGATTGCTTCCATCGTAAACCACTGTATCTTTAATAACAGCAGCTCCAGAAATTTCTACGAGATCTCCTTTGGAAAGGAGGTTTAAGGTGAAATCCCCTTTCGCATTGGTAAGAGTGCTTTCGTCGGTTCGAATAACGAATAGCTGAACTGACCCTATTGGATTGTTGTTTTGTACATTTAAAAGGGTACCTCTCGTTTGCTGTGAGAAAAGCATATTTGAGAGGGTTGAGAATGATAATATGAGCAGTGTTCTAAGCATAAAACAAGGGTGCAAGATAACGTAAGACCATACAAATCACAAAACTAAGCTGCGTATTAAATGGCGTATGCGCAATTCTAATAAACACAAAAGGCCATCTTCAATAGAAGGTGGCCTTAATAATTTTAAATATAGTCTCTAAACTGCAGCAGCAAATAATTCGCTAACCTTGGTCCAATTAATTACATTCCAAAATGCAGAAACATAATCAGGGCGACGGTTTTGGTAGTTTAAATAGTAGGCATGTTCCCAGACATCTAAGCCTAAAATTGGAGTTCCTTTGACATCCGCAACATCCATAAGTGGATTGTCTTGGTTTGGAGTGCTACATACAACGAGATTTCCGTCATGCACAACCAACCATGCCCAACCGCTTCCAAATCGGGTTCCGGCCGCTGCGGAAAATTGCGTTTTCAATTCCTCCATTGATCCAAAGGCGCTTGCAATAGCCGCATTCAATTCTGGACTCATCGCTCCACCTTCGGGCGACATGACTTCCCAAAAAAGACTGTGGTTAAAATGACCGCCTCCATTATTTCTAACGGCTGCTCCGTGCTTGCCAGCATCGGCACATAATTCTTCGATGGATTTATTGGCTAAATTGGTTCCTTCAATGGCAGCATTTAATTTGCTTACATAGCCATTGTGGTGCTTCCCGTGGTGAATTTCCATGGTTTTTGCGTCGATGTGAGGCTCAAGAGCTGAGTGATCGTATGGTAAATTTGGTAATTTGAACATAATTTTTTTCTATTTAGTACAACAAAACTAACTTGTTTAGGTTTGATTTGCCAAAAGATTGTGGAATTGCTTTTTAAGGTATTTACGGATTGGTTTGAATTAGCCGGATCTCTATTTGGTGTTGCCTGTGTTTATATGGCGATGCGAAACCATATTATTAACTGGCCCTTGGCTATTATTTCGTCCTTATTTTACCTGGTTTTCTTTTGGAATGGACGTTTATTTAGCGATGCTGGTTTGCAATTGGTTTTTGTAGGTACTTCTCTATTTGGGTGGATCAATTGGCGCAAGATGGATTCAGGGCATGCAAGTGATCGGCGTATTTCGCGTTTAACCCATCAAGAAATCACGCAGGCGGCAGTCATTACTTTAATGGCTTGGCGTGCTTGGTATTGGCTATTGCCCAAGCTTATGCCTCACTCGGAGGCTTTGTTGTTGGATACCTTAACCACTTGTATTAGCATATCGGCTGTGATTCTTCAGGCTAGGCGAAAGCTCGATTGTTGGGTTTGGTGGTTTATCGCCAATAGTATTTTTGTGCCCTTGTACATCTCAAGAGGGTATCATGCCACTGCAGGACTGTATTCCATTCTTTGGATACTATCGATCGTTGGCTTTATCGCTTGGCGTTCAGAAAGCAGAAATCAGGAGGCGGTATAAAATTCAGCCTTTTCGGTAGTATGACTCCTAATCACTCCTGCACTCATGAGTTTTACAATGGTGCGTGAGGCTCTGCGATAGGAGATGTTTAATTTTTTACTCACTTGCTTTAAGGTTACCCGTTCGGTGGTGTTTAGTAGGGCTAAAATACCTTCTTCTACTTTGCCGTATTCTATTTTTATGGGCTTGGATGAGTTTTGCTGATGCATAAAATCAACCGTTGTTTTACTGGCAAGTAGGCATGCATCATTTACCCGGACATATACCCACCATTTCTTATCAGAATCTTTGGAATAATAGGGTTTTTCATCGCCTCTTTCAATAATGCACTCGAGCACATATTTCCCTTCCACTACCCATTCCTTAATGCTAAAAAGGGGGGAGGGTTTGCAATAAAAATTGATGGCATGTTGCAGGACGTGTTTATCCTCCTCTGGACTTACTCCTGAGATGGTTCCATTGTCGCGAACCCCTACGAGCAATGTACCTCCTTTGGTGTTGGCAAAGCTTACAATGGACTTGGCAATTTTGGTGTAATTATTTACGGTTTGCTTAAAATCTAAAGACACATCCTCGCCCCTTTTAATAAGAGATGATATGTGTTTTGGAATGTGCATTTTAACGTTTTGGCTTGTAAGTAAGGCAAGCAATTTTTTCTGGATTAAATAAGCTGGCCGCATGGTTCATTAAGTCCTCGGCGGTAATTTTATTTATTTGGTCCATGGCTGCTTCAAATGATAGTGCTTTCCCTTTTCTGAGGATGGCTTTTCCTAAATGGAGCATTACATTACTATAACTCTCTTCAGCAATAACAGCTTGACCCATTAATTGGTTTTTTGCTTTACTTAATTGCAGTTTGCCTAGGGGTTTCGTTGCAAGTTTATGCAATTCTTGGCGAGTAATGGCTTCGCATCGTTTTAAGTTTTCCGAATCACAGCCGATGTATATGGTAAACAATCCGCAATCCGTATACATTTGATAGCCACTTTCGGTATGATAGGCAAGGCCATGTTTTTCTCGGATGGCTAGATTTAATTTAGAATTCATGGCCGGGCCACCTAAAATATTATTGAGTAAAAGGGTAATCCAGCGGTCCTTATCGGCATGACCCGGAGCAATGCAACCCAATACCATGTGCGCCTGGTGTATAGACATTTCCTTAACCACTCTAGAAACAATGGGTTGGGGTGAAACATCTGCATTCGTATTTTGATGCGTTCCTGTTGATGCGGATATTTCAGAGGCGAGGCCTTGTGCTTTTTTAAGGCTAATATTGCCTACAATAGCCAATACAGAGTTATTTGTATGGTAAAATTTTTGATGAAAATTGCGCATTGATTCTTGTTCAATGGCAGAAACATCTGCTGGAGTTCCCAATATGTTATGGCCTAAGGAATGTTGCCCAAAAAATTGCTCTTGAAATTCATCCATGATGCTTTCTTCTGGGGAATCGAGATACATGTTAATTTCTTCGAGAATGACTTTCTTTTCTTTCTGTAATTCGGCTTTGGGGAAAGTAGAATGGAAAACAATGTCTGAAAGAAGGTCTAAGGCTCGGCTAAAAAATTTTTTATGCAATGAGGTGTAAATGGCTGTATAATCTCTGGTAGTATATGCATTTAGTTCGCCACCTACATTTTCTAGGTAGGAGATAATTTGCCAAGTTTTTCTGGTTTCGGTCCCTTTAAAAACCATATGCTCCAGTGCATGAGCCATCCCTTTGAAAGGCTCGTCGTTTCGGCTTCCTGCATTAATGATATAACCACAATGCACCAAGCGCGTGGCTTTTATTTGTTTGTGAACAAGAGTAATACCATTGGGTAAAACTACTTTTGTGTAGTCTGGATCTTTCAAAAGGGTTGCAAAGGTAATTCTATTATTACAACTCTACTCTTATATTAGGAAGAGTATCAATTCATTGAGTATAGGAGTGTTTTTTGCGATCTGCCGCTCTGTTTATGAAGAAACTATGGTAAGCTAAATTATAGCTAGATATAGATAATTAAAATGCCTTAATTTTGCCGACGTACTAAAATGAGTTTAGAATTAAACGAACAGCAGGTGCTTAGACGCCAAAAATTAGATGAGCTACGCGAATTAGGAATTGATCCTTTTCCGCCTCATTTATTTGATGTGACCCATTACTCAAAGGATATAAAAGCAAACTTTGATTCAAAACCAGAGAATTATACGAAGGTTAAATTGGCTGGACGTATGATGACTCAGCGGGTGATGGGGAAAGCAGCTTTTGCTGTTTTACAAGATTCTCATGGTAAAATTCAAATTTATGTAAATAGAGATGAGGTTTGTCCTGGAGAGGATAAAACCATGTACAATAGAGTGTTTAAAAAACTCTTAGATATTGGAGATATTATTGGAGTTGAAGGTCATGTGTTTACTACCCAGACGGGAGAGATTAGTGTGCATGTAACGAAATTAACAGTTTTATCAAAATGCATAAATCCGCTGCCTTTGCCTAAAGAAAAGGATGGTGTGGTATACGATGCGTTTACAGACCCTGAGGCACGAGCAAGAATGCGCTATGTGGATTTAGTGGTTAATCCAGAAAACAAGGAAACCTTTATTAAGCGAAGCCGAGTTATTCAAAGCTTGCGAAATACCTTTTTAGAGAAGGGGTATTTAGAAGTAGAAACGCCAATTTTACAGCCTGTACATGGTGGAGCTGCGGCGCGTCCATTTAAAACGCATCACAATGCATTGGATATGGAACTATATCTACGAATTGCCAATGAATTGTACCTCAAAAGATTAATTGTTGGTGGCTTTGATGGTGTTTTTGAGTTTGCTAAAAACTTTAGAAATGAGGGCATTGATCGAACGCACAATCCAGAATTTACAGGTCTGGAGATATACGTAGCCTACACCGATTATAATTGGATGATGGATTTTACTGAGGAAATGCTTAGTAAATGCGCTATGGATGTGACGGGAGGATACGATGTGAATGTGGGAGAGAATGCAATCAGTTTTAAAGCTCCTTTTGCGCGTATGACGATGGCCGAGGCGATTGAAAAACATAGCGGCATTCAAATTGATGGAAAATCAGAAGAAGAGTTGGGTAGTTTAGCCAAAGAAAAAGGCTGTGAGATTACCAAAGAAATGGGTAAAGGAAAGATTATTGATGAGTTGTTTGGCACCTTTGCCGAAGAGCATATGATTCAACCCACCTTTATTACAGACTATCCTATAGAGATGAGTCCTTTAACCAAAAAGCATAGAGATAAAGAAGGATTGGTAGAGCGTTTTGAATTATTCGTCAATGGAAAAGAAATTGCAAATGCGTATACTGAGCTGAACGATCCCATAGAGCAGAAGGAACGTTTTGAGGACCAATTAAAACTTGCGGCGCGAGGGGATACGGAAGCCATGGCTATGGATCACGATTTTGTAAGATCTTTAGAGTTTGCTATGCCACCAACCAGTGGTTTGGGTTTAGGAATTGATCGATTTACCATGATGCTAACCAACCAAGCAAGTATTCAAGAGGTGTTGTTCTTTCCTCAAATGAGAAGAGAGAACTTTGAGTAATTAGAGATTATTGCCGTTAAGTGATATAAAAAAAGGCCTTCAATTGAAGGCCTTTTCTATGTTAATTTCTTGGGGGTCTTGGAGCCCTTGGTTTTCTCTTTGGAATCAAGAAGTAGGTATCTCCTTCGATATACGATTCGGGTTTAAAGTTTCTAAATACACCTCTACCTAACATGGCATCTGCACCGTCCATTTTTTCGGGACTCAACACTTTAAATCGGGCGCGTTTTACAATGTATCCGTTGATATCTAATTCGTCAACAACAAAGGAGTTACTTGGTAATTTCACTTTACCTACTCTAATCTTATCTCCACCGGACACAAAACTTCCCTTATTAATCATTTTCTTAGAGTACCATTCTGCCGCAACCTCTTTGGTAACAGCGGTATATCTTCCTACTGGATCAAATCTAAATTTCTGAGCATCTACTTTATTAATCATGCCGCTGATATATTTCTTTCCACCACTTTTAAATACCCTTGCTTTGGCGGCGTAAGAAATATCAATGACCGGTTTTACTTCTTCTACTATCTTCTTAGCAGTGTCCTCTACAACCTTGGCATTATTGGCATCTACATTTTGCGTGATTTTAGCTGTACTCTTAATGTCTTCTGTACTGAAAAGCACAGTGGTTCTTCTGTTTTGGCGATGTTGGAATTCATCGCAATTCACGAATAATTTTCCGTCTTCCGTAATAATCTCACTTGGGTCATAATCTTCGTAATATGTTTTTGTTACTACGCCTCCTTCATTGATTTCAACCATTTTACGAGTTTTCCCCGCTATATATGGGGTTAACCCTGCGTTATTATCTGGCTCACAAGCACAATTATTTACAAGTTCTTTTTCTCCGTATCCTTTCCAGGTAATTCGTGCAGAATCAATTTTCCACTTGCTTACCAAGTAGTCTACAGCATTTTTTGCACGTCTTGTTGCTAAATCCTCGTTATGCGCCATGCTCGCTCTACAATCGGTATGTGAACCAAGTTCAGCATACAATTTTGGATACTTTAGCATGATGCTTTTTGCAAAATCATCCAATACTTTTTCTGCATCTGGACGGATAAATGCTTTGTCCAAATCGTAATAGATAGGTAATGTAAGCAATTTTATAATGGGGTTTTCCATGCAGAAATTTCGCTGAAACGCACCACATTCCATTTCCATGGTAGAAACTTTTTGATCGTCTGCTGCAAAATAATATTCATGTTTAGGGTCCACCGGATTTGTTGGAGCACTTACTTCAATACGAAAATTCTTATCCCCTTCTATAATGACGTCATACCTTCCTGCTGCATCTGCAGTGAGATTAATTACTGAGGTATCTTTATCATTTGTAATTCGAATGACTGCATTTGGAATCGGTTCGGCAGTTTCACAATCTGTAACAATGCCTTCTAAGGTAATGGAACAAGGCTCAATGTAAAATTTGTAAATATCAAAATTGTTTCTTTTAGTTCCTCTGTTACTAGAGAAGAATCCTGAGTTAGGTTCATCTCGGTTAAAGGTAATTCCTAAATCATCACCTCCAGAATTCATAGGAAGTTGCAGATTTTTACGTTTCTTCCAAACGGTTACATCATCGGTTGGATCGATCTTAAAGATATCTAAACCACCTGCTCCTGGCCATCCATCACTACTAAAGTATAGTTTGTTGTCTCCCTTGTTAAAAAAGGGATAGTATTCATTACCTGCTGTGTTAATATTTGGCCCTAGGTTTACTGGATCGCTCCAGGTCTTGCCTCTTCTTGTATAATTAGAAACCCAAAGGTCAAATCCACCATATCCACCTTCTCTATCGCTGGCGAAAAACATTTGTGAACCATCCGGACTTAATGTGGGATGTCCGTAAAAACTTGCAGAATCTTCGGTACAAAAACTTAGGGGGTCTTGTATTAACCAATCCTTACCCACTTTTTTCATGGCGTAAATCATACAGTTCTGTCCTTTCCCGTCAAGCCCATTACATTGGGTCATGTACATATTGCTAAATCGGGTATCAAAAGCCAATGCTCCATCGTTAAACTTAGTGCTGGCTTCTTCCAAAAGCTGTGGTTTACTCCATCGAACTTTACCTCGTTTGGTTGTTTTTTCCATAAACCAAATATCACTGTAGGTATTAAAGCTAATGGCGTCAATCTTTTTTGATACTCCACCCACTCTGTCAGAAGCTAGGTATAACATTTTATCTCTTCGAGATGCTATCATTGGCGCCCAGTCATCTGAGGCTTTGGTGTTGGCTTCTTTAAAATTTTCTACTTTGTATCTACTGCTATCTGGATCCCAGGTTAATTTCATTTCTAAACCTTTTCTCCGGTAAATGGCAAATGAATCTCCAGGGACTTCTTGGAGGTAAGTCGTATAGGCCTCAACGGCATCTTCATCTTTTTCTAAATTTTTTAAGCAATCGGCTCGGTGTAAAAGCGCGTCTGTATTTTTAGGATCGTACTTTAGATACTTGTCGAAGTATTTAACTGCATTCTTGTAATCATTGGACATGCGATAGGACTCTGCTGCCACTAGGTAAGCTTTGTTTTTTGTTTCTTTATCGATTTTTCGGTCTTTACTTACTTCTGTAGCCTCTTGTGCTGCAGTTGCATAGTAGCCCTTATCATATTCTTCCTTCGCTTTCTCCAAGGAGTAGGATTTACAAGCACCTAAAAAAAGGGTTGTAGAAAGCACACTTAAATATAAGTAATGTAAAAATCTGTTTGAACTAGAATTGATCATAATGTAGTTGTCTTACTGAGGTAAACGTTACAATCCTCAAAATAAGTGCTTTGAGGTCAAAGAAAAAAATATATTTTACTCTGCTTTCTAAAGCAAAACAGGGTATTTTAGAATGGTGAATTTTGATTTAATTCCAAGCTTTCATGGAATAAATAGGTGTTTTGAATATGCAAAAATTTTGGAAATCAACTCAAATAAATTTGAAACATTAAGCCTAGTGGTTAATTTTCAATCGGTGCACTACCATCGAGTCTCCAAAGCTCACATTTACCAGGTAAAGGCCATTGGGCACTTTATGGATGTCTAGCGTCGTTGAAATACCAAAAGAGGTGTGTGTGAGTATTTTTTGTCCAAGAATGGAATAGAGTTCAATGGTTACTAATTGTTGCTCTTCCACACTAATAGTCACTTGCTTATTTGCAGGATTAGGCAATATCTGGATGGTTCCATTATCTGCTTTGAGTGCGCCTGCAATGTAAAATACAAAGCTGAGTAAGACGATTTTAACCTTCATGCTTAATATTAATCAATTTTCATGCCAATTAGAGTATTTGGCTTGACTTTAGGAGGTTTTCAACCTTTAATTTTTCGGTGGAGGGTAGTTTAGCCACTTCTTTTTTAATTTGGTCTAAATTCCCAGAAAGTCCTTTAAGTGTAGATAAGGCAGGCCCTGTTAGACGTCTATTAAAACTGGTTAGCGCTTCAATAAGGTTCGCAATAACTAAAGTATTTGACAATTTTAAGGACTTAATCGCTCGAAAGGCATTGATTCGAGTTCTAAACTCATAAGATGAACCTGCAAAGTCTGCGATTAAATTGCGATTTATTTGGTTTTCGGGTTGGTTTCCAATAGCATTGAGTGCGAGGTATTTAATTTTAATGTTATGTGCCTGACCGTCGGTGTTTTTAACCGCATCCATAATAGCAAAGGTGTCCTTATAACCGCTCAAGGCAAGTTTATCCATAGCAGAAGCTATAATTGAATAGCTCGAGTCTTTGAGGAGTTTTAGGAAAATTTCATTGTTCTTTTCTTCTGCTGATAAGGTATTTACTAGTGCTCTCCTCACCTCTACTTCTTTGGCATCAACCAGTTTTTTGGCCCAGGCATCATCCTTGGCTAATTGCTTGGCAATTTCGGCCTTTATTTGGTCAAAGGATTCGGTTTTATATGCGTTTTCTAAGGCTTCTTTTTTCATGCGAAGCGTTACCTCTTTTAATCCAAGAACTGCATCATAGCGATCCATGACAAAAGCCGCATTTTTCAATTGTGCTAAGTGCTGATCCACTGTCTTTTTAAAGGTTACATTCTTCAAAACAAAGCTTCCTTCGTCAAATAGAGCAAAAGAGATAGGTCCTTTATCGCCTTTATTAAAAGAAACCGTTTGCATGGCCTTATCAATCATTACAGTTTGCCTGTCCACAGTTCCATTGGCATAATAAACGGCCAAATCTATGGGCATTTTAAATAAGCCAACCGTTTCTCTCATTTCCTGGGTTTGTTCTATTTTCAATTGAACCTGATTGTCATTTTCAATGAGTTCTACCTCGTAATTTGGTTCTCCACCTCTGTGCACCCATTGGTCTAAGAACCAATCCATATTTAATCCTGTGGCATCTATCATGGCTCTTTGCAGGTCATGGGTTTCGACTCCTTTAAATGCATTGCGGTTTAAATAGAGGTTTATTCCACGGTTAAAATTTGTGCGACCCATCACATGCTGCATCATGTAAAGCACGCTTGCTCCTTTAGGATAATGTCGGGCAGTTCCTCCCTCACTGTGGGCAACAGGCAAATCATCTTTAAGGCCGGCTGCCAAGGCGCTATTCATTCTACCTCTAAAGTACCAATACATATCGCTTTTAGTACCTATTTCTGATTCAAAAATGCCAGGGTAATAGGTGGCAAAGCTTTCTTGAAGCCAGTGATCTCCGTCATTGCGGGCCGTAATTAAATCACCAAACCACTGATGCGTGGCCTCGTGGCAGTTTACCATCACATAATTTCTATCTAAGTAGGCTCGTTCATCTACCCAAAAGAAATCACCAAAGATGGTGGCGCTGGTGTTTTCCATGGCTCCATACATGAAGTCTTGCACCATGGCTTGAGCATATTTGCCCCATGCATATTTATATCCTGTTTCTTTTTCCAAAAAATCGAGGATTTCTTCGGTATACCTGCTAGATGGTTCTACCCTTTCTGGATGCTCAGGGTAATACCAAAACTCAGTTTCTACGCCTCCTTTTGTTCGCCCCTTCTTCACTGCATATTTATCAATAGCCAGCATTAATAAATAGCCCGCGTGTGGGTTGTTGATTTTATAATGCCATTGAGTTCCTTCATTTTTAGTGGTCTTTTCTATTAGTTTACCATTTGATAAAACCCGGTAGGCAGAATCAAATGTCACGCGTACTTCAGTAATAAACTTATCGGCTCTATCGTCCACCATAGGAATCCAATGTCGGTGATCTATGCCTTGTCCTTGAGTCCATACTTGTCTTCTTGTTTCATGAACCAAATCTTTCGATGGAGGTTGATTCCACCCTATAAAATAGATCCCCTTTTTTGGGGTAGCTTCATACGAGATGCGCAATTTATGAACTGTGTTGTACATCTGTTTGAGTTTTGGGTAAAACACAATGCCTCCTTTTACCTGCTTGTAATTCACCGCCAACCCGTCAATGAAAGCATTTTCAATGGAAATATCTATCCCATCCAAAAAAAACGTATCTACATCATCTTGCCTTGTGGCAAAGGTGTGGGTCACTTCTCCAATTACCTTTTTGCTCTCGGGTTCAAAACGAACGTTCAAGGACATATGGGTTACATCGATATTTCTACTTCGCTGATGCGAGCCTGCATCTTCGTAATAACTGTGAACTTCTTTTGTTTGTGCTTGGAGGGAAGATCCCAGAAGAATGAAAACGATGAATAAATTGCGCATAAGCTGCGAAAATAGTACTTTGTTTTTGATACTGCCAAAGAGCTTTCTGATTCCACAGAATATCCCATTTTAAAGGGAGGAAATTCAATGAAGTGTACTCAAAAAAGAGGCAATTCTGATTTAAAAACGTATTTCATAAGATGCGACTCAACATTTATCAACCATAATCTACTTATAAATTCAAAAATTTAAACTAATTTTGACTTAAACACGTGATTATTAAAAGAGTACAACTCATACTTTTCTGTATACTTGCTGTCTTATTTAGTTCTCAAATTAAGGCTCAGGGGAACAAACTTTCCATTCGATCTACGAGTCCAAAAAATATTAGCATCTGTGGTTTTTCGGATACCTCGAGAATTACAGTCTACAATATAAGTTCTAGTGTTATTAACGGAAGCACGCTGAGGTTAAACTTGCCCCCTGGAGTGAATTATGTTGCAGGGTCATTGGTTTCATCCACTGTATCGGAGTCCAACATTACAAATCCAAATCGCCCTATTTTCAAATCGGGAAAGTTATTGTTAGCACAATCCTATACCCTTCGTGTGTCCCTTAAAGCTGATTGTGAGTTAATGTACAAATTGGGAGGTTCATTTCAACCACAAATTGATGTAAGAGTCGATTATGCAGGTAACTTTGACTTAGGTAGCTCATTGCCCTTTGCTCCAAATGTGCCATCACCCGTTTTAAGTTCCATTACCAATAGAAGCTATACCGGAGATGTGGGCAGATCATTTGTAAGGAAATACACCATTAAAAACTTTGGGAAAGGCCCCATTGAGGAATTTTATTTCTATCGCATAAATGGAAAGGATTTAAAGACCACTGTTCAAAAGGAGTTTGTTTCAACGTTGGTTGGAGATACACTTAAAACCAAAATAACCAAAGCCCAGATAAGTCAAATAGGCAATAAGGATTCTTTTTTTGATAGAAATGAGTCCATTGAGTTTTCCGATACCATCAGTATTCAGGGATGTAGATCCTTAGGGACTAATTTCTTCATGATGTGGGGCTGCAATAATCAATTGTGCCAAATTATAAAAAATAATGGGTTGGTGAATATTAGCACCAAAGCGCCCAATATTAAATCTTGGGCTAAGTCTAGCTCAAGCACTTGCCAGAATAATACGATAGCCAATTCACAGGAGCTTGTGATTACCAATACAGGCCAGTTGGCCGCTATAAATGGTGAAGTTTATATTTATCAGTCCTACGGAAATACAGCGAGCTTTTATAAGTACTTGTACAGCAGGATTGATACTAGCAGCATTTTCATTCGTAAATCAAGGAATGGGAAACAGCAGCGAATTTATCCTACTTCAGTCGAGAATAACCAAACCTATTCTTGCTTAGGAAAGGATCCTATTGGTAGTTTTTTACTCAATTTTGGGGATTTAGAACCTGGGGATAGTCTCATAATTAATTGGGATTTGTATAAATGTGCTCCAACGAATTGTGGCTCCTCATTTTATAACCAAGGCTGGTCTTACAGAGTAAATTATTCTGATGCTTGTGGGGATAGGCAGAGTACCTATCAGCGTTCAGGTAAATCGGGCGCCTTATCTAGAGCTTCATTAAGTGTTAATGCCCCCACGGATATTGCCAGTGGAATAACTGAAAAAATAATTTATACGTTTAATTCAACCAATTTCCTGCCGATGGATACTTCGGCAAAAATATATATTGACTTAATTCTTCCAAAGACCCTGAGCCATAGTTTAAGTACCAAGGATTTTTATATTAGCAACTATAGATTAACCAATTCTTGGTATCCGGATAGTGTTGAGAAACACGGCGATACCATTCGCGGATATTTTGGTAACCGTGTCAAAATGAACATTACAAATGGGGAATTGTACATTAATGTGACGGGTAATTGCAGCAACTCAAAAAAGAATGAAAACTTGCCTGTTACCCTCCAAGTAAAATACAATACGAATGCCAATTGCAACCCCAATGTTTGGATTAATATGGCTTGCAATACGGCGAGTATTAAGGTTCATTGTGACTTTAGTTGTTCTGGCGGAATGCAATTCAAAAATTTTGATGTTAAGCGAATCAATTTTGGCCTTCCAGACAATGATAATGATGGATTGGCAGATAAAACGGGCACTTTAGATACGAGTAAACTACGCACGGAGCGGGCCATGTACGGAGATACTATTTTAGCCAGCTTTTACGGAAGACCTAAGAGCGCGGGTGGATCAAATAGAGCCTGGAGCAATGGCTTTGCTCAAAGTATAGTTTCTTACGGTAAGTGCTTGGAGGTAATAGATGCCGAGCTTGTTGTGATTAAAGGCTCAACCTTATTTAGTTCTGGATGTACAACCGTCAAACATAAAAAGACAGTTGCAGGGAATAATGCCACCTTTAATTTTGACTTTTCCGTTGATTCTATTTTTGGCGCGGGCTGTTTAAATTCTACTTATAGATATTCGAGAAATGATAGTCTCATATTAAAAGTGCGTTATCGCATTGCGGAAAATATAGGTGGAAGTACCGTAAATCTCCTATTTAAAAATAGATATTACTTATCGAATTATGCCAGTCCAACCTTAGCTCAATCCTATCAATGTGATACATTTAATGGGAGGCTCACGTATTTAGGCTATTACTTTACCAATTATGGGAGAGACAATAGACTTTACGGCACTTGTGGGGCTTTAACTGTCAATCAAAGTTTTTATTTAGGAATTGGAAAATGTTGCAACAACTATTCTGGAAATGATGCCTTTCCATACGAGTATAGGAACTGGGCCACTATGGATAAATTAAGGATTCATTTGCCTAAGGGAATGGGTTTCTTAAGTGCTAATTTTTATCAATTAAGAACCACTGGTAGGGGCTCGTCGGTGCGGGAAAATGTATTAGATATAAAACCCCTTGCGGGTTATAATAACCCCATCGTTTTTGACTTAAAAAAGCTGTATAAAGCGAATGGAGGGGCTGTAAATGCAGGGGATGATGGCTTTAACGGCTATGTTTCCTTCCGTTTGCAACCGCTTTGCGATTTTCCTCCGGACGTTCCACAAATCATAGATTATGACTATGTTTTTGAGAAGCACAATGCTCTTGGAATTGGTTTTGATACGTTGTTTTCTAAGATAATAGGAACCAGTGATAGGGTTACGTTAGCTAAGCCAAAAATTGCGATGATTCCCGATATTCAAACGGTCTATGCCAATACAGATACTGCGGAGTGGGAGTTGCGTTATTCTAACTCTAGCACTTCATTTCAGGTGTATAACGTTTGGCTGTCTCAAAAAAAGAATAATAATATTAAGATTGTTGAAATATGGGATGTGGAGAATGATACTCTTGTAAAACCAACCAATGATATTTTTAGAGCGGGGCCATTGGGAGCTGGAAAAGTGAGAAGGTTCAAAATTAGAGCTACATATAATAATTGTTCACCGGATAGTTTAATTATTTATGGTGCTTGGGCTTGTGACGGATATCCGATTAATTTTTCTTCGTATGACTGTACTCCGGAAAAAATGACCTTATTGCTTGAGCCTAAAAATACCAGGCTGCAATTAACGCTTGAAGATAGTGCAGCACTCCTAAATCTTTGTTCTGAAAATAAAATGGAAGTTTTATTGGAGAATATTCAGGATGTTAATTCCTATTCAAATAAACTTCAACTTGTATTGCCTATTGGTATGAAAATAGTGCCTGGGACAATTCAAGTGGAATATCCAACAGGCAAAGCAATGGTATCTCTTCCCATGCCAGATTTGGTCACTGGAACAACGGTGCAATGGGATTTGGATAAATTATTACCTGGTTTTTCTAAAGGGTTTAGTGGCACAGCCGATACTTCTATGAACAAAGTGAGGGTTGTTTTTAAAACCACCACGAATTGCGATTATGCTTCGGGGAGTTACATGATTGCAAAAGCGGAAGCAAATATTAATTGCGGAGACCCTGTTTTGGTTGTCCCGGCATATAGCAGACCCTTAGATATTATAGGAATTACAAGACC
Organism: uncultured Bacteroidia bacterium; assembly: GCA_938086785.1. Taxonomy (GTDB): domain Bacteria; phylum Bacteroidota; class Bacteroidia; order NS11-12g; family UBA955; genus CALKCM01. The sequence continues at coordinate 60,330 of CALKCM010000014.1, forward strand.
ATATTATACACTAGCAGAGATTAAGTCTGATTCAATTTTACCTTGCACTAAACCTTTCGATGTATCCATTAAGTCTATTATTTTGGGTCCTGATAAAACAGCGATTAAGGATCGGATAGAAATACTTATACCGGAGGGAATGTCATGGGATTCTTCTTATTTTTATAAAATCAGAAATGCTCCTTTTAAAGACTCTTTTGTAATTTCTGATATAAATGGGGCGACTCTGGTTAGCTGGTTACTGCCGCCAAATATAAAGCCTGGGGATAGTATCGAATTTAAGACGCGATTTAATGCCAAATCAGAGAATTTCTTTTGTGGAGTGACGGATTTATCTGTGAGAACTGTGGTGGTTCAATCGGCATTATGTGTTGAAACCAATAAGTATTGCGATATAAAAGTTGTTACGGGCGGGGAGTTAATTAACCCTGTTGTAGATAAGGCTAGTCTTAAATTATCTCCATTAAATTCGACCTCTTACATGCTCAGAGGAGATTCGGAAAAGGTTGACTTATCCTATGTTGTGCGAAATGATGGCCAAAATATTAGTTCTAGTCAGGCCATTATTGTTAACTACTATTTTGATAAAAATGCAAATGGCAAATGGGATGTTTCGGATAAGTTTTTGAGTTCAGATACATTGAATAAAACACTAAAAAAGAACGAGCAGGTGAATGTATCAAAATCTATGGGTATAGTTGCTGGGGAGTCTTGTGCGATTATAGCAATAATAGATTCTTCGGCATGTAGTTGCTTATATGCGCAAATGATATTTCCAGCGCCTCGCTTAATTAATGCAGGTCGGGATACGGCCATATGTTCTGGTTCGCTGCTTTTAGTTGGGGGGATCAATAATTATAGATTTAGATATTCATGGAATAACCGCTCGATACTGAATGATCCTTCTAAAGCAAGAACCTTATTTATTGCTAATAACCAATCGGGTAAACCAGAACAATATGACCTTGTTCTCAGTACTGATAGAGGCGAATGTTTTAGTAAAGACACCGTGAAAGTAGTGGTAAATCCATTGCCGCAACTTTCGATGAACTTTAAAGATACCCAAATTTGTACGGGTGCTTGGTTGAATCTCGCGCCAAAAATAAACAGTGGTGTTTTGCCCTTTATATATTCTTGGAAAAGTTCAGTCCCTCTGAAGGATAGCACAAAGGAAAGCCTCTATGTAAAGCCAGATTCTCATACGTTCTATCATTTGTTTTTAAAAGATAAAAATGGTTGTTCAGACTCAGATTCTGCGAACGTGCAAGTCTTTAAAAAGCCTATTGCCGAATTTAATTATCCTATTACTTGTGCAAATAAGGAATTGATTGTGAGCAATTCGAGTTTTAGAGGAACATCTAATTGGAGTAAGGTTATTTGGAGTACTTCAACTTGGGATACTGTGAACTTAGATGTAACAGCCATTCCTATGAGTGGGTTGACAGAGGCCGTTGAATTAATAGTTGTTAATGATGCAAATTGTGCAGATACCATCAAAAAGCAAGTGAATAAAAAAGCTTTGCCAAGGGCTTTATTTACTGCAGATAATCATTGTTTAAATGCCACATTTGAACTAAAAAATGGCTCGGTTTCTGATAGTGGACGCATTATTGAGTATTATTGGCAATTTGATGATGGTTCATCATCAGGTGATCTCTTGCCAAGCCATGTTTTCAAAACAGCAGATTCTTTTAATGTATCGCTCAGAGTCAAGTCTGAATTTGATTGCACAGACTCTATTACACAAGCAGTAGTTGTTCATCCCATACCTCAAGCAGACTTTGCAGCCAATGCCCCTTGCGAGGGTCAAGCTCTAAAAATAGTAAATAAATCAACGCTTCCTAAGGGATTTATTGACTTGGTTAATTGGTCCAGTAAGTACGGGATGGGAACAGCAGATTCGCTAGAATTAATGCTTAATACCTTTGATTCATTCCAAGTAAAACTCCTTGTTTCGAGTAATTTTTCTTGCATGGATTCGGTGGAAAAACAGGTACGTGTTTTTGATAAACCAAAGGCAAATTTTAGTGTTGCGGATGTCTGCGATGGTGTTTCTTTAAATCTAATTGATTCAAGTGAAATACGAGATGGAACGATCGATCGTTACCAATGGAAATTTGGAGATGGGAACAATTCGGGGATGATAAACCCAACCCATACCTATGGCACTGAGGGTATTTATTTTGTTGAGCAGAAAGTGATTTCTAATTTTGGTTGTCAAGATTCTGTTAGTATACCAGTGGAAGTATTTCCTTTATTGCAATCTGAGATATCTGTGGATGATCATTGTTTTGGTTTTAACCAAAGGTTCAGTTCAACCACGACGGGGACTGGTATTTTAGACCAATTGCATTGGAAATTGGGAAATTTAGATTCTCAATCCTTAGCTTCTTTTAATTATATGTATTCGAATACTGGGAAGTACACTATTGAACTAGAAACAAAAACTACGGATGGCTGTATTACGAAAAAATCTAGGGAAGTGGATGTATTCCCATTGCCTATCTTCACGTCCATTTTTAGCAAGAATCCTTGTTCAGATGAAAAGGTAAGCTTCGAAGCTACAGTGGATATTAATACGGGAACAGTAGCATCCGTAGATTGGATTTTTAAAGATAACACTTCCTTAAGTGGATTTGCTGTTAATAGAGATTTTTCTCTACCTACAAAAGATTCGGTGAGTGTCATTGCGAAGAGTAATAGGGGTTGCATAGACTCAACTTCAGTGGTTTTTCAAAGTTTTGAAAAGGTTGTTCCGCTTTTTTCTGTAGGTGAAGTTTGTTTGGACGAAAGCAGTTTATTTGAAGATTTGTCTACTTCCTATTTATCCATTCGTGATTACTCTTGGGATTTTGGCGATGGAGAAAAGGGCTTTGGCAAGACTATTACACATAAATATGCCTCCAGTGGAACGTTTAATTGTACGCATCGTATTATAACTATACCTGGCTGTGAATATGAAATAATTAATCCAGTTATTGTGCATCCAAAACCTATTCCGGGTTTTGGATTGGACCCAAAAAGGTCTATCATTACCGATGCTTACATTTCAGTTTCTGATCTAAGCACAGGTGCAGACTCGGTGTGGTATCGATATGAAAGTGAAAAAATAAACCGCAATAGAAATTTTATTCATCGGTTTCCAGACAGTGGATTCTTTCGCATACATCAATACGTTTCAAACAAATACGGCTGCATGGATTCAACCTCAGACGATGTATATATTGAATTTTTATATACCCTTTTTGTGCCAAATGCATTTTCGCCCAATGGCATTGCTCCTAATAATGTTTTTAAACCAGAGGGTTTGGGTCATATCAATTATGAATTAATAATATATAACCGATGGGGGGGAACTATTTATAAAGAAGCGAATGGAGCTTGGGATGGTTCTAGTGAGGGTAAAGTTGTGCCTGATGGAGTTTATCCATATATAATTATACTTAAGGACTACAAGGATAAAAATCGATATCACAAAGGATTGATTCACTTGCTCAGGTAATTTCCTCCCAGAGTGCACCTTCCTAAGAAGACGAAGTGTTTCAACTCAAAATTCGTTGGGCTACTATTTCGCTAGTTTTTTTGTTGCCAATGGCTTTACCCAGCTGCACGTAATCAGATTGCATTTCAATTAATCCTTCAGTACTCAAGATTCGCTGCAACTCTAAATCAATGTCTATTGCATTGCAATCTTCTTGCACCAATTCTTTTACCGCTGGCTTGTCTAGAATAAGGTTAACTAAGCTAATATACTTGACTTTTACCACTTGCTTTCCAATCCAATAGGTGAGGGGAGAAAGTTTATAGCAGACCATTTGAGGAACTCTTAAAAGAGCTGTTTCTAGTGTTGCGGTTCCGCTGGTTACAATGGCGGCATTGGAAGCTGAAAGTATGTTGTAGGTATTGTCTTTTATCGCAATAACATTGCTTGTTTGAAACTTCTTAAAATAGTCTAGTTCAAAGTTTGGAGCCACAGCTATGGCAAACATCCAATCGGGATGCAAGGCGGCTACTTCGAGCATAGGAGGAAGCATTTTTTCAATTTCAGGCTTTCGACTGCCAGGCAATAAGGCTATGACTGTTTTATTTTTGGGCAGTTCTTTGGGAATTGTTGGAATATTCTGTTTCAAGGCATCCATAACAGGATTGCCTACATATTCTACATCTAGGCCATGCTGCTTAAAAAAGGCGGGTTCAAAAGGCAGTATAGAATAGAGTTTATCAACTGTTTTTTCTAATTTTTTTACTCGTTTGGTATTCCAAGCCCAAACTTTTGGAGCGATGTAATAATGCACCGGGATTCCATGCTTTTTTGCAAATTTTGCCATGCGCATGTTAAAACCTGGATTGTCAATAAGAATAAGTTTCTCAGGCCTGCAATCTAAAATATCTTGTTGCAATTCTTTGAGTGCTTTTTTTATGGTATTTAAATTTTTTATGACCTCCGTAAATCCCATAAATGCTCTATTCTTATAATGTTGTACTAATATGCCTCCCGCTTCTTTCATGAGGTCGCCACCACAAAACCGGAGTTCTAAATTGGGATTTATATGAAGCATGGCTTTCATGAGATTGCTCCCATGTAAATCACCACTCGCTTCACCTGCAATTAGATATATCATTAGCTAACTTCTGCGTAAAATATCCAAATAACCAAAATGAAACAACCTATAATAAATCCTCTGAGGAGCGAAATGTCTTTCATCTTTTTAGAGAGCAAAAAGAAAATTCCAATATTGGCAGCTAGCCCCAACTGCATGAAAAGCATCATGCGATCATTCATTATTTTTAATCCGTAATTATAATTTGAAAACCCACCTCCTTGTGCTACATAGATAGCTGCAGATAGGATGTATGGAAGAAGTAGACTTCCTATAAAACCGGCAAACACATAGAGCCAGTTTATTTTTTGTCTAGGTTGAGATTCCATTGTTTTAAGGTTTCTATTTGTTGGTGTGCTGTAAGGTCAAACATGGTTGGAACTACACTAATATATCCATTATTTAAGGCCCATTCATCCGAATCTTCTTGATGATCCATGTCAACAAACTGTCCGGTCATCCAAAAATATTCTCTTCCAAATGGATCGTGTCTTCTATCAAAATCTTCTTTCCAACGTCCTTTTGCTTGGCGGCATACTTTCACTCCTTTGATCTCTCCTGGAGGGATATTTACATTGAGTAAGTTGCCATAGGGGAGCTTATTCTCTAAAGCTTCACGCGCCAGTCTTTCTATATACGGTTTGCAATGGTCAAAGTTTGCATTCCAGCTGAAGTCGCACAGCGAAAACCCAATGGCAGGCATGCCGTCGATACTCGCTTCTACGGCTGCGCTCATGGTACCTGAATACAGAACATTGATGCTAGCATTTGAACCATGGTTGATTCCTGAAACCATGAGGTCAGGTTGACGAGATAACAATTTATCTATAGCAATTTTAACACAATCTACCGGAGTTCCTGAGCACTGATATGCAGTGACTCCCTTAAAGGTGTTTACTTTAGATAAGCGAATGGGATCTTCAATCGTAATGGAATGTCCTTGGGCACTTTGTGGTCCATCTGGAGCAACCACAATGACCTCCCCAATCTTGAGCATGATCTCTACTAAAACAGCAATTCCTGGAGAATTTATGCTATCGTCGTTACTGATAAGAATTAAGGGTTTTTCTGCCATAGAAGGCTCAAATTTACACTAATTTTAAAAGCTATGGTGTTTTCTTGCTCTGAAGTTTTACCATCTCAAGAAGTTTAGATTCTTCGCCCTCTTTTCCATTCATCTGAATGTAATCTCCAAGACCAATCTCGGCTAATTCATGTAAGAACAGGATTCCCCTCTCGTTGGGATTGAGGCCTATGGTACTTAAATGGATTCCTTCTTCGGCTTTTTGTTGGATTAATCCGAACATTTCTTTACGGCTCATGCTCCCTCCAGTAAAGGTTCCATCTGTAGCAATGATAATTTGGTTGTTGCCTTCCAAGACAAAGTGTTCAGAAGCCATGTTATAAGCCATTTGAAGTGCAGCACCTCCATTTGTCGCTCCTCCAATTTTAATAGTTGTGAGGATAGATCTCAGACTATCTTTATTCGTAACAAACCCAGGGGCATGAATAATATTAGCAGTACTTGCTAAACTAATCATTCCCACTTGATCATTTGTTCGTAGCGCTTCAATAAGCTGGTTCACAGACGAATTTAAGTAATCCATCTTATGATTGTATTTCATGCTGGTGCTAATGTCAGCAACCAAAATGATGTTATTAAATTTATAGATCTTCCGATCCAATTCTATTCGATTAGAATGGTCATTTTCTACCATGCTAGTATCAATTAAATTGGGTTCCTCAATCACCACAATATCTGGGCGGTCACTTTCTGAATATTTTGAAGGTTTCTCCTCGCCATATGAGCCATCCTTTTCTTCACCAACAAAAACATCTTTAGGCTTGTCTATTTCTATGGTTTTTTTAACCAAATACACAATAAATTTCCTTTGGTAAGAGCTCAGATTAACGCGTGCTTCGTATTTTTCATAGTTGCTGTGGGAAGCGACTATTTTATATTGTCCCGAGCTTAAGGCTAACTCGTACCCCTTGCCATTTTCCTGGGGCACAATTTTTCTTCCCGACAAACTCTCGATACTTATCTGATCTGCTTGAATGATTTTATCGGTATCAAAATCTCTGACTTCAATGTTTATTTTCCCCAGATTTTGGCTTGGACCATTGTTTACAGTAGGGCAAACCAATTGGGCCTCAGGATCAAAATCTTTAATGTATCCGCTCATTTTGAATAGGATGGGATCGCCGCTTAAGCTGTGGTAAACAGGAATCGTCTTTTCGAAAGTGCCTTTTTTCTCGGAGTAATATATGATGCTAATATGCCCTTCTTCTCCTGGCTTTAATTTGGGTTGGCTGAACCAAACTTTATATTTTTGATTGTAAAAAATGGGCAAAAAACTGAGTTCTTTGTCGGATTGGTTGACAACTTTTACATTGAAGGGATCATTATTCCAAAAATTAACAGTGCCATAATCTTTCACCTTCTGTTCCACCCAAACCTCTTGTGCATTTACCGCCCATTGAACTAAAAAGATGAAACCGATAATTAAAACTCTCAAACTACTTTTTATTTAGATCCCAATCATGTGCCAAACGTATAAATTCGTCTACAGAAACTTGTTCGGCTCTTTTGGGGCCGTACTCTGCGGGTAGCTCAAAACCCACCCCTTGAAGTGATTTTAATGCATTGTTTAAGGTCTTTCGCCGTTGACTAAACGCAGCTTTTACCAAAGTTCTAAGGGTCTTATACTCACAACCAAGATCTCCATTCTTTCGTGTGCATATCATGACACCACTTTGAACCTTTGGAGGCGGATTAAATTCTTCTTTATCCACCGTAAAAAGGTATTTGCAGTCATAATAGGCTTGCAGTAAAACACTAGTTACACCATAAGTTCTGCTTCCGTGAGCGGCGCAAAATCGTTCGGCTACTTCTTTTTGGAACATCCCTCCAAAGTGACTAATTACACCATTCGATTCAATGGCTCTAAACGCAATTTCGGTTGATATGTTATAAGGATAGTTCCCAACAAGTCCAATAGACTTGCCTTCGGCTATGGTGTTTAAATTGGCTTGAAGAAAATCTTGCTCTCTTAGCTTTAAACCCAAAGCCCATTTTTGTTGAATTAAATATTTAATGGATTGCCCATCAACCTCGTAACAGAGTAAACGGTCCGACCAGTTATCGTATAGGAATTCAGTAAGGACTCCTGTTCCTGGACCAATCTCAATGAGCACATCACAATCGGAAGGCTTAATAATGGAGGCAATTTCTTCGGCAATTTGAGGGTTTACCAAAAAATGTTGACCGAGGTGTTTTTTGGGTTTTACGTACATCTTTACTTCCAGTAGGTAGTGAAATATTTGGTTACTGTTTGGGTGAGAGCTCCCAAATTATAGTTATCACTCGCTTTTGCTGCATCTACAATATCCCCGTTTTTACGAAGAATTAGAATGCCCTCCTTGTCGTCTTTGTAGGCATTATTTGCCAATTCTCCCGAATGAATAAAATAGGATGCTTCCTCCATATTCCTCAAGCCAAATCTATTCATGGCCTTTATCTTTTCTTCATCTAAGGCCTTATCCGAGACAGGTTCTGCACTAATCTTTATTTTCGGTAATTTTCTGTTAAGCAGATGTTTGCAAAGGGTAGAAAGGATTCTATCCTCGCTTCTGGTCCACGATTTGACAGCGTTTAAGATGTCAGAATCATCAAGTAAAGTATATGTGGTAACCGCTTCGTCGTCAAAATTGCTTTCATTTATATTCGCTCCTAAAAAATGTACCAGAGGATGATAGGAACCCAGGGCTTTTCCACTACTGGCTATATCTCGGGCTCGTTTGAGAATACTAATGAGCAATTGATCGGCAGCCGTAACTGTCTTGTGCATATACACCTGCCAGTACATAAGTCGGCGAGCAACCAAAAATTTCTCTACACTATATATTCCCTTTTCTTCAACTACTAACTGCCCTTGGTGTACATGAAGCATATTTATTAAGCGTTCTGCTCCAACAACACCTTCACTTACTCCTGTAAAAAAGCTATCGCGCAAGAGATAGTCCAATCGATCCATGTCTAATTGGCTACTTATCAATTGGCTTAAGAACGGCTTTTGAGTATACCGAAAATTAAAAATCTCAATGGCTAAATTTAGTTTACCGTCAAACTCTTCATTGAGTTTTTGCATAAGTATATCAGAGATTTTCTCATGATTGACTCCCTGTACAATGGAATGTTCCAAGGTGTGAGAGTATGGACCATGTCCAATGTCATGAAGGAGAATTCCCAAGTAAGTTGCTTCAGCCTCTTCGTCACTTATCGCTATGTTTTTGGCACGTAAAGCCTGGATGCATTGAATCATTAAATTCATGGCTCCTAGGGCGTGTTGAAAACGCGTATGAACGGCACCTGGATAGACTAATTCGCTCATTCCGAGCTGACGTATTCTTCGTAAACGCTGAAAAAAAGGATGTTCGATTACATCAAAGACAGTGGCCGTTGGAATCGTTAAGAAGCCGTAAAGCGGATCGTTGATGATTTTGTTTTTATTGAACATCCAGTTCTGGCAAAGATACCTTTTATATCTGTTCAGTCCTTACTCTATTCGTAGGGAGTTTACAGCTATCTTTTGTTGTTTTTATATTGATTTACAGCCGCTGCTATTATCGAGAATATGAATCCTGGAATGACAGGTTCGATCATGGTAAATAGAAAACAAAAGAAGGGATTTCCATACACGTCATCCATAAATTCTTTCTGGCTGGCTATATCTTTTGAGCTGGTTCCCTGCGCTTCTAACCCTTTCAAATATTGCTCTCCCATTTCTTGGGCTCCGTTTGGGTTTATTAAAAATATGTAGATTGTCCAAACCAGGCTATAAATGGCACATGCAATAAGCATTATTTGTAAGCCTACAAGAAATGCTCTTCCAAAGCTTAAAGGCTCTATGGCATTAGCCTTTCGAATGGCTGGAATAAAAAGTAAAAAAGCAATGGCCATTCCTACATAACCAACAATCTGCCCCATTTGAAGATCGGGGTTTTCTTTATTCATAAGAACAATACCGAGGATGAGAACTAAGCTAATAATGGCTCCGCTGAGGAGTCCATACTTTAAAATAATATTTTTCATAGGAACAAATAAAGGGCAGTCTATGGATATAATCAATGGGATATGGGGGTTTTGGAATTTACTCATCTGCTGTTAGACGATGGAGATGCCCTCATTCACTGATGGATTCTTAATTTTGATGGATGAATATTTATTTACTCTATCCGAAAATAGAATTTGAAGAGCATTTTACATGACTTATCGACATGTGGGGGAATAATTTGACCTTTCAAAGAAAAATTTACTTGTATCATTGCATCGTGAAGTGGTTATGTGCTTTAATGGTGTTTTGTGTATCCTGTGCTAAGGGCCCAGACTTTATTAAGAACGCGGGTAAAACACAAACAGAGGTTCGTGCTCTAGGTGAGTTTACTTCTTTGGAGGTATTTAAAAATTTAAGGGTTTACCTCAAACAGGGAACTGCCAATGAAGTGCGAATTTCATACGGAAAAAACCTTCTCCCTAAAATTAAAACAGAAGTGAATAACGGAGTTTTACGCTTGGATGATAAAAATACGTTTAATTGGGTGCGAGATTTGAAAAAGCATGCAGTATGTACCCTAACGGTAAAAAGCATTCAAAGCCTATTAATTGAAGGTTCAGCTCAGATATCTTGCTTAGATTCGATAAAAGGGAATAAGCTATTTGTGACTCACAACAGCAACCAGGATCAAGAATTGCTCCTTGATATGGGTATAGTTAATGGATCTTGTGATAACTCTGGTGCTATAAGAATGGAAGGGAAGGCCGGTATTTTAGCTTGGACGGTAAGCAAAGGCTCCTTTCTCGATGCCCGCTCTTTAGATAATGAGGATACCTATATTTTTCACTTTACCATGAATGATTGCTATGTAAGACCAAAACAGGTTTTAGAAGCAACTATTGGGAATAGTGGACACGTAATAAGTGGCTTAAATCCGAGTCGAATACTCAAACGGTCGGGCGATGGATCAGGAAAAATAAAGATTTAAAAATGTACGTAACGTATTTACTTATTGGTATTAACGCAATTGTTTTTTTGCTAATCATGACGCAAAATTTGGATGTAAATAGATTTATTTACAACCAGCAAGAGATTAAGTATAACAAGGAATGGTATCGCATGATTACCTCAGGGTTTATGCATGTAGCCATATTTCATATTGGCTTTAATATGTACGCCCTATACAGTTTTGGATTGTACTTAGAACAAAGTTTCCAGTATTATTTTGGGCCAGATTTAGGAAGAATTATCTATCTCTTAGTGTATATTTTAAGTATATTGGGAGGGAGCATGTATTGCTATTTTGCCAAATCAAGAGAAGCTAATTATTTAGCCCTGGGAGCCTCAGGTGGCGTTTTTGGCATAGTTTACATTGCGGTTTTATTGTCTCCCGAAATAGGGATTGGATTATTCTTAATTCCCGTTCCAATTCCCGGTTGGATTTTAGGTATTATTATCACATTAGGCAGTATTGTTCTTAGTCTTTTACCAAGAGCAGGAAACGTATCGCACGAAGGGCATTTAGGAGGTGCTTTAGCTGGAGTGCTCATCATGTTTATTCTATTTAGTCTCTTGGGAGCTCAGTTTACTCAAAAGTCCTTGTATTTTCTATATTTTGGGGTGCTTCCGGCAGCCATTTATTTAATTGCCCAAGTGGCTATTCCCGCCAAAGTTGATGAATTAAGGAATTGGTTTCAGGCGAAGTTGCCTAAGGGGAACGACTAATTCTCATTAAAGTTAAATTTACTGTTTAGGGAAAGAGTCAGATGCGGTATGATTTTTTTATACCTCGCGTTTTATACGCTTTTAAAAGTGCCCAGTACTGGATTCGAACCAGCACGCCGTGAAGCACCACCCCCTCAAGATGGCGAGTCTACCAATTTCTCCAACTGGGCAATTCTTCGGCAAAGATATAAAATTTCTAAGGCGCGTTACGCTTTTATCCATTCAATTTTTAAATTTAATAAATGAACCTTAAAATAAAGGTTTTTTCGGCATTTTTTTGGCCGTTTAATGGGTTTTATAACAGGATTTTACCTAAAACTAGGAGCAACAATAAGCTCCTTGGTTCCGTGACTATAGTCGTAAAAGCCTCTTCCGCTTTTAGCTCCTAAATCTCCACTCGTTACCATATTTACCAATAAGGGGCTGGGTGCATATTTTGGATTGCCTAAACCCTCATGCAAAACTTCAAGAATAGCTTTACACACATCCAAGCCAATAAAATCAGCCAATTGCAATGGACCCATGGGGTGAGCCATTCCTAATTTCATAATCGTATCTATTTCTTCCACTCCAGCTACGCCCTCGTGCAAACTAATAATGGCCTCATTAATCATGGGCATTAAAATCCTATTGGCAATAAATCCCGGATAATCCGCCGTTAAGGCAGGGACTTTCCCTAAGTCTTTGCTCAATGAAATAATAGTCTCAGTAACCGCCTGATCCGTTTTAAAACCAGTGATTACCTCCACCAGTTTCATGATAGGTACAGGGTTCATAAAATGCATGCCAATGACCTTTTCAGGCCGTTGTGTAACCGCCGCAATTTTGGTAATAGATATGCTAGATGTATTGCTTGCAAGTATGCAATTTGCCGGAGCAGCTGCGTCTATATCTTTAAAAATCTTTAGTTTTAGATCTGTATTTTCGGTAGCAGCTTCAACCACTAAATCAGCATTAGAAACGCCCTCTTTTAAGTCCGTATTGGTTGTAATATTTGCAAGAGTAGCTGTCTTGGTTGCCTCATCAATGCGCTCTTTTGTAAGCAAGCGATCCAAGTTTTTTGTTATGGTGGCCAAAGCCTTGTCCAATGCTTCTTGACGTATGTCAATTAAAGTTACTTGATATCCTTTTTGGGCAAAAACGTGGGCAATTCCATTTCCCATGGTTCCCCCGCCAATAACACTTACGTTTCTCATTGTCATGGCACGAAATTAGCCTTTTTATTTTGATGTATTTTAGAATTTGAGATTAAAAAATCTAAATTACCTCAGTCGATTTACCAACAAATAGGGTTCGTTTTTCGAGCCATAAGCAAAAATGGTTTTTTCATTTGCTTGCAAGGGAGTTCCCCTAAAAAAGAGCAACTCAAAATTGGCGCTGTCTTTTGGATTCATTTTTATCCGCTCTCTTTCTGCGGGAGGCAAAATGTCTAGAGAGTTCTCCACTGCATTGTCAAAACAATAAAGCGAAACTGTATTTTCTTCTTTTAGCAGATCTTGCATGGCGCGCTTCGCGCTCAAAGTCCAATAATCAAGCTCAAAACTATAGGGTTTCCAAAAGCTTTTGATGCCGTTAAAATAAACCATCTCATTCCCTTTATGAACAGGCAATGCAAGGCAGGTTAGTACAATAATACCTAGAACTGTATTCTTTGCAATTTTATTACTCCATACCGCACTTAAAACCATTCCAGCTCCCAAATATATTGGGATAAGCATAAATTGGGTATGTCGACCCATATTGTAAAATACGGGTTGGGTAATCATAAAATAAAGCAGGGGTAAAGTAAATAATTGAAGAATCAAAAGTTGTTCGATGCTAAAGTTTTTACGAGCAATGGAACGCAGAGCTCGAATGAAGAATATGAGAAAAAGTGCTAGAACAACAATAGCAGAACTTAAGGCCAACGATAAAGGCACGTAATACCAAAGCCCATGACCAGCAAGGTGTAATTTTCCAGCAAATAGTACTTTCCAGGGATATGGATTCTGTGTGGTGTAAGTAATTAATTGACCAATTCCTTCCAATGGATGAACCCACAAGTAAGGAAAGGAAGCTATAAATGCCAGTATGCTCAACACGCAGAAATATAAAATGGGTTTACCATAGCTTTTTAAGGAAAATGCCAAGGTGCTGATGCAGGCCATCAGAACAAAAGCACCAGCCAGGCGAATACTTGTTGCTGCTCCTAGCCAAACAGCAGCAAGCAGAAGGGAAGTAAAACTTTTATGTTGAACAAATTGTACAAAGCAGTATAGCCCAAATAGTATAAAGCACAAAAAAGCAGTATCTTTAGTATTATAATGGGCATGGGCAAATAAACGTGGATTACACGCCAACACTAAGGTGATAAAAAAAGAGGCTCCATCATTTTTTGTCAGCCCCTTTAGGAGTAAAAAAAAGACAATAAGAGCACTTATAAAAAGAGCAAATAAGACCGAGTGCCGAAGGTATATTTTTGTTGAAATGTCCTTTGTGTAAATGAGCTGTTCCAAAAGATACAGGGGTGTTTCTACAATGGGTCCAAAGAACTGATGTTCGGCTAGTTTTTCTACAGAACTATGGCCTGCAATAAAACGGGCATTCTCCGTTCCAATAGCCCGCTGCGTAAATTCATCTGTAGGCGAACCAAAGCTAGGCATACACCAAAACCCATAAAAGCTATAAACAAATAAGAATACACCAAAGTATATATTCCAGTTTAGGTTTTTTAGATTGATGCGATTCATGTGGGAATTCCAGAAATAAAACTAGCTCAGTTCAGCTTTTTCTGGGTAAACGATATCTATTTCTAATTCTTTAATCTTACTCATTCCACCATACACATTTTTAATAGTATTAAATCCGTGTTTTTTAAGGATGGAACTGGCAATCATACTTCTATAACCCCCCGCGCAATGCACCGTATATTTTTGATCCTTATCCAATTCGTCCAACTGTTCCTCCAAGGTTTCTAAGCTCAAGTGTTTTGCCCCATTGAGGTGACAAGTATCCCATTCGCTTTCTTTGCGCACATCCAACACTTGGTCATCGCTATGTTTTAAATCCAAGGCCAATTCTTCTGGAGTAATTGAAATAACCATTCCTATGGTTTCATTCCACGCATCCATACCATTCTCTAAGACACCAACAATATTTGAAAATCCCACTCGGCTTAACCGAATAATACTTTCTTCTTCTTGCCCTTTGGCAGTAACTAATACTATTTTTCGGTCTAAATCGTATAGAGTAGCCGCCCATATGGCGTATTGTCCATTTAATCCAATATTAATGGCCCCCGAGATAAACCCTAGTTCAAATTCATCGGGATGGCGAGTATCAATAATTAAGGCGTTCTCTGTTACAGATTTTTTAAACTCTTCTGTTGCAAGCATTGGAGCGCTTTGCATAATTTTATTCAAAGACTTATACCCCTTTTGATTGAGTGCAGCATCTTCAAAAAAGTAAGGAGGGGGCTCAGAAATTCCCTCGCATATAGCCTCCACAAAGGCTTCCTTAGATTCAAATTGCAAGGCATAATTAAACTTTTTTTCCTTGCCCAAGGTACTCATGGTTTCAGGACCCAAATTTTTTCCGCAGGCGCTGCCCGGTCCATGACCTGGATATAAAGTAATATCATCATCCAAGGGAATAATCTTTGATTGAAGGCTGTCATACAGATATTCAGCCATCTGTTCTTTACTTAAATTTAATCCAGCTTGGCATAAATCTGGACGCCCAACATCGCCCACAAAGAGCGTGTCGCCACTGAATATTGCGCGGTCTTTCCCTTCTTCATCTTGCAAGAGATAACACACACTTTCTGGCGTATGTCCCGGAGTATGTAATACTTTAATGCTTGTTTTCCCGAGGGAGAGTTGCTCACCATCCTCGGCAAGTTTAGTTTCAAAACCGGTATTTGCTTTGCTTCCAAAAACAATTTGAGCTCCTGTTTTAGCAGCTAAATCAACATGCCCACTTACAAAGTCTGCATGAAAATGAGTTTCAAATATATACTTGATGGTAGCTCCTCTTTCATTGGCAAAATCAATATATTCCTGATAGTCTCTCATGGGATCAACGATGGCTGCTACCCCGTCACTTTCAATATAGTAGGCCGCTTGCGCCAGGCATGTCGTATACAATTGTTTAACAAACAT
>CALKCM010000015.1 GCA_938086785.1 uncultured Bacteroidia bacterium
AAGACCTCTTAATCGTCTTTAAATTTCTTTTTTTTGTTTTTGGAGCTGTATTTATCCTTTCCAGCAGAACTTTTCTTTTTAAATCCTTGGCGTGAGGCTTTATCTCCGTCTTTTTCCATGCGTTTGCGGCCTTCCCCTTCGCCGCGACCGCCTTCTTTGTTTCCTTTTCGGTAACGATCTCTGTCTCTATCGCCTCCACGACTTCGATCTCTGTCGCCTCCGCGTCCCCTATCTCTATCACCACCACGGCTTCTATCTCCACCACGGCCTCTATCGCCTCCGCGTCCTCTATCTCTGCCCCGTCGGTCTCGGCCACCACGGCCTCTTCCGCCGCCGCCGCCATAGTCGTCTCTTCCCTCGTAAGTTTTGGTATCGTTTAGATCTTTACCGGTGCCCGTATTAAGGCTATCCATCTCTATCCCTACCAATTTAGCCAACAGTTCTTCTTTGGTTAGATTCCCAAAAATAACGTTCACTTTTTCCAGCAATTCTGGATCTATATGGGTACTGGCATTGCTCTCTAAAATTTGATGCCCCCAATTTTGAATCCGAATATCTGCAATGGCATCGGCCATTGGAACTTCTACCTTGTTTATCTCAATGCTTAAGTCCTTTTCAAGTCGACGTATTCTGCCGCTTTCTCTTCCGCTTACGAAAGATATGGATATTCCCTCTTTCCCTGCGCGAGCAGTCCTTCCACTTCGATGCGTGTAATACGCATTTTCATCTGGCAAGGTAAAATGGAAAACATGTGTTAAATCGTTTACATCAATGCCACGAGCTGCTACATCTGTCGCAATTAAAAGTTGCAACTGATTGCTTTTAAATCGTTTCATTACCCGATCTCTTTGCATTTGGGTAAGATCGCCATGAATGGCATCTGCCTTGTAGCTTTTCTTTAAGAGCTCCTCGGCTAAATTTTGAGTATCTCTTTTGGTTCGGCAAAAAACAATGCCTCTCATGCCCGGATTTACATCAATAAACCGCATTAATGCTTCGGTTTTATTGGATTGCTTTAGGACCGTGTATTGATGCTCAATGTTCTTATTAACCTCGTTTTTAGTATTTACCTTAACTTCCTGAGGGTTCTCCATGTACTTATCTACGATGCGCTTAATTTCTCGCGGCATGGTAGCACTAAATAACCAGGTTAGTTTTTCTTCGGGGGTATAGCTTAAAATTTTGTCCAGTTCTTCTTTGAAACCCATGTTAAGCATTTCATCGGCCTCGTCTAGGACCATAAACTGAAGCATTTCTAAATTAACGGCTTTCCGCTTAATTAAGTCAATAAGTCTTCCAGGCGTAGCAATAATTACATGCTGCGTCTTTTTAAGAGCGTCAATTTGGTTTTTTATAGCGGCTCCACCGTATACAGGCAGTACATTTACCTTGTCTAAAAACTTGCTGTATAGAGCGAGTTGCTCGGCTATTTGCTGACCCAACTCACGAGTAGGAGCAAGAACCAAAGCTTGAGTATAAGGATAGGCAGGATCGATATGTTCCAACAAAGGAAGACCAAAAGCAGCCGTCTTTCCGGTTCCTGTTTGCGCCAGACCAATAAAGTCTGATTCAGCTTTGAGTAGGATTGGAATAGATTCGTGTTGGATTTCGCTAGGAGTTTCAAACCCTAGTTCCGTCAGTGCTTTCAATACTTCGTCAGAAAGCCCTAATTCTTTAAATGATTTCAAAAATTTATGTATTTATAATGAGCGGCAAAGGTAGACCAAATATCTAATAAACAGATACGATGTCAAACTTATTGCCATTAAAGGTAAAGCTGTCGCCAGCTTGGGTTCCAAAAAACAAATGTCCAATGGGCGAACCCAGCGAAATTACAACCACTGAATCGTCTCCAACCTTAGTATTCCCAAGACCTACAGACAAATAAAACCATCCCTTACTGGTATCGATAAGTGCGCCCAAGACCGCGGTTTCACATTTTATATTTGGATCTAATTTAGCCAGTATATTTCTTAATTTCGTTGTTTCGGTCATTTGCCGCGCCAATTTCTCCTCTTCTAAATGCATCATAGCGCGTCCAGTTTCGTGTTTATCGCCTGCCGTACTTTTCGATTCAGAGTTCTTGGATTGATTCAATCGTTCGGCTGTTTCATTTAATTCGGCCATTTTATCATCTAAAATAGCTTGAACGGCTTGGTAGGTTGTTTTCTTAAAATGGGCACTCATGCGCTGCTTGTTTTACTTATTGTTGATGCGAAAGGAGTGCAAAACAAATAGGAATGATGAATTATTCCTAAAAATTTATGCAAGGGCCAACAAATAGGAGTAGTTTTGCGCCTTTTTATCAGCAAAAATGTACCATGAAGAAATTCTTTAACCTGTTTGATCTGAGCCAAAAGGTCAATTACAAAACGGAGATACTCTCTGGATTAACTGTAGCATTGGCTCTAGTTCCTGAGGCCATTGCTTTTGCCTTAATTCCAGGTTTCTCGCCGCTAACCGGTTTATATGCAGCTTTTATATTGGCATTAGTTACCTCCATTTTAGGCGGTAGACCCGGCATGATATCGGGAGCAACAGGTGCAGTAGCTGTAATTTTTGTAGGTTTAATTTTAGAATTAAAAACAGCCTTCCCTGGCATAGAACCAGAGACCATATTGCATTATGTCTTTGCCACCGTCATTATTGCTGGCTTATTGCAAATAGCTGCAGGCTTACTAAGACTGGGGAAATTCATTCGCCTGGTTCCCCACCCGGTTATGTTTGGCTTTGTAAACGGACTAGCTATTATCATATTTATGGCTCAGTTTCCAAACTTTTACGAAAAAGGAACTGCTGAATTATTGCATGGAACAGCACTGTATACGATGTTGGGCCTTACAGGCTTAACTATGTTTATTATTTGGGGTTTGCCTAAAATGTCCAAGGCAGTGCCTTCTTCATTGGTAGCCATCATTGTTGTATCGGCTATTGTTTTGGGCTTAGATGTAGATACCGTAAAGGTAGCAGATACCATGCGCGAAGGCGAAAGCATTAAAGGAGGATTTCCCCCTTTATCTATTCCAAATATTCCCTTTAATTGGCAAACCTTTGCCCTTATCATGCCTTATGCGGCCATTGTTGCCGGAGTGGGCTTAATTGAGAGTTTACTTACGTTAAATATTATCGATGAAATTACCGGTACACGAGGGCGAGGAAATAAAGAATGTGTGGCCCAAGGAACGGCCAATATTCTCTCTGGCTTTTTGAGTGGCATGGGCGGTTGCGCCATGATTGGACAAAGTTTAATAAATACATCGGCAGGGGCTAGAGCCAGATTATCTGGAATTACAGCCGCTGTAATGCTGCTGGTATTTATTATGTTTGGATCTAGTTTAATAGAACAGCTACCCATGGCGGCCTTAGTAGGACTTATGTTTATGGTGGCCATTGGAACCTTTGAATGGGCCAGTTTTAAAACGTTTAAGAAAATGCCAACATCCGACGTTATTGTGATGATTTTAGTGACCTTAATCACTGCAATTACGCATAACCTAGCCATAGCGGTCTTATTTGGAGTGGTGCTTTCTGCTCTATCCTACTCTTGGGAAAACGCCAAGCGCATTAGAGCTAGAAAACATGTGGATGAGCATGGAATAAAGCATTACGAAATATACGGACCCTTATTTTTTGGATCGGTTACAGCCTTTAATGAGAAATTTGATATAGCCAATGACCCCGATGAGGTTATTATTGACTTTGCTGAAAGTCGCGTGGTAGATATGTCTGCCATTGAGGCTTTAAATAAACTCACCGATCGGTATTTAAAGCATGGTAAGAAGGTTCATTTAAAGCATTTGAGTCCAGATTGTCAATTATTACTAAAAAACGCATCCGAAATTATTGATGTAAATATGGTAGAAGATCCCACCTATCACTTGGTGGTAGACAAGGTTAAAACGAGTAAATAGTCTATTTAGGCAAGAAGCTAAAACCTCTTCAAATCTAAAATAACTACGAAGTCCACAAATCTACTAAAGGCTTATCCCAACCCGTGGGTTCTGTTTTCACCGTGGCCTCTAACTCCGCCAGCATGCTATATAAGGCAAAATAGGTTCTGTTTATGTACAGGGCATCTTTTGCTCCTCTGGCATGGCTTGGCTTCTTTACTTCTTCTATTTTATAAATCTCTTGGCCTAAATTATAAATCTCATCAATATAATCTTTAGTGAAAGTAAATGTTTCGTTTCTAAACGGGCGACTGAGTAAAGCGGTCATGCTTAAAAAAGCAGCGGTTAGCTCCGCTTTCACCTCTTGTGCATCGGATTCAAACACAATATTCAAGTAGGTTAATAGCTTTTCTACAATATCTTCTTTTGCTCTTAAATCTTCAATTAATAAAGGAAAATAATGATTGTAAAATTCCTCTGGCACTTCTTTTACGCAACCAAAATCAATAATGCCAATGCTGCCGTCTTCTTGAATAAAAAAGTTTCCAGGATGTGGATCGGCATGAATGGCCCTGAGAGTATGCAATTGAAAATCGTAGAAATTCCATAAATTTTGAGCAATGGTATTTTTGATTTCTTGACTGGGGTCCTTTTCTAAAAACTCATTTAAATGATCTCCGGTGAGCCAATCCATGGTAAGAATTCGATCGCCACTCAATTTAGGATAATAAGTAGGGAAATAAATACCTTCAATATCCTTGCAGGCCTCGCCCAATTGCATGCTTCTATCCAGTTCTAATTTATAATCCGTTTCTTCCAACAGTTTTTCTTCCACTTCGTCGAAATACTGGGCCATTTCCTTTTCATTTAAACCAAACATTCGGTTGGCAATGGGTTTTACAATTCGCAAATCGCTCACAATAGAATCAGCAACTCCGGGGTATTGCACCTTAACCGCAAGGTCTTTCCCTGCCAAGGAAGCTTTATGCACTTGGCCTATACTCGCAGCTGCAGAACTTTTTGGATTAAAGGTATCGAAAACCTCAGTAGGCTTTTTTCCTACGTACTTGGTAAAAGTTTTAATAACCAAGGGGCTGCTTAATGGCGGGGCACTGTACTGCGACTGCGCAAATTTTTTGGTGTACGCCTGGGGTAATATATTCTTGTCCAAACTTAACATCTGAGCAACCTTCAGAGCGCTTCCCTTTAATGTACTTAAGCTATCGTAAATGTCGGTGGCATTATCTTCATTTAAGTCTTCTTTGGCATCGGGGTTATTCACTGCTTTCTTGGCATAATATTTAATGTAGTTTCCCCCTACCTTTACCCCAGTGCCTGCCAATTTCATGGCGCGCTGCACTTTGGAGGTAATAATTTTATCTTGAATTTTCATAGCGTTATTTTCTCATGGATTGGAACAAAAACTTACCAAAATCAAAAGCATGATCCAAGGTGTTTTTCTGCAAGAGATCTAAACATAAATTCACCGATTTTTCGATGCATGCATCTGTATTCTCAAAACCTTTGCTCGTGTCGTTCATCCAATAGTTAAAAACAAAGCCCACGTTCAACCACAATACATCTTTATACCGAGGGGTTAGAACTAAACGGTCTGGGATATTATCGGCCTCATCGGCTTGGGATAAAATATCCTGCATCCCTTCAAGAACAGCCTCTCGGTACGATTTCCAAGTAAAGAATTTTTGTTTCATATCACTTTGCCCTTTCGTAATTGCTAGGATATAGCTTCTATCCTCGGTTAACGTTTGGAAATGAGTAAAGAGAACAGATAGAACTTTTTCTCTAACGGAGTAGGACTCAAACTGGTCATCTTGCTTAATTTCGTCATACATCTGATGAAAAGCGTCAGACAAATAATCCGATTCAATTTGCTCAAATGAGGTAAAATTTTCATAAAACTCGGTTTCTGTAATTTTTAAAGCTTTACAAAATAAAAAAATGGACTTAGGGCGCTCTCCTTCGGTGAGTAAATGAATTTTATACGCTTTCTGAATTTTCTGGGATATTTTTTTGGATGTCATGATCTATTTCTCGGTTATAACAAAGTTAATTACCAATATAACCCATGAACAGAGCAAAAGTTTAATACCTTATTTTATTAGACGAAAGTTTGCATGTGTGCAATTATTGCGTTTTCTTTGCACAAAATAATTAAAACTAATATGAAACTTAAGAATTTTGCTATTGCAGCTATTGCCAGCACTCTTTTTCTAGGAGCTTGTAAATATGAAGAAGGTCCAAGAATATCTTTACGATCAAAAACAGATCGTGTTGCCAACCAGTGGGAACTAGTAAGTTACACCTATGATTCAACCGAAGGAAGTAAAACTAACTATATCAATAGAGTGAATACGCCAGAGTTCAAATTACTTTTTAACTTAACCCGCAACAATAGATACACGATTGAAATGGTTAAGCCTTTGGCTGATGGTAAATATGAAACATCACACTCAGGAAACAGCGATGCCCAGTGGGACTCACAGGAAATTACTGCATATCTGAGTCAAATCCCAGGACACATCCGAAATATGATGAATCAGGGAACTTGGAGTTTTGATAAAAGACATTTAAAAATTCAATTATTTCCAGAACTTAGTTATGTAGACACCATTCAATCTCAAGTGCTTCAGCGCAACTGGACTATTTTGAAATTGAAAGAAAAAGAAATGAAAGTATGGGGAATGGATGCCAACAATAAGCGATTTGATATGACTTTCAACCCAATTAATGATGAGGCTTACTGGTTCTAATCAGAATTCTTATTAAAAACTTTAATAAAGCCCCGGAAACGGGGCTTTTCTTTTTTACAATTTCTTTTAAATTCCCTTAACTTTGTACTTTAATGAAAACTATTTTTGAGAATTATAACACTCAACGAGATCCACTTATCATATCGGAATATGGAAGAAGCATCCAAGAATATGTAAACCATTTGAATTCTATTTTTGATCGAGATAAACGAACGTCAATGGCTTATGCCATCGTAGAAATGATGGGCACGGTTAATTCAGAAATTAAAAAGCAACAAAATTACAAAGAGGTTTTATGGGGTCATCTGCATCAAATAAGCAATTACACCTTAGATGTGGAATCTCCTTATGAATTGCCCTCCCAAGTTGAAGTGCAAAAAAAGCCTGAACACATTGGCTACCCCACTACAGGTATAAAATTTAGATTTTACGGACGGAATTTACAGAATATGGTAGATTCACTAATAGAAGTAGAGGATAAAAACACCAAACAAGAATTATTAAATCTGGTCGCCAGCTTTATGTTTAATAGCAGCCGAGCATGGAACGATGAACGTTTATCGAATGAAGCCATTGCTGAACATATCAGCAGACTTTCCCAAGGGAAATTAAGCCTAAGTTCGGATGACTTTGAGGTTACCCAAGATAATTACGTTCCTAAAAAGAATACGAATTCAAACTCGAGTTCGAATTCGAAAAAACATTCTAAAAATAAAAATCGCAATAAACGCAAATCAAATTATCGTAGATATTAAATGAGTGAATTTGTAATTGAAGGAGGACATCAACTCAAAGGTGAATTGATCCCTCAAGGAGCAAAAAACGAGGCGCTTCAGGTTTTATGTGCTGTATTACTAAGTGCAGAGCCCATAACCATAACCAATATTCCTGAAATACGAGATGTTCTAAAGCTAATCGAATTATTAAAGTCTTTAGGGGTAAAAGTAACCCGAATCGAAAGAGGTTCTTACACGTTTGTCTCGGACCGCATTAATCTAAACTATTTAGATTCGCCGGAATTTAAAAAACAAGGGGCTGCACTCAGAGGATCCATCATGATTGTTGGACCTTTGCTCGCACGTTTTGGCAAAGGATATATTCCGAGCCCTGGTGGAGATAAAATTGGAAGAAGGCGTTTAGATACTCATTTTGTGGGACTTCAAAACCTAGGTGCCGATTTTGAATACTTAGAAAACGAGCAATTTTATAAAGTTCATTCAAAGCAACTTAAAGGAGCCTATATGCTTCTTGATGAGGCATCTGTTACAGGAACAGCAAACATTCTCATGGCAGCCACTATGGCTGAAGGAACAACTACTATATACAATGCAGCATGCGAGCCTTACTTGCAACAATTGAGCAAAATGCTCAATCGCATGGGCGCCAATATTGAAGGGGTGGGTTCAAACAAATTGATTATACACGGTGTTCAATCGCTTCAAGGAACAGAACATAGATGCCTCCCAGATATGATTGAAATAGGAAGTTTCATTGGTTTGGCCGCATTTACGAATAGCGATATCCTGCTCAAAAATTGCAGCATTGATGAGTTGGGACAAATACCCGCACAATTTAAACGCTTAGGTGTAAATATGGATATCATTAATGATGATATTCACGTGCACAGCAATGAAGATTATTCTATAGATACCTTTATTGATGGCTCTATTCTAACCATTAGCGACCAGATATGGCCTGGATTTACGCCTGATTTAATATCTATAGCTTTAGTAACTGCTATTCAGGCAGAAGGCACCGTATTGATCCATCAAAAAATGTTTGAGAGTCGATTATTCTTTGTAGATAATCTTATTGACATGGGAGCTCAAATTATACTGTGTGATCCGCATAGAGCTACCGTTATTGGATTAGGACGCAGGACTTCACTAAAAGGCATTACCATGTCATCACCAGAC
Organism: uncultured Bacteroidia bacterium; assembly: GCA_938086785.1. Lineage (GTDB taxonomy): Bacteria > Bacteroidota > Bacteroidia > NS11-12g > UBA955 > CALKCM01. Next base: position 8,578 of record CALKCM010000015.1, read on the forward strand.
ATAAGGGCTGGTGTTGCGCTGTTAATTGCAGCAATGGGTGCTAAGGGAACCAGCACCATTAAAAACATTGAACAAATTGACCGTGGCTACGAGAGAATCGAGGAACGCTTAAACGCTTTGGGTGCAAAAATTACTCGGGTAAAGAATTAACCCTTTTTTCTTTTCTTCTTTTCTTCTTTTTGGAACGTTTCGCACTTATTCCTGTGCTTACTCCAAAATAAAAATCAAGTCCATTTATACTATTCCCAGAAAGGGAATTAATTAAATTATCAGAGCCCAAATAAACTGGACCGATTCGGGTAAAAAACCCCAATCCAAATTGTTTATAATCGTCATAAACCAGCACAGGCATGGCAATTTCTAAACCTCTTGTTTCTAAGCGAGGAATTAAGCTTAAAGAACTAGGCCTTCTAAAAGCAATGGCCTTTTTCGAAATTAAGGATTGGTTCCAATTGGCACCGATATAAAGCCATTTAAATACATTATAATCCAATTGAATGCTTAATGTCATAGGAAGGTTTATTAAATATGATGAACTTCCTTCTTTATAATTCAGATTATTCTCGGCATAACTTCTGAGGTATGACAATCCGCTATCCGTACTTTGGGCAAAGGCATTGGCAAAAGCAGAGTCTGCTGCAAAGGTTACCCGATTAAGGTTACTTGCAGAGTATTTCGTTAAATCTTGTTTCATGCTAATGCTTCCAATATCTAGCAAAGACATGCCCGCTTTAAACAAATAGCGATTGTTGCTTGTGATAGGATCTGTCAATCGAGGTCGCCATTCGAAAATAGCTCCCACATCAAAGCCTAAACCGGAGCCATTAATATTTCTAAAACTGGGCAACAAAAATGAACCAATCCCGTTATTGGAAAACTTATCTAAGTAATCTACATTGGAATGCGCGATCTCTACATCTGAGCTATTGATAAAAAGGGTATCGTCACTAGCGCTCAACTCCGCATCAATCCCTCTGTTGGTAATATTTGCCGAGGCTATTCCCATTAAGTATTTACCGGTAAGGCCTACTTTGAGATATGCACTCTCTTTATTAATTAAAACTCGAGCAAATGAGCCAGCAACCTCCTGGTATGCATGCGAGTTTATCGTAAAACTATTGTTATTGATGCTTCTCACTGCATTAGATCCAGAATCAATACTACTTATGGCAAAGTCAATTAATTTTTGGTCGACATTATTGATGGAAAAATTAAATTTTGTTCTCATGGAAAAACCTACTGCGTTTTTTTTCCCCAGTCGAGTCATTATAGAAGGGCCTCGCCACTCCAAATTCGCATGTAAATACTTCTTACTATTGGAATTATCTTGTTTAAACCATGAAGAGTTCCAAGCAATTTGACCCGAGGAATTTTTGTATTGGCTAGGAACCTTGTTCCTTACCAATTGCATGAAAGTAAATGGTGTTTCCAAGCGTAGTGCATTTGTGCTGGTAGAAAAACCAAAGCAAGAAGCATTTACATGCTGCCTATGCCTTCCATCTGCCAGGCCTGCAGGATTGGAGTACATAAAGTTTACACCAGCCCAATTACTGGATTGTAGACCCAGAAAATTCTGTGCTGTACAGTCCAATGTAAATACAGTAAAAATCGATATAATTAAACGTTTATACATATGCTTTCAAGGCAAATTTACGAATTAACTCGTATATCTTTCCATAAAAAGGAGAGATTTTTGCTTGTTGCTTTGCGATGTAATCTGCGATGCATACACTGCGTTAAAGGTACACATTGAGCCTAATTATGTTTTAAATACAAGCATAACATAAATAATAATAGGATAAATAGTAAGGTAATAGCTAAACGAGTTCTCATAGGTTATCCTAAAATACTCATAATATCCCATAAAATATGTCATTTAATTATAATATAATTTTTATTTAATAATTCATAGCTTACTGATGTATCGGAATACCTATGATTCTTCTGAGTTATTATATGTAAAAATGTATCCTTCTGCGATCCGTATGGGTTGCTCTTCCAATGTAAGATTAATGGACGGGAGGGATGACGAATAAACATTGATTTTCGCGAATCTAAGTGAATCATGCTCCATTTATTTGCTCTTATAGTATCCCTCTCTCCTGAATAAACCCAATTTATTTCTCGAATGAAGTATTTATGAATAAAATCCTTCTGTAACTCTAAGATATGATCGCTTTCTTCCCTTTCTATAGGAGACGATATATTCGTCATAATTCCACCATCTACAACTGTTAAAAGGAACCGACTCCTCAACTCAGATGCCACCACTATGAATTGATTGGATCTCTTGTGGCCTATATAAGCCCAAACCAATGAATATAAACATACAATAGCTATAGATACGTAAACAATTTTAATGCTTCTTTTATACAGCCCTAATCCTAATACAGGCATTGCAATCAAATAAAATAGCACCTCCCACTCCATGATGTAAATAGTGTTTAGTTGCGCCCAGGGAAGTTCAGAAAAAGCATGCACCAACTTGAGCAATAGACGCAATATCCAAGTAGTAAAATCAATCAAAAGGGCTCCCAAAAATGGCAACTTAAAAAGGGCTAAACTAACCAAGATTGATGCTAAGCAAAGCATACCCAAAGGCACAAGGCAAATATTAGAAAGAATAAACCATACTGGGAACGTATGAAAATAATAAAAAGTAAGGGGCAAGGTTCCAATAGTAGCTGCAATACTAATGCAGGCCAACTGCCATATTTTTTTGAGAATTATGCGAGGTGGCCTAACAAAATGCGCTATTTTGGGATAAAAGAATAGAATTCCTAAAACAGCAAGATAACTTAGCTGAAACCCTACATCTACTATTTGTAAAGGAAAAATAAGCAGTTGCAGGTAAGCAGATGCAAAAACACTATTGAAGCTATTGCTATTTGAATTCAATATACTGCGGCCTATTTCAATAATAGTAAACATAAGAGATGCCCGAATAACCGAAGCACCTAAACCCGTTACAAAAGCATAAACCCAAAGAAAAATGAGCATTAGTAATGTTCGCGTCCCTTTATGTTTTTGAAATAAACCTCCGAGCGAAAACAGCATATTTAAAATAATATATACCATCCCGACATGCAGCCCTGATACGGCTAAAATATGCATGGTTCCTGACTTTGCAAAGGATGCTGAATCCGATCCCTTAAGATTATCCTTATACCCCAGGCATAAACTATGCACTAGGCCAGAAATGTCATTAGGGAAGACCCGGGCAATATATGCGACTAAGCCCTCTTTACAAATCTTGGCATAATCAAGTATACTTAAAGTGCCGCTTTTTAAATAAAACGAATTAGTCGTATCCAAAAACAGTTGATGTTCAATGTTTTTATGCTTCATAATTGCTTTATAATTAAAACCGGCTGGAAAAGGAGCTTGGCCTATTTCAATGATTTCATTGGATACAAGAAGCTCGTCTCCTGGATGCAGCCCAGGCTTTCTTCCATTTCTTTTTTTAGACCAATAAACCAAAATCTTACCCGAACACCATATGCTTGTATCCTTTGAAACCTTTAAACGCAATACTTGAGCAGTAGACCGCCAACTTTTCTTCTTATTACTCAGGGGTTCATCGATTCGAATATGAACCATTTTAGCAGATTTAAATTCCTCTTGTTTCCAAAAAATGGAATGGTCTTGAGATGTTTGCGAATAAGAACCCAACAAAAAGCCTAAACTCACATGGCTCAATAACAAAAAAAGACCTGCGAGGTATGCTAATTTCATCTTTTTCTGATAGAAAAAGACGATGGCTCCTAAAAAAAAAGCCATAGAAAGTACAAGAGCCACAAAAGTGTGTAGCTCTGCAGCATCTGCAAATAATGAAATAACTATTCCTGTTGCTAATGCTATAAGAAGCCTCGCAAATGGAACAGCCTTCAGGTCTTATTCGTAAAATTTAATGATAAGTCGCTTAAACTCGTCAGCGGATTCTTGCTTACGGTTCCATTCCAATTGATTATACATGTCTTCATAGGCCATTAATGCTTCAGTTAAATTTGATTTTTCTAGGTTTGAAACAAATTTAGCATAAGAATCAATATCTCCTTTAAATAATTTATTAATGTATTCGAATCTCCGAGTCATCGATACTCCTTTTGAAAAGTCACCTGAGTGTTTAGGTGTGTTGGTTGAAATGGGCTCTTCTTTTTTTGGCTCCTCTGGCTCGTGCAATTCCGACTCAACTTCAGGAACAGGGATATCTTTAACTTTTTCTATTGGAGAATCCTCCATCGAAGTTTTAATCTCTACTGATTCATTTTTGATTGAGTCCACTTCTTTATCAGCCAATTCTGGTTCCATAAACTGTTTTGAACCTTCGGAAACAGATAAGTCTGAAAGGATGTAAGCCTGTGAACTTAAATTTTTAATTTGCTTTAATTGAGATATTCCATAGTGAAACATGCCATTTTTTTGCTCCGGTTGATTTAATATTGCCAACTCATTTAATACATGTCGAAGTTTATCTGAAGAATTATCCATAATGCTTACTTTTACAACACAAATAACACCAAAAAATTTGGCAATTGTATGACAAGCTTTACACTTATTTACGGCTGTATGTTTTCTGGGAAAACGACCAAGTTAATTGAGCTATACCAGCATTGTGGTTTTGAGCAAGAAGAGATTATTGTAGTAAAACCCGTTATCGATAATCGATTTGTTGCGGATAAAGTAAACAGCCACAGCGGACTGAATATGCCGGGAATGCGAATAAAGAATCCAGAACAGATTGAAAGTTATATTACGGAGTCAACAAAAATTATATTTATTGATGAAGTACAATTCTTTGGTTCAAGAGTGGGAACCATTATCCAGAATATTCTAATGCAAGATATAGCGGTTGTAGCTAGTGGGCTTGACAGAGATTATCTACATAAAGATTTTGGACCAATGCCCGACTTAAAGAGAATGGCAGATAAAAATATTGCTCTAACTGCGCGTTGCCACCTCTGTAATGAGAAGGGAACTCATACATTTAGAACGATTAAGAATGATTCGCAAATTCTGGTTGGTCATGATAATATGTATCAAGCTCGATGTGAGAAACATTGGGATGAAGGCATGAAAGCCTTTACAAACTAGTCTTTTAAAGCCGTTATTTTACCCACTTCGGGCATAACACTACGAATGGCTTGTTCTATCCCTGCGGTCATGGTCATTTCACTCATGCTACATGAGGAACAAGCGCCCAATAGCTTAAGCACAACGTCTCCATTATCTGTAATTTCAACCAGCTCAACATCTCCTCCATCTTTTTGGAGGTAAGGGCGTATAGAATTCAAAGATTCTTGCACTTTTGTTGGTGTAATGGTACTGCTCATGAGGAACAAAAATACAATGTAAATGGTTCTAATTCAATGATTAAGTCTGCAGAAATCATTTTTTTATGATTCTTGAGACCGAAATCTTAAATACCTCATTTGAATGAATATGCAATCCCTAGCGATCCATGGAGGCAAGAATACTGACTCGTTTAATCACCTCATCTGCAATTTCGCTAAAATTAGAGTGAAATAGTTCATCTTCGATACGGCCTGTATCTGCTAAACCTTGAATATTTGATTGAAAAGGAAGCTCTCCTAAAAAGGGAATTTTATACTCTTCGGCCAAATCTTTGGCCCCATCTTTACCAAACAGGTAATATTTATTTTGCGGCAACTCAGGAGGAGTAAAGTAGCTTAAATTTTGCACCATGCCAATAATAGGTTTATTGATGGCCGGCTGAGTAAACATATCAATAGCCCTTACCACATCGGCTGTACTCATTTTTTGTGGAGTACTTACCATAACAATCCCGCTCACTCCGTTTAATTGACTTAAACTGATTTGCACATCGCCTGTACCTGGGGGCAAATCAATGATAAGATAGTCTAAATCTCCCCATATTACATCGCGTGTAAATTGTTTAAATGCACTGCTTACCATAGGGCCTCGCCAAACAATGGCTTGATCTCTTTTGGTTAAAAAACCAATACTCAGTATTTTAATTCCAAACTTTTCATGAGGAATCATCATATCTACCCCTTCTTGTTTCTGAACCAATGGGGCCTCGTAAATATCAAAAAGAGTAGGAACCGAAGGTCCATATATATCTGCATCTAATAAGCCAACTTTAGCTCCTTTTTTGCTTAAGGACATAGCTAAACCCGCTGCAACAGTACTCTTCCCCACTCCGCCTTTACCACTGGCCACAGCAATAATATGTTTCACTCCTTTAATCTGTGAATTTTCAGGTGCCTTCATGTTATGAGTCACGTGAATATCCACTTCGGCGTCTTGGTTCACTAAAAGCTTAACGGCATTTACACAGGCATTGTGTAACATCTCTTTCATTGGACATGCCGGAGTGGTTAAAACCAAATCAAAGGAAACCTTGTTCCCCTCGATTTTTAGCTTTTGAATCATGTTGAGTGTGACCAAATCCTTTTTTAAATCTGGATCTTCAACATTGCTTAATGCCTTTAAAATATCCGCTTCATTCATTTTTTTTTAAATATTCCTGCTATTCTATTAAAGAATCTCTTCTCAAATTCCCAAAAAAAGGCAAATTGCCCAAATACCCACCCATAAGCCAATAGCAAGAGGTTATAGAAGGGTAAAATAAGCCAATAATAGGTATAGGTAAACCAACGAGCATCTGCAAAAAAATAGGTCTGTAAGTATTTCTTGAGTAGCATAACCGACGTACCAGTAAGTGCAAAAACCAAGAGTATTATCCCTGCAGTCCAGGCATTTTTCACGTTCCAACGGTGCTGAAGTTTATGTAGAAAACCCAAGTTGCAAAAATAAGTCCAAATGACTTTGGAACATCCTTTTTTAGAAGAAATAATTATTTAACTATGCGTAGATAGAACGTGCTAAGTTCATGCTATTTTGAGCCTCTTTTAAGTCTATGTGCATAGGTTCCTTGCCACTAAAGAATTGAATAAGATGCTCCGTAGCGATATTTCCAACTAAATCATTCCCTGCCATGGGGCAACCCCCTACTCCATAAAAAGCACCATCGAATCGCAAACATCCTGCCTTATAGGCTTCTTCAATTTTTATTTGCCAATGGGCGGGTTCCGAATGAAAATGTGCACCAAATTCAACAGAAGGATATTTGGGGACCAACTCAGAAAATAAATAATTAATGTCTTCCGATTGCGCCTGACCCACCGTATCTGCCAAGGAAATTATTTGAATACCGAGAGAGGCAATTTTATCGGCCCACTCTATTACTTCATCTCTTTGATACTCCTCTTCATAGGGGTTTCCAAAAGCCATAGATATATAAGCAACCACTTTTTTGGAACTTGCATCTGCAATGTCTTTAATGCTCTTCAATCTAAAAAACGCATCCTGCCTGCTGGCATTTGTATTTTTACGTTGAAACATTTCTGAAACAGAAAATGGATAACCCAGGTATGTTACTTGCGGGAAAGCAGCAGCTCTAACCGCTCCCCTTTCATTCGCCACAATGGTCAATAGCTTTGTATCACCCAAATCTTCATTCTCTAAGGCCCTAAGCACTTCAGGAGTGTCCGCTAATTGAGGAATGTGTTTTGAACTTACAAATGATCCACAGTCTATGGTATCAAATCCACATTTAATAATGGATTTCATTAAATCAATTTTATTTTTAGTAGGAATAAAGTCAAGAATCCCTTGCATGGCATCTCTGGGACATTCAATAATTTTTATTTCCTTGTTCATTCTATAAATGTTCGAAAAAATATTGGCTTACTTTTTTATATAAGTGAATGCGATCTCTTCCGTATACATTATGCTGATGTCCTGGGTAAAAAAAGTAATCTAAATTGTCTTTTCCACTCGAAATATTTGCCCTGAGGTAATTTAAGGAGTGTTGCCAAACAACTACATTATCGTCCATTCCATGGATCATAAGTAGTCGACCGTCCAGATTATTTACATGCGTAAGCACATTGGCTTGCTTATAGCCCTCCTTGTTTTGACTGGGTCGATCCATGTAACGTTCTCCATACATTATCTCATACATTTTCCAATCAATAACTGGGCCTCCAGCAACACCTACTTTATATATTCCCGGGTAGCGACTCATCAATGAGGTTGTCATAAAGCCCCCAAAAGACCATCCATGCACTCCTATTCTATTGGCATCTACATAAGGAAGACGCTTCAATTGATTCACCCCATATACTTGATCTTCCATTTCGTGAGTACCCAATTTTCTATGAATAACACTCTCAAAGGCAAACCCTCGATTGGCTGAACCTCGGTTATCAATGGTATGAACAATGTATCCGTTTTGAGCCATGTAATAGAACCATAAGTTCCCTCCGCCCATCCAAGATTCCTTAATCATTTGGGCGTGCGGACCACCATAAACATAAACAATGGCTGGATATTTTAGATTTCTATCAAAATCGGGTGGATAGTACGTGCGCGTATATAAGGCTAATCCATTTTTAATAATGGGATGAATTTCCATTCGACCTAGATCATACTTAGCGATTGGGTTAGGCGCATTGAGAATGGTATTAACCAAAGTGCCATCCATTTTTAAAATACTGTAAGACCGGGGTACTCGAGTGCTGGTAAAATTATCAAGAAACAAAGTCATGGCAGTATTAAAAGTGACTCCGTGCGTTCCTTTTCCTGCAGTAAGTTTCTTTATATTCGGGTTGGCTTTAGTGATGGATGCATGGTAAACATGTCTTTCTAATGGACTTTCGCCAGTACTTTCGAAGTAGACTCCCTTCCCTGACTTATCAAACCCAATAATTTTAGTTACTACCCAGTTTCCCTTGGTCACTTGGTGCTCTTTTCCTCTTTTATCATACCAATAGATATGATTGTACCCATCCTTTTCTGACTGCCATAAAAAACCATTTCCATCTGGAAGAAACAAGGGCGGGTTTTCTGGTTCAACATACCGGTCGTTGGATTCGGTAAAAAGTGTTTTTAAATACGCACCTGTTTGCGCATCATATTTTTTAAGAGCCATTCTATTTTGATCTCTGTTCACCTCAGCTATGAAAACAAATCGATCCTCGTTATCCCATGCAATATTGGTTTGATAACTATCATAGGGCGCCTTGATGTCTAAATAAATAGTTTCATCCCTCAGCAAATTATAAATACCCACCTTTACTGAGTGACTGGAATCTCCTGCAAAAGGGTATTTAAAACTACGTCTGGTAGCTGGCGTATTTGAAATATCTAATTCATTAATGTCTTTTACCCGTCTTTCATCCTTTCTATAAAAGGCAATTTTAGCACCGCCGTTACTCCAAAAAAGTCCTTTTGTAATGCCAAATTCACTGCGATGAACGGCTTGTCCATAGACAATGCCATTTCCGCCATCGCTGCTAATTTGAGTCTTTCCATTTCCAGTAATGACTACCAAATTTTCATCAATAATTGCAGCTGCATTTAATTTTCTTGGATGAATATCTACCACCTCAAACGGACCAATTTTTCTTGTGAGGTTCGTTTCCTTGGCAATGATATCATAGGTATATAAATTTCCTTGGTGCAAGAAGCGAAAACGCGTTTCATCTACCCATGTTATGTTGGGGAGGCGCTCCAATCCTAGTGTTTTACCCATAAGCCCTTCGTTAATGAGGCTTGCAGAAATACTGCTATCAATTTTTAAGGAGTAAATATCTTGAATAAATAACATTCCCCTTTGCGCATATGAAATTTTATAGGATTCTGGAATCCATTGAATTCCGTAGAGTCTCTTTGGGTAGTTTTTTCCTGAATAACAATCTTCTATCCTCAATGGAACTTTTTGATCAGCTGACTCCTCTAAAGAAGAACTTTCTTGAGCAAAGCCCATGGACAGTGCAAGTGAAACAGCAAGTATCGAAATTATGTTCTTAATATTCATATTCTTTGGTATTCCGTTAATAGTGATGCAAATTTGCCTTGAAATCACCACACATGCAAAATATAGAGCAAATAATAAACCATACTTGGGAAAATAGGGAATTATTAAAAGAGAAGGATGTTATTGAAGCCATCGAATGGGTCATAGAAGAGCTGGACAAAGGAAGGTTGAGAGTTGCTCATCCCACTGAAAATGGCTGGCATGTAAATGAATGGGTCAAAAAGGCAACCATCCTATATTTTCCTACACGAAAAATGGAAACCTTGCATGCAGGACCCATGGAGTTTCATGATAAAATGAAACTAAAATCGAATTATAAAGAATTGGGAATTAGAGTGGTTCCGCATGCCGTGGCCAGATATGGAGCATACATTAGCAAAGGCGTTATTATGATGCCGAGTTATGTAAATATTGGTGCATACGTAGATGAGGGGACCATGGTAGACACATGGGCTACGGTTGGAAGTTGTGCCCAAATTGGAAAAAATGTACATTTAAGTGGAGGTGTTGGAATTGGAGGTGTTTTAGAACCTGTACAAGCAGCTCCTGTAATTATTGAGGACAATGCATTCATCGGCAGTCGTTGCATTGTTGTTGAAGGTGTTAGAATTGGAACAGAGGCTGTATTAGGAGCCGGCGTAACCATTACGCAAAGCACAAAAATAATGGATGCAGCAACGGGCCAAGAGCTGGAACGAGGATATATACCTCCCCGGAGTGTTGTGATTCCAGGAAACATGAAAAAGACATTTGAAGGGGGAGATTTCTATGTACCCTGCGCCTTAATTATTGGAAAAAGAAAACCCGCAACGGACCTTAAAACCTCGTTAAATGATGCCCTAAGGGACTTTAGTGTAGCGGTATAAGTGATATGAAAATTGGCTTTGATGCAAAGCGTTATCTAAACAATACCACGGGCTTGGGAAACTACAGCCGCGAATTGGTGCATGCCTATGCTAAAAGCTTTCCCAATGATGAACTCTTTTTAATATCTGGAGATCCCAAAGATGCGGATAGAATTCATGAGATTAAAAATATATCCTTTGTTGCGCCCAGTAAAAAAACAAGACTATTTAGAACATGGCACTGTTATAAATTATTGAACGACTTAGGCCTGGATATATACCATGGTTTAAGCAATGAAATCCCGTTTTCCCATAAGAAAATAAAGGCCAAGTTAGTATGTACGATACACGATGTTATCTTTAAGTACTACCCCAATTATTACAAGTGGTGGGATCGATATATTTACCATAGAAAAACAAGGAATGCGATGCTTTTTAGTGACTTAATTATCACAACTTCGGAAACGACAGGGAAAGATCTCATTAAATTCTATCCTAAATCAAAGGTTCCTTCTTCCACCATATATCAATCCATTAATCAAGCATATCGTTTAAATGAGCCCAAAATGGAGTTTTCAAAAAGGCAACATTTTGTGTATGTAAGCAGTTTTACTCAGCGAAAAAATCATGCGACCTTAATTGAAGCTTTCAAACTAATTAAAAATCAAACGAAAAAGAATCTATTGCTTATCGGTCAAAGTGGAAGTGAACTGGAAGCAATCAAACGTTTAATCGCCTCATACCAGTTGGATGATAGAGTCAAAATTCACATCAACGCCAAAACCTCATTTATTAAAGAATCGATCCGTGATGCCGTAGCATTTATTTATCCCTCTTTTTACGAAGGTTTTGGAATTCCATTAATCGAATCTGCATTTCTAGAAACAGCCATTGCGGCTTCTAACATTGGTATTTTTAATGAACTATCCAAAGATTCTATTCTCTATTTTCACCCCAATAAGCCAGAGGAAATAGCAGATGCCATGCTGCGTTTGGAGGATAAGGAGGTGAATTATGAACAAACACAAAAATTAAGTCTTCTAAGAGAATTGTCAGACCCCATCAAAGCCAGTCATTCACTTCACAGCGTTTATCAGAACCTGATTTCATAAGAAGGGACTAAACTAAATTATCGCAAGCGATTCTTCTGAATTACATCCATTAGGCCATCCTTGTAATTTTTTCCTATGGGCAATTCCATAGTTCCAATATGAACAGTGCTCGGCTTTACCTCACTCATTACTGGAATGTTAACAATATACGACCGATGAATCCGAATAAATAGATTTGATGGAAGTTCTTTTTCCATATTCTTCATGGTTTGTAGGGTTACAATTCGCTTTCCATCCGAACACCAGATTTTAACGTAATCAGCAAAGGCTTCTACGTATGTAATGTCTGCATAAGCCACTTTCACCAATCTGGAATCACTTTTAACATAGATATGACCCTTGTCATGCTCCAATAAGTTTTGATCTTGGCTGCTGCGCAACTGGTAGTATTCATCAATTCTATCGGCTGTTTTTGCTATGCGATTTGGTGAGATTGGTTTGAGTAAAAAATCTAAGGCATCTATCTCAAAGGCTTCTACTGCATACTCGCTGTAAGCGGTAGTAAAAACAACCAAAGTATCCGCTGTTTTAATGGCATTCGCAAAGTCAATACCATTGACTCCGGGCATATTAATATCCGTAAAAACAACATCGCAGTTATTGCTGGTAATCCATTCTTTCGCTTCAATCGCATTGCTAAAAGAAGATACCAACTTTAGCCTGGGGTGATCTACAATTAGTTTAGAAATCACTTCCCTTGCCAAGGGCTCATCGTCTACACAAATGCACTCAATCATTTCTTTATTATCCATCTTTATTTATTTCTAAGTTTACCGTATATGTATCTTCATCTATAATTTGAAGTGTATAATCTTCCTTGTAAATAAGGTCTAATCTTTTCTTTAAATTTTTAAGACCAATGCCCCCTGGCTGATTCCCAATTCTTTTTCCAGTTTCATTTGGGTTACTTATTCTAAAATTAATCACATCATCTTGCACTTCAATTCTCATTTTTAACCACGCATTTTTTAGACTTTGCGAAACGCCATGTTTAAAGCTATTTTCTAAAAAGGTTAAGAAAATCATGGGCTCAATATACACCCCAGAAAAGTCTCCAATTTTTTCGAACTTTAAGTCAAATCCTTTGCCTAGTCGAATCTTTTCAAGCTCTATGTAATCTTCAATATATGCGATTTCTTTGGATAAGCGCACTTTGCCATCTCCTGTTTCATAAAGCACGTATCTCAAAATATTGCTTAATTTTAGAACCACATTCGGCGCCTCATCCGATTTGAGAAGCGTTAAGGCGTATAAATTATTTAATGAATTGAAAAGAAAGTGTGGGTTTATTTGCGATTTTAAGAATTTAAGCTCCGTCTCTACATTTACCTTTTGCAAGCTTTTATTGTTCTGTTCCTCCTTGTACCAGTTAAACAACAACTTCAGCGTCAAAACTAAAAGTGTAGTTAAACTTATAGACGCCCAATTCAATAGGAAGAAGTTTGTACTCCAAACGATTTCTTGGATGTTCTTGTTGTGAATGAATTTGTGAAATACAATGGCAATAGGAAAACTCACAGCAATGATGCTGAGAATTAAACACAAGGCATAGGATAAGTAATATCGCTTATACAGCAGTTGATTGACAAGTACATTTATATTGAAATATGCTACTATGGCATGAAAGAACAGAATGACACCACTAAACATCACCCAATCTTTTGGCCTCGCACCCGGTTGTATAATTAAGGCACAGAGGATGACATAAAAGAACCAAAAAATAACATGGTATATTTTTGTACGGAGTACAAAGGAGTATAATTTTATTATTCTATCTCGCCAAGAGCTAGGGTTCAGCAATTAATTTCGTTTTATGAGTTTCATTAGAGTAATACAATAATCGACTAGTTTGGTCGATGTACTTGGCATGTAATACTGATCCTGTTTCACTCCGGTGAGAATTAACGTGCTTTGGTTGGTATGTACCGTTTTTGCAAAATAAGCAACGGCAACACCATAGCCGAGAACATTTATGCTTACAAGTAAGAGAATGAGCTTTGCGCGCTTGGATAAATTTTTCATTAGATTTAGTTTAGTGATATAAGCAAATATACAATTTATTTATTTTTTCTAGCTTGATCATCTGTATTACAACGATTTAATTCGATAAAAGTTATAAATTTTTGTAATAATTTAATAATTCATATTGAATGGCTGCTCCATATTCAATTTGTGCATTGGATTCGATTCTTTTTTCAGGCTTTAAGCTCCTGTAATATTTATTATCAAAAGACTGATACGGATGTCCTTGATTCATCAGCCCCCATCCACCGTTGGTAAAAAAGAACGCGTCTCTGTTGTAAAATAAATTTCGAGAAAACGGAAATGTCTTCTGAGTCCTTTCCAAGTCAAAAAGCAGGGCCATGGTATTGGCTAAATCTGTTTGTGAGGTAACTTCATCCAAGGTTAAAACTCTTCCTTTAAGCGGTTTCCCCCACATTAAAATGGGTATTTTATACCGAATGCTATCCGATGGGTTTTCACGATCCACCCCAATATCTCTTCCATGATCAGATACAAAAATAAAAACGGTGTTATTGAACCACTTTTTAGATTGGACCGCACTAAAATAGGCTCTTAAACAGGAATCGGTATATTGTACTGAATTATAAAACGGACCATATTTTTCATCGGTCTGAGTGCTCAGGTAAGGCACATCAAAGGGTTCATGGCTACTTAAACTGAGAATTTCTTCGAAAAAGGGCTCTTTTTTTGTTTCATGAGCTTGAACATTAAAAACAACTTCGTCGTGAATTCCCCATTTGGATTGGTTTATTTGGCTGAGCGATTTAAAGTGGTCTATGTCTAGTAAACGGTCAAACGAACCTGCTTGTAAGTAGGTCTCCATACTTGCAAAACTGAGATCTCCTCCATAGACGAAAGTGTTATTGTACCCTTTTTGCCTAAATAAGGTGGATAGCTGCGGTAATTTAACCGCTTTCTCTGGTTGACTAAGTATTGAGTTCCAGGGAGTGCCTGGATACCCCGAATTAATACAAGCCAAAGCTTTATCGGTGCGATTTGAACCGGCATAACAATTGGTAAAACTAATGCCTGTTTTGGATAAGGAGTCTAAAAACGGAGTGTGATCTAAAACGCCTCCATAATGCTTGGATAAATAGGCATTGAAACTTTCGAGAACGACTAAAACTACATTGGGTTTGCCCTTAAATGTAAAAGGAGTCGTGTCCGACTTTAAATAATACTCCTCTGCTTTATCCTGGTGATTGCTTGCATTAAAAAAATTGTATTTCTCCAAATCTACATATTCTGTAGGCATAAAACATTGGTAAATGAAGTTCCATGCAGAGTTTAACGATGCGTTGTTATTTGCTGGATTCTTGCTGTAATAGGCAGCGGATGGCCCAATAGGAGACACGGATAAAGATTGCCTTGCACCCAGTCCGACAAGAGCAGCTATTAGAAAAATACCTAACCATTTTGGAAGAGTTAAAATCTTCAATTCTAAATGCCCCAGAATTTTCTTAAAAACCAAGTACAAAACCCCACTAATAGTTAGGCTTAAGGCAAGAATACTTAGGACTGGCAGATGCCCCGTGGATGCCATGGCCTCTTTGGGATGTTGCATAAAATGCAAGGCATCTTGGTTAAACTTGGAACTCCATACATCAAAAAGATAACGGTCTACAAAAGACAAGAAAACGATAAGAAAGGAAAGAATCCAAAAGCTAATGGCCCGAAACTTGATCCACGCAAACGGGAGCACCATATCGTAGAGCAAAAAAAGGCCGAGCATATAACATGTGAAAGCCAAATCCAAGGCAAAACCTTGGGCATATGTGGAGAATACAGACTCTGTTAATTGATTATGAAGAGAGTCATGAAAGATAAATACGCTGCGGCTTATCAGCTGTAAAATAAAAAATAGGCAGACATACAAGGTATATCTGCCTAGGATTACTTTCATGTTCTTTAAAATCAAATTAATTGATTTTTATCACTTTATGAGAACTCATCAAACCCTTTTCTGATTGAATAAGCACGGTGTAAATGCCCTTTGAAAAGGCTTCCATATTTATCTCATTATCGTTTACTTTAAGTTCTGAACGCTTTCCACTCAAATCATAAACCCATACTCGAACGGCATTTGCTCCCTTAAAAGTGACGGTACCTGTGGTTGGATTTGGAAATAAGTTAAATAGTTTGGCGGGAGTTTTAAGTGCGTTAGCAACCACCGTAATGTAATCTGTTTTAGTCCTTGTATCATTCCCGTTTGCATTGGTTACCTTTAATGTAACGGTATATTTTCCGGGGACTGTAAATATAAATTTTGGATTTCTAGAGTTAAGCCCTGTTCCTCCGGTCACAATCAATCCAGTAATCGGACTAATAGTCCATTGCCAACCCGTTGGATTGTTCGTAGATTGATCGACTAAATATACTTCCTTACCTGCAATTGGCTCCGTTTCCATTGCAATAAAATCCGCCACCGGCTTAGCATTCACAAAATCGGATACATTAATGTATGAATTTTTCGTTTTCGTATCGTTTTGAGTGCCGTTAGAAATAACTAATTCAATATTATATGACTGGGCCTTAGTAAAAGATACAAAAATTTCTTTATCTGTTAATTTAGAACCTGCCTGCAACACATATTCTGAAGGAGTAATGCTCCACGTTTGTGAGGTTGAAAAGGTAGAAGTACTTGTGATTTGAATGGTTTCGTTCAAGCTTGTTGCTGTTTTACTGGCCATAAAATCAGCGACAGGAGTGTTATCTATCGATACTTTCCGTACCACATTATTTCCTTGGTCAACCACATATATAGATTGGGTTACCTTGTCCATGGTCATTAAATCAAGTTGTCTGAAGCGTGATGCGGTTAATGCACCATCTACAAAGCCACCAAAGCCTGCTTTTCCTGCCACTACCTTGATGCTTGCACCATCCCAAGATTTAATACTAAAATCATCGGCGATATATAAAACACCATCCATTACCACCACATCAGTAGGGCTTTCTAAGCCACTCACAACAGTGGTCATTGTATTTGTAGTAAGGTTTACTCTTCTTATTTTTTTATTATTTCGATCTGCAATAAGCAATGAATTATCGTTCTCTAAAAACAAGCCGGTCGGAGCTTCTAACCTTGCCGTTGTTCCAGAACCTTCTACATCTCCAGAGTTCCCTGGAGAACCAATAATAGTACTTACAGTAGACCCTGAAATTTTTCGAATTACATCATTTCCAAAATCACTGACATACATCACACCTTTAGATGTAATAGCAATATCGTAAGGATCGCTAAATTCTGCAACACCTAAAGCACCATCCTTATGACCTCCAACAAAGCTTCGAACACCTGTGAATTTGCTCCATAAAGTGCCTTGGCTAGAGTTCACAAATGAGTTTCCTCTTCGAATAAGGGCATTGTCTTTATCGCAAACGAACACATTATTATCCGAACGTCGCACCGCTACTCCTCCAGGAGTTGCAAAACGACTTACTAGGCCGTTTCCATTGGCATCGCCCACACCGTCTGGTCCGTTCGGATCGCCCAAATGGCCACCTCTAGTGTAGCTTTTACCATTGGTGAGTACCGAAACATTATGCATATCTGCAACATAAATTCTCCGATTGGTATCTAAACAAATTCCTGTAGGAGAACTGTATTCTTCTGCAGCAAGTGTCATGGATCCTACTCCAGAAAATTGCCCACTTCCTACATATTGCTTTCCTGCATATGTAGATACCGATTGCGCTGCTGCCGCTCCTGTTATGGAAAGAGCTAAACAAAACTGTAAAAATTTATTCATAAGTAATTGCTTCTATTCCTGTATTAATGTTGTTTTCTAATTCTTCAATAATGTTGTCATAAGATCGGCGCACCAATTTTTTTCCGCTTAATGCTCGGTAGAGTTCGGAATATCTAGTTACAATATGCTCTACAATATCAGGGGTCATTTCTGGAATAACTTGACCCTTTAAACCTTGAAACCCGTTTTCCATTAACCACTCTCTCACAAACTCCTTGCTCAACTGTTTTTGGGGTTTATTCTGTGCCAAAAGTTCTTGGTACCGCTCTGTATAAAAATACCGACTGCTGTCTGGCGTATGAACTTCGTCTATAAGAATCATTTTCCCATTGCGCTTTCCAAACTCATATTTAGTATCGACTAAAATCAATCCTTTACCCTTTGCAAAGTCTGTACCTTTTTCGAATAACCGCAAAGAAACGTCAACTAATTTATCTACCTGATTAATGGTTAATAATTTGGAATCTATAATTTCTTTTAAACTTATGTCTTCATCTTTGCCCGAACTGGCTTTGGTGGAAGGCGTTATAATGGGAGTTTCGAAGGCCTCATTCTCTTGCATTCCATGAGGTAACTTAACTCCACATAATGTTCTACCTCCATCTTTATAGACTCTCCAAGCATGGCCTGTGAGGTATTTTCGAACAACAAACTCAACAGGGATAGCATTGGCTTTTTTACCTATGGTTACATGCGGATCTGGTTGACTTATTTTCCAATTAGGTATAATATCTGAAGTGGCATCCAGGGAAAGATTGGCTAACTCATTTAATATTTGGCCTTTATTTGGGATACTTACGGGTAAAACATGATCAAAAGCAGAAATTCGATCGCAGGTTACAATGACAACAATGTCGTTTTTTAAGCTGTATACATCTCTTACTTTTCCTCTAAAGAAATGAATTTGATCCTTTAAAAAATAATTGGTTGCGGTTAATGCATTCATGATACTAGATACAAGATTAGGGTTAAGTTTTGGGAGGTTATTATAAATTTATCAACGATTAATCCTCGGGCTCTCGTTTGTCATAAGCCTTAATTATATCCTTGACCAATTTATGCCTTACTACATCCAATGTGGTTAGCCTTATAACAGCAATACCCTTCACGCCCTTTAGCACATCTAAGGCCACTCTTAATCCAGATTCCTGCCTGCGTGGAAGGTCTACCTGGGTAAGATCTCCAGTGATAATCATTTTAGCACTAGGACCCATTCGAGTTAGAAACATTTTGAGCTGTTGGTTGGTAGCATTTTGAGCTTCGTCTAAAATGACAAAACAATTATCCAAGGTTCTTCCTCTCATGAAAGCCAAAGGAGCAATCTCTACGGTGCCAGATTCAATCATGCTCTTTAGCTTTTCGCCAGGAATCATGTCCTCTAAAGCATCGTAAAGTGGGCGCAAATAAGGATCTATCTTTTCCTTTAAGTCTCCAGGTAAAAATCCTAAATTTTCACCGGCTTCTACTGCAGGTCTGGTAAGAATTATTTTTCGAATGACGCGTTCTTTGAGTGCTTTAACGGCTAAAGCGACGGCGGTGTAGGTTTTACCCGTACCCGCAGGGCCAATAGCAAAGATGATATCGTCCTTGCCGGCCGCTTGCACCAAGGCTTTTTGATTTCCTGTACGTGCCGCAATTTTTTGCCCTCTGGTGCCAATAACCAAGGTTTGCCCAGCGGAAGCCAAATGCAAGGTTTTATTTTCTGTTCCTTTAAACAAATCATGAATCACATGCTCGTTAATCTCTCCGGTCTTTTCGAAATAGGTTTCCAGGTCTTTTAACTTGCCCGCAAATGCTTCGAGTTTTTTTTCATCGCCGCTTATTTTTATTTCATTTCCACGAGCTACGAACTTTAAGGAGGGGAAGTTGGACTTTATAAGTTCCAAATATTCATTGTTAGGCCCATAAAAAAGCTGGGGTTGAATGACTTCTAGGGTATAAATTTTCTCAGTCAAATTTTTTGATGGCTTCTATCGCTTAATTTTGCACGAAGATAATTTAAAGCCTCAGGAATTTGTCACTATTAATTAACATTCTATCCGACTACCAAAAGAACTCTTTGGAGAATGTAAAGTTGCTCGCAGCTTTGAAATTATTTGACCCCAATACAGACGTCCTTTGCAACAAGGCTAATTTTAAAACATGCGGGGTTATTGAGCCGGCCATGTACCTCATGTTAACCGAAAAAGAATACCCGGAAAACACCTTACATGTAATCGATACAAAAATAGCAGGTAACCTTCCAGAAAAATATGTGCTGGCTTGCAGTAATAAGCAATGGTATGTTGTACCGGACAATGGTATATTGAGTATTTTAATGGAAAATAAACCCTGTAGTTTTTTTGAAATACCCACCAAACCGGGACAGTTTGTTGATTTCACAAAACATATCTTAATACCGGCTTTATGGAACATCACCGACGCTAACTTTGCCAAAGAGAATATTCAACTGCCGCCCGCTAGAACCATCGTAGATTCGAGATTGGGAGAACCCGGGTTTCAAAACAATATTTATCAACTCTCTATTATCTACTTTGATGAAAACGGAGATACGTATTATAATTTACACAAGGATTATTTTGATGAGAACATTGCTGGGAATGCCTTTGATATTCGATTAAGCATCACCCAATCGATATCAAAAATATCTGAGCATTACAGCCAGGTTCCCGAAGGTGAAATAGCCGCTCTGTTTCACCCATCTGGATACTTATATTTAAAAAACCACCATGGGAATACCCGAAAACTATTAGGTTTGAGACAGGATAGTAAATTAATGTTGCAAGTAAAAAAATGATTAATCGATTTGTAAAAATGACCTTCGATAGCGCATGTATTGATGCATTTAAACAGCTGTTTGATGAACACAAAAAAGCCATTCGGAATTCGCCAGGCTGCTTATATTTAGAGTTATTAAATGATATCAAACATCCCCATATTTTTTTTACATACAGTAAGTGGGAAACGGAAGAGGATTTAAACAAATATAGACACAGCGCAACCTTTAAGGAGGTATGGCCAAAAACGAAAGTCCTGTTTTGTGAGAAAGCAGAGGCTTGGAGCACAAAAGCAATGGAGGTAAAAGCATAATGGAACTGGTAGTAGAACAAATAGAAAACAGGGTGTGTACCCTAAGCCTAAACAGGCCGGATAAACGCAATGCTCTCAGTCCGGAATTGGTGGCTGAACTAAAATCTAAAATACAAAATTCCATCCAAAATGAATCGGTGAGAGCCATTATTTTGGAGGGAAAAGGCCAGTCCTTTTCGGCGGGTGCCGATTTACAATACATCCAAGATATACGAAACAACTCGTTTGAGGAAAACTTGGCTGATTCGAAGGAGCTCCAAGAATTATATGACTTAATATATAAGGGCGCGAAACCTGTTATCGCAAAAATTACAGGGCATGCCTTGGCTGGTGGCTGCGGCTTGGCTTCTATTTGCGATTTTGCCTTTGCCAGCCCCGATGCAAAATTTGGATTTACTGAAACTCGAATTGGATTTGTACCGGCTATGGTAAGTGTATACTTGCAAGGAATGGTGCCTCAGCGAAAATTGAGGGAGTGGCTTTTATCGGGCCGTATTTTTTTGGCTGGAGAGGCCAAGGAACACTATCTAATTAATGAGGTTGTTGAAACAACAGAAATAGACGCTTTTGTGGATGAATTTGCTCAAAACTTGATTAAAACAAATGCGGGTGATTCCATAGCGTTAACCAAAAAATTATTGGCCGAAACAAAAGGAAAGACCTTGGAGGAGGCCCTTCAGAATGCAGCTGAAACCAATGCAAAAGCAAGGGCGAGTAAGGATTGCATTAAAGGAATTGATGGATTCTTAAATAAAGAAAAAATCGAATGGTAAGCCTCATTGATACCCATGCGCACCTGTATGCCGAGGAGTTTGACAATGACTTGGAAGAGGTCTTGAGCAATGCAGAAGATATTGGAGTAAAAAAAATACTCCTGCCAAATATTGATGAAACCACCATGCAAAAAATGGTGGATTTGTGTCAAAGAGTGGAAAGGCCTGAGTGCATTCCCATGATTGGTTTGCACCCCTGCTCTGTTCGCTTGGATTACAAAGCGCAGTTGGATTCCATTTTTTCTTTTAGTACCCAGGCAAAGTTCTGTGCAGTTGGCGAAATTGGCATGGATTTACACTGGGATAAGAGCACACAAGATATTCAAAGCAAAGCCTTTATTTGGCAGGTAGAAAAGGCCATTGAGATGGACCTGCCCATTGCCATCCACTCGCGCAAGGCAAGCCTGGAGGTAATTGAGTTGCTGCAAGCATACAAGGGGAAAGTACGCGGCGTTTTTCATTGCTTTGGAGACGATTTAGATACGGCAATTAAGATTTTAGATTTGGGTTTCTTACTAGGCATTGGAGGAGTTCTCACCTTTAAAAACAGTGGATTAGATCGGGTGTTAGATGCGATTGATTTAAAACATCTTATTTTAGAAACTGACGCGCCCTACCTGGCTCCTACTCCACACCGTGGAAAAAGAAACGAACCGGCTTATACTTGGCTCGTCGCCAAAAAACTAGCAGAAATAAAAAACCACAGTGTAGAAGAAGTGGGCGCGATAACGAGTAAAAATGCGCTGCAATTATTTGGTGTATAAGCGCTTTTAGATTCACAAAATAGGTTTATCTTTGCAACCCTTATCGGAGAGGTGTCCGAGTGGCTTAAGGAGCATGCTTGGAAAGCATGTATATGAGCAATTGTATCGAGGGTTCGAATCCCTCTCTCTCCGCAAACCAATAAGAAGAAACCCGCAAGAGCGGGTTTTTTTTATGCGCGTGCATTTCAAGCAAGGCTTGATAATGCTAACGCGCATAAAAAAATAAAGCCGAAGGCTTGGTTTTTGATTATTGGTTTAGCCTCCCCCAAAACGGGATCACGCAAGTAATCCCCCAAGACTAAAATATCCGCGCATAAAAAAATAAAGCCGAAGGCTTGGTTTTTGATTATTGGTTTAGCCTCCCCCAAAACGGGATCAGGCAAGTAATCTCTCGCTTATTCTAATAAACGCATTCAAACAGTGCAACTTTTACTTAATGCCCAGCTCCTTGGCTAAAACCGTTGTTGCAATTTTAACAATCCACTCCAGGCTTCGGCATTATCAATCCCCCACAATTTAAAATATCGATCGTAGCCTGTTTGTAGGGTAATACTCAATCCTTTTTTGGTAGCATAGCTGCCTTGCAACTTCACTCCTTTGCGGTAAGACCCACTTGCGTAGTCCGACAGAAAAGCCTCTGTTCCAATACGTGCATTTCGACTCAGAGCATAATGAACTCTGCACTGGTATATATTCACATGCGAACTATCCACAAAAGGTTTGGAACGAACAGCTGTAAAACCTGAACCTATAGCGAGCTTTTGACCTAAAGTAAAATCTACGTTTCCGCTAATGGTATGCACTCCAGCTAAAAACGAGTCGGATAATTGGGATACTGAATTTGACCCAAATATTCCTGCGTTTATTCCCACCGCTTTAATTTGAGTAAAATAACTCATTCCACCCATCATGAGTTGAAACTGATTATTTACCCGAAACAGAGAATCGGGATGATTGTTGCCCTGCTCGTAAGGCGAAATTTGAAATGTAAAATTAGGCAGCTTCCTGTTTTTAAAACGAGATTGAACACTAAACCCATATCCTGAGGTAGTGTTCGTCGTTTCATTTATTTTCATGGGATTATCAGAGAGCTGCTTATAAAAAACAGCAGTTTTTATCTGGTTTTTAATCCACCCTTGCTTTAGTTTGGCTTTATATTCTAAAAAGTTTACGCGCATAAATGGATTCCCTAAATTCCTATACTTAGGGCCCACAAAAGAATAAGTGGCATCCAGCTCCGTAGTTTTAGTAATTTCGGATTGTATGGAAAAGTCATAAGCACTTTGACTCTGAAAGGAATGAATGTAGGGTTTTACGTCTACCTCTCCATCAATACCTATTCGATTGCTCACATCAAAAGCACTTTTTGCCGCATTAATGGTTATTGCTGCCTGTTTCAAAACCAAATAATTGAGCTCTAAGCCATACACGCTATTTACCCAAGCCTGTTTATTATCCTTGCTCCTTTTTTGTTTGGGATCAAAAATATGATGAGCAAAAAGAATGGAGTTAAGTTTTTTATGTATCGGATAATCCAAACGAACGGCCACTGCATTGCGGTCGAATGAACCATTGGATCTCTGATAACTGCTTAAATCATTGGCCATGGCTTTTCCAACATCCAAGCCCACCTCCGCTTTGGCCAAGGAAAATTTAGTTTGCAAACCTCTGGCATTCAAGCCAAAGGTGCTTAGGGCATGATTTGAGGAAATAAAATTACCAATACTAAAGTCATTTACAGCAGATAAAACCTTAGACATGCCCGATTCTTTTTTTGCTCCTAGCCACAAGCCTGCTTTGGATACGGGGTCATTATAGGCCTGTATAAAATCAGCCATTTTTGCCGAGTCTTCACTAAATTTTTCTCTATATTTTTGGTATTTAAGATGGACAGAATCTAGTTTCTTGGAAACCAATCGATACTTTTTTGCCAAGCGATGGGTATCGGCTGCCAAGCGTTTTTGTTCCATTTTCGTTTGTACTCTTTCGCGTTTTTGTTGAAGGGAATCCCGATAAGACAAGCCCTTATTTTTAAATTCATCTTCCAACAAATCAAGCGAGTCTCTCCCCTTTTTTAGCTGCTGATTTTTCTCCTTTTCAAGCTGATCTTCCAAACGGGTTTTGTATTCAGCTTGTTTGCCTGC
Source organism: uncultured Bacteroidia bacterium (assembly GCA_938086785.1). GTDB lineage: Bacteria > Bacteroidota > Bacteroidia > NS11-12g > UBA955 > CALKCM01. The sequence continues at coordinate 32,951 of CALKCM010000015.1, forward strand.
CAAGCTGGCTTTTTGCTGCTCTAAGGCAGCTTTACTTTTATCCAATAGGGCGGTCTGGTACTGTGTATAATCCAACTCCTGCTTGGAAACTTTTAGGTTTTGTTGGTATTTCTGAGTCAAGCTTTGCTCAAAACTTTGCTTATCAAATCGAATCGAAAAATGATTGGAATTAAATAAGGAGTTTTTCTCTGTGGTATAGTATACGTCTGCCACAAAAGGCAGCGTAAAAATAGATACATTGCTATACGAGCTAAACCGAATATATTTAGCTTCGCTTAAGTTACGCGGATTCTGAAAAGAACTGGAATATGACTCTATACTTGCTGTACCATTGAGTTTAAAAATAGATCTAAAGCCCGCTATTTTAGGCCCAGTTTTCCAAGCCTTGCTCTTTGCAGTATCGGCAAGGAAAGGAATAGATATTGGTTTATTTTGGGCCAAAACTGAAGCCAATACACCAAAACAAAAAAGAAGGCTGCAAAATAAACGCAGTCGGCTTTCCCTCGCATAACATAAAAAAAGTGTTGTTTGGCCAGTAATACGCATGTGAATTTATAGATTTAATTAGGTTCTTATAAAGGAACTTGCCCCTTTAAGGTATTCGAAAATACCACCTATTTTGTTCATCTTAATAAAATAACGCCTAATTTTATTAATTATTTTATAAATATACCATAAAATAACATAGTATCAGCCTAATAAACATATAAAATAGAAAAAAAATACTCGCTTAGCAGCAATAAAAAATAAACCTAAAAGCCACCTTTAGAACTCAAATTTTTATATACATGCATCCCCACTGAGCCAACATTTAAAGATAAAATCACATCAAATACACAATACACCTCTACCCAATACATGTATTCACAACAGAGGACGTTTAAAACTTCAACACACTACATATGAATAATATAACAAACAAAAAAGTTTGAAAAGTAGTAAGAAAAGATATGCTTAAATATAGAAAATAACACACAAATAAAAAAAGCGAGATCTATAAATGATCAATAAACGTATTTTTTTGAACCATTTATACAATGCATTTTTTTATTTCAAATGTTTGTTGTTTAATTGCAGTTAATTAAACTAAACTTAATTCTATGAAAAACATACTAATATGTTGCATATTTAATAATAAAACGTCAAAAAAGGCGCTATTTGTGCTTTTTTTGATGACATTTCTAGCCGTCCGAGCAGATGTAATCATTCAACCAAGAGTAAGAAATACATTTAGGTTTACGGCAGATGATATTTGGAATATCAATGTGCAATTCACAGGTACAGGAACTCCCCAAGTAATTATTGAAAGCAGCATCCGTTCGAAGCAAGGGTTGGTATTGCAGGCAAAATCCAATGCCACCGTTCTTAAAACAGGACTAAACAGTTTTACTTCGATATCTTTAGGCACCAGTCAATTGAGCTATGTAAATGCCGACATGGCTAATGCGGTATCTCTTTTAGGCTCTTTGCCCCCAGGTTCATACACGATCTGCTATCGCATACAGTGCATAGATCCACAATGCAATGGAGCAGGAGTTCAAGCCGTTCGATCTGAAACAGGCGATTGCTCCGATTTAATCGTAGAACCATCCACCCCCTTGCTCCTCTCCTTTCCTGAAGATCAATCTGTTTTGAACATCAATCACAACCGACCTACCTTTTCTTGGATTCCTCCCAACCCAATCAGTCAACTATCTAGCTTTAATTATCAATACACCCTTACTGTGGCTAGAGAAGGACAAAGTTGTAAAGATGCCATTCAACGAAATCGGCCAGCCTACCGGCAAGCAGGTTTATCCACCCATGTACTTCCTTATCCGGCGGAGTTAAATGGGCTGGAGCTCGAAAAAAAGTATTGTTGGCAAGTGCATGGCTTATCGGGCAAGCTGCCCGTGGCGCAAAGCGAAGTTTGGGAACTTCGATTAAAGGAAGAAAAAGAAGATTCTATACCCCTTACTTATCACCGGTTAACCTTAAACCATGTAAAGACTTTTGAGATACCCAAAAAATTTGGGGTTCTTCATCAAGAAAAAAAACGAAGCAATTCCCTCGTCTATACCATCCTAGATTTGGAATCCAATATCCCAGTAAAATCGGGCGAACTGGATGTGGTATATGGCGAAAATAAAATCGACTTTGATTTGAGTGATTTGTTTAAAGCCGGTTCAGGAAAATTGTTTCAGCTGCAGATAATGAATGCAGGTAAAATGACTTCGCAAATGAAATTCAAATTTCAATAAAGCAGTATACATTGAAAGCCATCCCTTACATAGTATTCCTTATAGTTCTATATTCCTGTTCGAATACAGATGACTCCATACGTGAGCTTGCCTTAAAAAAGGGAGGTGATTATTGGCAGTTTGACACCAGCGGACCCCTACAAATGGAGGCGCGATACCTGCCTCCCGAATTGCTGGCGTTTAAGGAAATAAAAGAAGAAAATGAGTCCTACCAGGACTTGAAAAAAGAATTTGCCTCGCAACGATTATTTAAGGTAAACCTTCAATGGAAAAATGGCGTAAAATTCTTGGAAGACAAGATAAAAAAGGAAGAAGACTACTATAAGCGACTGAACTATTTTATTGCTCATGCCAAAAACGATTTTTACCTCTACCACAGCAAAGACACGGTCTCGGCCAAATTTGTAGAAGTAGAGAGGACCTATGGGCAGACGCCATTTTTATCTCTATTGGTCGGCTTTAACTCCATCGACAAAACAGAAAATACAAATCTAATTTATAGCGGAAGGGTATGGAATCTTCCCGATGTACATATTCAATTTAATAAAGAAATATTTTAAAACTAATGAGACTTAAGAAAACCATATTATTACAGAGAATGTCTAAAATATCCCCGGCCATTGCTAAGGGATTAATGCTAGCCATGCTGCTGGAGTTTGTTCCCAATCCAAACTTGTTTGCCTTAACGGGTGGTCCCTCCCAACCAGAAGTTCAAAGCTTTGAACCCGTAGGTTCATCGGAAATGGTGGATTTATCTACGGGAGATTTCAACTACAATATTCCGGTGATGGATATTGGAGGGTATCCCTTAAACCTATCGTACCACGCCGGAGTGGGCATGGATGATGAGGCCTCTTGGACGGGCTTGGGGTGGAACTTAAACCCTGGAGTGTTAAACCGAAGCATGCG
>CALKCM010000016.1 GCA_938086785.1 uncultured Bacteroidia bacterium
ACCTGAGCATAGCTCAAGCTCAACGCTCCAAATGCCATCGTTAATAGTAATTTTTTCTTCATCTTTCTAATTTGTTATGTTTATAAAACAAAGATAAGAAGAAGTACTTGCTTTATTACAGACTTTTTTCCTAATTTTGTAAAGAATGCCTGACTTTAAATATGAGATAGAAAAAAAATTATTTGGCGTTTGTTCCTACATTGGTTCGAAAATGGGTATTAAAACGCACAGAGTGAGGTTGTATTTTATCTATACCTCATGTCTCACCTTAGGTTCGCCCCTCATTTTATATTTAATAGCTGCCTTTTGGTTAAACATTAGAAAATATACCCGAGAGCGAAAAAATAGCTTCCTTGAACTTTAGAAATTACTGTTCATTGTGAACCGAACCCCACTAAAAGCAGGTTCCACTCGACAAATTCCACCGCTGCAATTAACACCCGCCTGTTGCTTTAGATAAGCCAAGCTGAAAATATTCTTTCCAGAATTATAACTTGCGAATACACTGGGATAATGTAAAATTTCATCTGTAATATTCATGTTTTCATATCGGTGAGGAGCATAATTAACCATATCTCCAACGGCTACAGTAAAGTTAGAATTAAAACTAAATTCAGCAATTACATTCGCAAAGGATCCTTGATCCCTATCGGTATTTAACACTTGAGCTTCAAGGCGGATGTTCTTAGACGGACGCTTGCGTCCATTCTTTTTTCGCTTAGAGGGTCTAATCTTTACATTAAGCTCTCCAAAAGGGGTAAAGGTTTGTACATTATCATAATCTACCTCTTGCTCATAAACAGCCTGGTTGTATTCTATGCTTTGAAGGCCAAGTTTGAGCTTAATATTTTTATTTATTTTTTGAATGACCTGACCGTTCAGTTCGCGAAATAAAAGCTGTGGAGAACCATTGACTCCATTAGCATCGGCACTTTGAACGTAACTTCCATTTAAATTGATCTTAGTTTTCTTACTGGGTTTAATATCAATTTCAGCCTGAATCCCATTTTCTCCAATTTCCTGTGCTGGCGCATTGTACCTCGCCAAAAGTCTATAGGTATTTTGTTTTGTTAAGCTCGGCATGTATGAAACCAATCCATTTAATAATTGTTCCGAAGGGCTGGTTTTGATAACAAAATGGTCCATATGTCTGGCCTGAATATTTATACCTATACTCGCTTTATCCCTCGCTTTTCCTTTTTTTGTCCCTCTTTTATGCCTCCCCATAGGAATTCCAGATTTCCCCCAGCCAATAGCACCATAAAGGATTTGACCTTCCTTATTCTGCCATTTATTATCGATGAGCATCGCCTCCTTTGATTTTTTTACATATTCTACATTTACAGAGAGCGCATTTCGAACAATATTTACATAGGCATTCCCTCCATATACATTGTGCTTTGGGATAAATCGTTCATTTACATCGTAGCCCTTTAAAGTTTCAATAATACTTTGTCTGTCATCCGATGTTAGTGTTCTATTTAGCGCAGAGAGACCACCTGTAATTTGTATTTTATTTAAGGAAGTATTTCCCTCAATATTGGCGCCACTTATGACCTGCTTCGCATACCCAAATCGGTCATCAATATTTCCTTTTTGATTTCCGGCAAACGCCTTTACCCTTAAATGTTCATTAATCTCATAAACAGCCCTTGCACCTTGTATGGCATAGTCAATCCCAATGCGCCTTTGCTCATATGCTCTAAATAATAGCCCCGAACCCAATTGATCATAAAAGGATCCGATGGTTAAGTCTAGTTTTTCTAGTTTTTTATTGATTTGCCAATAGCCAATCCCATGATCCGTATAACTTCCAATAGGATTAAGCAAAGGAGAATTAAAAAAACCATCGTATCGCACCGTGAACGTATAGCCATTAATCCGGTAGTTCATATTTAACCAAGACTCCAAGCTGTTGCTTCCTTCGAGGTATACTTTGGTATTCGCCCCAATTTTATCGTCACGGACGTATTTTTGATAATTGGTGATAAGATTCCCGCTAAACTGGCCTTTGTCATTGGACTGAGCAAACGCCGAAGAAGCATGAATAATACCGATTAAAATGAATAATCTCCTCACAGTATGGCAATAATACAAAGCAAAGCCAAGAGTGCATGGGCAGAAAGGGTATTTTTTTTGCAACAATTGCATCCTATTAGATTTAGCATGGATAGATGAGAGCCAAAATAGCCTTCATTTTTTATGTATGTATTTTACATTTTTTAGTTTAGCATCCTCCTTAGCAAGTTTTATTATCAAAACATTACTTTTGCTACATGTCACAATTTATACTAAGCAATCCAAATTTTGCTCCTATGGTGGGCCTTGTACAATTAAATAGGCCTAAAGAACTCAATGCATTAAATCTAGAGTTAATGGGGCAATTGAGAGATGCGCTTGTAGAAATGGACGAGAATCCAGACATTCGATGCATCATTGTTACCGGCAATGAACGCGCATTCGCTGCGGGTGCAGATATTAAGCAAATGGCAGGCAAAAATGCCATTGATATGCTCAAAATAGATCAGTTTTCGACTTGGGACACCATTCGCAGAGTAAAAAAGCCCATTATTGCGGCCGTCTCTGGCTTTGCGCTCGGAGGAGGCCATGAGCTATGCATGCTTTGCGATATGATTATTGCCAGTGAAACCGCTAAATTTGGGCAGCCCGAGATTAATATTGGGGTGATGCCAGGTGCCGGGGGTACTCAACGAATGGCTAGGGTCGTAGGCAAGGTCAACGTCATGGAATTGGTGCTTACAGGTAAGTTTATCGATGCTCAGCGAGCCTACGAATTAGGCCTGGTAAATAGGGTTGTTCCTGTGGAGCTTTATTTAGAAGAAGCCACTAAATTGGCAACTGAAATTTGTCAGAAATCTCCTCTAGCAGTGCAAGCAGCAAAAGAGAGTATTCTTAAAGCCTATGAAACTCCTTTGCAAGAAGGCTTGGCCTTTGAACGTAAAAATTTCTATATGCTATTTGCTACCGAAGACCAAAAAGAGGGAATGGCTGCTTTTGTAGAAAAACGAAAAGCTGATTTTAAAGGAAAATAAATCCATCAAGTATAATACATAAAAAAAGGCTCTTCAGAGGAAGAGCCTTTAAATTTATTAAGATATTTTATGGATTTATTTTGCAACAACTCCGTTCACATAAGCGTAATTGTCGCCTACTTTAGACCATATTGTAACAACAATCTCTGTATTACTCGGAGTATATTTCCAAATAATTGGAGCCTGGCTTTTAGAAACATTAGTTTTAGTTACACCTGGAGTAATGGTGTATGCTTTATAATCTAATGAAACTGATTTGGTGATTTCTTCATTTGCTGCAGTAGAGCCAGAAGAAATAACTTCAAAAGCTTTTTGTCCAGCCATTGTTCCGTCTCCAACTAGGGATGCGCGAGCTACATTTTTGTGCTCGTAATCAAATACATATTGAGTAGTCGCTTGAATCCCAACAACTTGCTTTTCAACAGCAATTACAGAATAATATAAATCACCTGTGTATTCTTCATAGGCTTTTATTTTTACATCACAAGTCAATTTATCAGCAGTTAATGTTTGTACAGCAGCAACACCAATTTGAGGATCATTTGCTATAAGATTGGTAATATTAGCACCATATTTATTCGCCGTATAGTTAGGGTCTGCGAAAGCTCCACCAGCTCTTGTACCATTCACATTATAGAATGGGATAGTTCCTGTACCTTTCATCGCTTTATATAATTCACTATTAAAACCTGCTGGCTTCATTAATTCATTCGCCTCGTCTTTGAATTGAGCTGCTGTTTCACCAGAAGGTGCAAGGTAAAAAGATACCATTTGATCTGTATTGAATTTATTCAACATTGCTTTGTATCCCGGGCCACCTGCTGTTCCACACGGTCCACACCAAGTTGCACCCACATAACCTACAAAGCCTCTTTGTGTTTGCTCAACAACTAATGCTGTTTGGCCTCCGCCTCCGCCATTGCCTCCGCCATTGTTTCCACCGCCGGTGCCTCCGCCGGTGTTTCCACCGCCTGTGTCGTTGTCTTTTTTACAGCCTGCTGCAAAGATCAAAAGACCCGCTACGCTGCTTAGTAATAATAATTTTTTCATTTATGTATCTTTTTAATTAGTTGGTTAAATCAAATGTACAACTATTATTTAAAGTAAAATATATAAATGATTTTATTTTAGTCAGTATACTGTAAATTTAAATATATTGTATAATAAGTTAAACCCGATCGAATATTTGTGTGATTTCCTGATATATAAAGGAAATATTGCATCTGTTGAGGTATGTGTGTAAAAGTTGATAAATAAATTTATAATGTATTTATTGGTTTTAATTAGGAGGATGTGTCATAGATTGAGGTTCCATGTCGTTTTGGTTATTTTTCGCAGTATTGCAAAATTAGGGACCAAAAAAAAGGCTCTTCATTATGAAGAGCCTTTAAATGTATTAAGATATTTTATGGAATTATTTTGCAACAACTCCGTTCACATAAGCGTAATTGTCGCCTACTTTAGACCAAAGCGTAACAACGATTGTTGTATTTCCTGGAGTATATTTCCAAGGAATAACAGGATTCGTTCCTCTTTCATAACTTGCTGGAGGA
>CALKCM010000017.1 GCA_938086785.1 uncultured Bacteroidia bacterium
AATAGGTTCATTACTTAAATAAGGACTATTATTACAGGTGTCCTCCATCTTCTTTAAGTTACAAAGATTAATCATAGCCGTTGCAAAGAAATCATTGTCTGCCGCACCTGTAGTAATTTTTGAGTTACGACAGCATTGTCCTACAAAAAAAGTCACTTCACAGCAGGTGCTGTTGTTGGCAAATTCATTTAATGGAGCCTTATTAAAATCAACAGTAGCCTCAAAGGTATGTTCCTCCACACCCTCCCCAGAAAAGCTAGTATTTCGAGGAGTACAGGGGCCGGTTCCTGAAGCACAAACGGGAGTTATATCTCTAATTCCTGCTCGGAAAGATGATAATTCATACTGCCCACAAGTATTGCTTCCATTGGTTCCTGCAAAAGCGCCAAAGGTTGGAATACTTAAACCAACCCCCGAGCAATCACGATAAATCTTCATGATTATTTTATATTTTCCTCCACCCAAGCAACGGTAACTAATATCCGCCCCCATCATGTGTGTTGCTTTAGCTGTGAAAAAGGAGCAAGAAATACTAATCCAAAATAGCTTAAAAATAGTAGGTAGTTGTTTACATATTTGGTTCATAAAAAAGATTATCAGGTAGTTTGTTCAGGTAAGAGACAATAATGAATTCTTATTTGTTGCCTGAAGTATATTAAATTTAAGTAAACATATTAAATTAAACAAGGTATTTCCTTATTTTTTCATAAGTGTTTAATGTATTATTAAGGATTAAATAATTATATTTGTTAGGAATGCAAGAGGAATTTGTACAATTTGTTTGGCATCATGGACTCTTTAAGAATAAACCTTTGAAGACAATACATCAGGGAGACATTATGCTCTTTGATAGAGGCTTGTTGAATATTGATGCAGGCCCTGATTTTACCAATGCACGAATCAAGATGAATAATCAGGATTGGGCTGGATCTATTGAAATTCATATTAAATCCAGTGATTGGAAAGCGCATCAGCACTTAGGAGACCGAAGGTATGACTCTGTTATATTGCATGTGGTTTGGCACCACGATGGCTACGTCGCCCTTAGACATGACGGAAGTAAAATACCTATCTTGGAATTGAAGTCACTGGTTGAAGAATCGGTCATTTTAAATTATAAAGCTCTTTGTGGCGATTTAAATATGGTTCCCTGTAAAAAGTTTAATCCAACGCGATATGATATTCAATTAAAGAGTGCTTTGCATCGCGCAATTGCTGATCGAATGATTCAAAAATCGGCACGGTTGTTATCATTAATAGAGATGCATTCGAACAATTGGCACAAGGTGTTTTATATTGCTATAGCGCGTTACTTTGGAATGAAAGTAAATGCAGATGCCATGGAAGACTTGGCCTTTAGAACTCCCAATGAACTGTTGGCCAAAAATAAACATAGCAAGCTGCGAATAGAAGCCCTGCTCTTCGGGCAGAGTGGTTTTTTAGATGCGCCTGCTGAGGATGAATATCATGCCAAATTAAAGCAAGAGTATAATTTTTTAAAAAAGAAGTATGATTTAACAAGTATGAGTATTCTATCTTGGAAATTTAGTAAAATGCGCCCAGCTAATTTCCCAACCATTCGTATTTCTCAGCTGGCAGCATTAATATCCAAACAATCTCATTTATTTAGTAAAGTTATCCAGGAAAAAAATGTATCTATTTTAAAAGGTTTTTTTGCTATTGAAAACACTGACTATTGGCGTTCACATTACAAATTTGGTGTTTTAGCAAAAAGAGGGGTTCAGCAACTGGGATCGGGGACCATAGAGAGTTTGTTGATTAATGTAGTAGCTCCTATGCTTTTTGCTTACGGCAAGCACAGAAACGATGAAAATATGAAAGAACGAGCGTTTGATCTTTTGGAATTATTAAAACCTGAGGATAATAAATTTACCCGATGGTATAAAGATATAGGGTTTCCTAATAACACAGCCTATGACAGTCAAGCGATTATTGGTTTGAGAGAGAATTATTGTGAGAAACGACTTTGCCTGCACTGCTCAATTGGTATAAAAATACTGGATAAGACTGAATAAGGATTAATTTTGTACCATCGAAAACGCAGAAGTAAAAGAAGAGGGATTATTTGAGCATTATAAGTTTGTTGCAGATCCTGGGCAAACATTAATGCGCATTGATCAATGGTTAAGGCATAAAATTGCGAATGTGAGTCGCAGTAGAATTCAAAAAACCATGGAAAATGATTCCGTGAGGGTAAATGGAGAAGTGGTTCGGAGCAATTACAGAATTAAACCAAATGATGTGGTTCAGGTATTCTTACCCTATGAACAAAAGGTTTTTGAATTGATCCCTGAAGATATTGTTATAGACATTGTTCATGAGGACGATGATTTACTCGTTGTAAATAAGCCGGCAGGAATGGTTGTTCATCCAGGACACAATAATTATACGGGAACTTTGGTAAACGCTCTGGTTTACAGATATGGTGTTTTGCCTCAGAAAGATATTGATCACAGACCGGGTTTGGTGCATCGAATTGATAAAGACACCAGCGGTCTCTTAGTTGTAGGTAAAAAGGATAAGGTTTTGGGTCATTTAGGCCAGCAATTCATGGAACACACCATTCATCGGAGATACTTGGCATTGATCTGGGGGGAGCCCAAAGAAGATGAATTTACCATTGAGAACTATTTGGCCAGAGACGAAAAGGACAGACGGAAGGTTCGTTGTTCAGACGATCCGGAGAGGGGGAAGTTAGCAATTACTCATGCTAAAGTTATCGAAAAGTTTTATTTCTGCACCTTGATTGAGTGTAGGTTAGAAACTGGCCGAACGCACCAGATTAGAGCTCATATGTCTCATATTGGGCACCCTATATTCTCTGATGAAAAGTATGGTGGAGACAAACTGTTAAAAGGCACAGCATTGCCGAAATTTAAACAATTCATTGATAACGCTTTTAAACTTATGCCTCGGCAGGCGCTCCATGCCACTGAACTTGGTTTTGTGCATCCTACAACGGGCGAAAACATGTTCTTTAAACAAGAGCTGCCGGAAGATTTTAAGGGATTATATGAAAAAATTAAAAAGTATACGACGCCTAAATTTTAATATCCTAGCGTTTTAAGCATGCTTTTATAGCTTTGCTCCTTGCTAAATAGCTTAAAGGAGTAATTGCCCTTATCATCTTTATCAATAATTACGTGCTTAGGAGCAGGAGTTAAACAATGCTGAATCCCTCCAAAACCTCCAATGCTTTCTTGATATGCGCCCGTGTTGAAAAAGCCAATGTACAGGGGATTATCTGGATCGTATTTG
>CALKCM010000018.1 GCA_938086785.1 uncultured Bacteroidia bacterium
CATCTCCGGTTTCTACGAGTGCCGAATCATTATCACCTACCATTAAGAAAGACATATTGCTATCTATACCGGTATGGGTATAATTGCGGCTCGTATAACTCGTATCAGTTGCAAGGGTTAAAATAGACCCGCTCGTTTGAGCCTTCGAAATTTGTTGCTCAAGTCCATCTAAATCATCGCGGCCTAGGCCAAATACGCGGTTATGGTAGGCGGCATTCTCGCTGTAATCCCAAAACAATACACTGTCATTGGCACTTACATAATCGCCTTCGGTATAGCCGCTACCTACATTTTCTCCCATACTGCCATTGCCATTTTGATCGGGCGATAGGGTGGTTCCGTATTTGAGAGACAGGTAGCCATTCATTTTTACCATTTCAAAGTTTGATAAGGGATTTGTAAAGGTAATGATCTCCGCTATTTTGCCATTAAAGTGGGATCCACTGCTTAGGCCACCCAGGCTTTGGCTATCGGCTTTAAAGAAAGCTGCATTGTCCGAAGCAATCAATCCTCCATTTGCATAGAGCTGACTGTAATTACTCCCCCCAGTATGCAATCGAAATCCAGTAAGCAATACGTCATTGGCAGCCACTTCATTGGCAGCCGACGGATTTATTGATCCCATGGGTCCAAAAACAGTGTTCCCTGCCGCATTTGATCCAGTTAAATGGGCCTGAAAGCTGGGGTTTGAAGAAGATTTAAAACTAAGTAAAGTATGGTCTTTACGCAGGTTCTCTTGGCTTACGATAAATGTGTTTAAAAGTGGAGTCTTGTCGTAAGTTGCATCCACGCGCATGGCAGGATAGTCATTCCAGGTAATGGGGAATACCCGAATGTAACGGGCAAAAATGTCTTGGGTCAAAATATTATTAACTTCACTCGCTGAATTTATATTTCCGGTAAAGGTATCGCCTATGGGGGTGTAGCTAACATTATCGTTAGAATAACTAAAGGTATAACTCGAAACCCAAAGGGCGGTGTCTGGTCTTCCTTTGGTCTGTATTCCCTTTACTCCCAATACATCGCCTAAATCTAGGGTGATGTATTCCGTTGATGATGCACTGGCAGGCATCCATGCAAAAGTGGAATTTCGCATAGATTTATCAGCTTCGAAACCGGCTATTGCACTGCTGCTGCTGCGGCTGGCTCCAGGTATCTCATGCCTATGTGTAGTTGATGTAATATTGGCCCCTATTAGGTAATCATCGCTTCCATCAAACACGAGGCTGGTATTAAAGTTAATTAATTCGCTGGTGCTTAAAAGGGGTTGCTTGGCAGCATCTGTCTGCACAAAGCTGTTTCCCTCTCCACTGCCATCGAACCATAGGTTTGCATTGGCATCGTTGGGAGTGGGGTTGGCATGGGCTCTCAGCCAATAGTTAATGTTAGTTCCAACACCTGCCGGAGCACAGCCCAAGAGATCGCCCACGAAGGTAATTCCATTTGCTTCTAAGGTAGCGCGCTCTGACGATGCAGCGCAAAAGGTTAAGCCATGCGCACCAATGGCCTCGTTGAGGACAAGGCCCTGGTTAAAAAAGCCAACGAGGGTAGCATCCCAGGTGGTTTGGCTGATTCCAGAATAGCTAAACATCTCCGTTCCATCAGAAGTATTACTAATATCCCAAGTTCCCAGGTTTTGATTAAAGGAAGTAGCATTCTTGAACGTGCCCTGAAATGAAGTTGCATTTCCTACATCCCAAGAATCCAAGGCTTGATTAAAAGCAGTGGTATTTTCGAACATATAGTTAAAACGGGTTCCCTGGCTTACATCCCAAGAATTTATATTGCCGTTAAATGGGGTATATCTGAGCATACCGTAAAAATCTATTGGACTGCTGCTGTTGAGTGTCCATCCACTCAAATCTCCATTAAATGCATTAGCAGCGCTGAACATGAAGACAAGGTTTGTTGCACTGCTTAGATCCCAATCTTTTAAGCTGTTATTATTAAAGGCATTGGTATTCCGGAACATGCTCTTAAATGTGGTTGCATTGCTCACATCCCAGGTACTTAAATCTCCATTAAAGGAATTGGTCTTCCGGAACATGCCCTCAAATGTAATTGCACTGCTTAGATCCCATCCACTCAAATTACCATTAAAGGCATCAGCATCGAAGAACATCTCGGTAAATGTAGTTGCATTGCTTACATCCCATCCACTCAAATCTCCATTAAAGGCATCAGTACTATGGAACATGCCGGTAAAGTTGGTTGCATTGCTTACATCCCAGGCACTTAAATCTCCATTAAAGGCATCAGCATCCAGGAACATATATGTTAGATCTGTTACACTACTTAGTTTCCAGTTTGTTAGGTTTTGATTAAAGGCATCCGCATTATTAAACATGTACTGAAATAGGGTTGCATTGCTTACATCCCAAGAATCTAAAGGTTGATTAAAGGAAGTAGCATTCTTGAACATGCTCAGAAATTGAGTTGCGTTGCTTACATCCCAAGAATCCAAGGCTTGATTAAAAGCAGTGGCATTTTCGAACATATAGTTAAAACGGGTTCCCTGGCTTACATCCCAAGAATTTATATTGCCGTTAAATGGGGTATATCTGAGCATACCGTAAAAATCTATTGGACTACTGCTGTTGAGTGTCCATCCACTCAAATCTCCATTAAATGCACCAGCATGGTAGAACATCGAGGCAAGGCTTGTTGCACTGCTTAGATCCCAATCTTTCAAGCTGTTATTATTAAAGGCATCGGCATTCTGGAACATACTCTGAAAGGTTGTTCCACTGCTTACATCCCAGCCACTCAAATCTCCATTAAATAGCAAAGCGTTCCAAAACGCACCATTAAAATCAGTAACTGCAGACACATCGGCTGCATCGGTAGCGGTGCAGGTGAGGTTGCGGCAAGTTTTAAATGCATTGGCCATGGTGGTCCAGCTCATGCTGCTTCCCCATTGGCTTATATCTGTTATCTTAAGTTGATCGTTTCCCCCATTAAAAATAAGGGCCTCAAAATTGCTTCCATTGGTGCCGTTGCGCACAGCAACTTGTATGCTGCCCGCAGCATAGCCATGGGTGGTTACATCTACGGTAATGGTTCCGGTTTGGTCAATTAGCTCATAAGAACCGTCATTGCCAATATCTACATCGTAGGTTCCTTGGATGGGAAGTATAAATGAACTGTCATTGCTGCTTCCGGGGTTATCGGTTTGAAATGTTAAAATCATCTCTGTTTGCGCTTCGGCTCTTTGTGAAAAAAGAAAAAGGGCAAACAATAGGATTAGTGTTCCTTTGTTTTTCATAAGTATCTATTTTTTGTTTTGTACTGGTATCTATAATTTTTTTGTAGTTGGAATTCATTTAATGTTTCATCAATAGTCGTGCCAAAAAAACAATGTGTTTTTTATTTTCAGTTTAAAAAACAATAAATCAATGGGTTAACTCTGTGTGCTGCTTTTCTACATTTGGTATCTAAGGTTTAATGGCTTGCTTATTTTAGGTTTATCTCTCTGTGTTTCTTGCTTGTAAAAGCGTCTTTCGTTTTCATCTATTTTTTTATTTAAGGTCTCTTTACAGAAAGAATCTACTCCGCTCTTGTCAAAAAATAACTGTTGTTTTGCATCGGTGCGCTGCACTGAAACAGAATTTCTTTAGGTCTCATGGCAGGCGTAAGATGTTTTTATTGACGTAGTTGGAGTAAAAACAGGATTGTTCTCCTGGTTTAAGAGCAGAAAAATCTTGCTACAAAGCAAAGATGACTTTTTTATCTAAAAAATAGAAAAAAATCATTCATTATGTAGTTAAATTACTATACTCTCACTCAATTTCTTGCATGAAGGTTTTCATGCGAGACGCTTTTTTGGTACTATTGAATAAGACCTGTTGCCATGGCAAGTCCCATGGCTATTAAAGAAACCATAACAGTGATATGAAGCATTTTATAATTGATTTTTTTGAGCAATTTTCGGCCTAAAAAGGTGCCTAAAACGGCACCTGTAATTCCGTAAAGAATAATAGGAGTATTTGCCGAGGCCCAAAAGCTTCCCTTGCCTATATATACAGATATGCGCATAACATCTACTGCAAGGGCAATGGCAGCTCCGGTGGCTACAAATGCATTTTTATCTTTAATTAAGGGGCTTAAAAACAAAGAGCGCAGTGCTCCTTGATGGCCGCTAAGGCCGCCAAAAAATCCGCTTAGCCCACCTCCTATATATTGCCCTGCGCTTGGCGTAGTATTTAGATTATTGGGTTTTAGATTTTCAAACAATGCAAAAACCATGAGTAATCCACCAATTAGGAGGTTCATCCAGGTAACCTTGGGTGTGTGGCTAAACCAAGTAGCGGTGTATGCGGTTCCAAGCTGGCTGGCATAGCTTATGCACTGTGCACCAATAAATGCACCTATTAGTGCAATGGCTCCAAATCGCAAAGCAATGGGCATATTTATGTACTTGCGAATGAGGGTAAACTTAAACCCGTTGTTTATAAAATGTATGATGGCCGTGCATAAAACGGCGGTTCCTGGAGGCAAAAAAATGAGCATGACGGGCAGCAGAACCGTTCCCAGTCCAAAGCCGGAGAAGAAGGTTAGTAATGCCCCTAAAAAAGCAACAAGGAGTACGAGCCATTCCATTAGTTGGTTTTACTTTCCAGGTAAAGATCCAAAATAAGCGAAGCGCACATGGTTTCTACAATGGGTATGGCACGCGGCAGAACACAGGGGTCATGTCTCCCATTTATTTCTAGCGAAATGGGATTAAAATCAGAATCAAAGGCCGTTTGGGCCTTTGCTATGGAACTGGGTGCTTTAAAACCCAGTGTAAAAGCAATGGTTTCGCCGGTGCTTATGCCTCCCAACAGGCCGTTGTTTTTATTTTCTTTGGTATTCCAATATCCTGCATTACCGGGTTCATCGCTTAATTCTGAACCCGTTTTAAGGAGGTTTTTTGCATGGCCTATATCTATGCTTTTTACGGCATTTATGCTCATCATATACTGCGCTAAGAGGGCATTAAATTTTCCAAAAACGGGTTCGCCTAAACCGGCGGGAACGTTTTTTATGATGCAGTTTATGGTGCCGCCAATGCTGTCTCCATGGGCTTTTAACTGTTCTATATACTGCTGCATCTCTTCTGCAGTTTCTGCATGGGGGCAGCGCACCGCATGGGCATCTACTTGTTCTTTAGTTGGTGCTGTAAGGGGAGGGCAGCTTATGGCTCCTACGCTTTGGGTGTAGGCTATAATTTCTATGCCTAGCTGTTCTTTTAAGTAGCTCTCGGCCATGGCGCCAGCGGCTACCCAGCCGGCGGTTACTCTTGCACTGCTTCGGCCACCGCCTCTATAATCTCTATTTTTATACTTGGCTTGGTAGGTATAGTCTGCATGTCCCGGTCTAAAAATATCTTTTAGTTGGGAGTAATCCTTACTTCGAGCATCGGTATTGGGAATGAGAAATGTGATGGGCGCACCGGTAGACTTTCCTTCAAACACTCCAGAAACCAGGCTAAAGTCATCGGTTTCGTCCCTATCTGTGCTTAAACTGCTTTGTCCGGGCCTGCGGCGGTTCATTTGATAACGAATGTGATCCAAATCAATGGTTGCATTGCTTGGGAACCCATCTGCAACAGATCCTACCATGGGGCCATGGCTCTCGCCAAAGGAGGTGATGCTAAATTGTTTGCCTATGGAATTGCGCGCCATAGCGCAAAAGTAAAGTGTAAAAAGCAATCGCTGTGCATTGCTGGCGTTTTTTAAGGAGTCCTTTGTTTTTGTTCAGAAAAAAATGGACAAATCTTAAATGCCCATTCCTAAATACTATTTTTTACTGTCTCAAACTCGGCCCAATAGCTGGGAAACGATTTGGAGACGCAGGCTCTATTGTCGCAAGTAAAGGCTTGGTCTAAGCCAAACAGGCTCATGGCCATTACAATGCGGTGATCCTGAAAGCTACCTATATTAAGGTGTGGGGCTTTCTTTAAAGCGCCTTTCAAAACCAAGTTGTTCTTATCTTCTTGCAGTTGGTAGCCCAGTTGAATTAAGTTTTCATGCATGGCCTGTATGCGGTTGCTTTCTTTATATTTTAAATTTTCGTACCCGGTAAGCACTAAACCTGTTCCAAGAAAAGCGCAGGCCGCAATAAGAGCAGGAGCCAAATCTATACAGGATTTTATATCTAGCTTTATCTTTGGTTGCTCTTGGGGTATATAGCAAAAAAACAGGGCATCTTCTTCCCAGGTAAAGTCCATTCCTAGCTTCTTGTAAAGGGCTATGGCCGCTTTATCTGCCTGAATAGATTGGGGGTTTAACCCACTTACGCCAAAGGTTTTATGGGGTCTAGCCAATGCCAGGTTTAGTAAAAAGACGAGGGAGCTGAAGTCTTTTTCAATAGGCTCTTTTGGAACCCTCATATTTTCTTGATTCCAAAGCTCATAGGTGCTGGATTTGTAGGCCGTTTGTATGCCCGCAGCATCTATGGCTCTCAGGGTTTGTTTTACATAATTTCCCTGGGTTTCTGCTTTGCTATAAACGCGTACTTTTTGGTTTTGGGTGCATGCCAATAGCAATAGAGCACTGGTAAATTGACTGCTTTTAGAATCGTCTATAGTGCAAGATGTAAAGGGGTTGCAGGGCTTTATAACGGTAAAAGGCAGCGAATAATCTTTGTGATGATAGGAGAAGCGAGCCCCTAAATGCTCTAAGGTCTGGAGCAGTGGTTTTAAGGGTCGTTTCATAAGTTCTTTATTGCCGGTTAACATGGTTCCAGGTGCTTGACTTAATAGCGCAGTGCTCAGCCTCAAGGGAGTTCCAGCATCCTTAAAATCGATGGTCTTGCCTCCAAATAAAGCATTATGCATAATTTTAATATCATCGGGCCATTGCGGATTAAGATGTATTTCTGATTTTAAAATAAAATGCATGGCTAAATGACGAATCATTTGGCTTTTATTTATTGGAATGTGAAGCTTATGAACGGTATTTGGCATAAAGTTCTATGGCTTGGGCCACTTGCAGGGCACTTACCTCGCAGTTTTGTTGAACATTCCCTATTCCCATGGGAAGGGTAAAGAGCATTTGATCGGTATTTTTCTTATCGTTGGATAGTTTCTGTAAAATAGCATCGTCAGAAAAGGGAATGTCAATCCAATCGTAGTGAGTGGAAATAAGCCGGAGGATGGTATTTAAATCTTCATCATTCAAATCAAAATGGGCATGGGCAATAAAAGACTCCAATACAATGCCAGTAATAACAGCCTGTCCATGGCTTATGGGCGTTGCTTTTTCTAAATACAAGGACTCAATGGCATGGCCTATGCTATGTCCCAAATTCAGTTTTTTGCGTTCGTTGGATTCTTTAAAATCGGCTTCTACAATGGCTAATTTTACCTGAATAAGCGTTTCGATAAAGTCAGGGGTAAAGGATGATGCATTTATGGTAGTCCTATTTTCAATGGTTTTCCAAAGGCTTTTTCCCTCTATAATCCCGTGCTTTACTGCCTCGGCAAAGCCACTGTATAACTCTGCTTTGCTTAGGGTGTTTAGGAAAGGCACATGAATATAAATGTTTTTTGGGTTTGTAAAAGTACCTACACTGTTTTTCACTCCTCCCAGGTTTATTCCTGTTTTGCCTCCATGAGCCGCATCTACCATGGCCATTAAACTGGTGGGTATATAGGAGCAGTTTGTGCCGCGCTTGTAGGTGCTGGCTGCAAACCCGCAAAGGTCACTTATGACTCCGCCACCCAGTGCAATAATTAAATCGTTTCGTCCCAGGTTTAGTTCCAAAGCCCGGTTCCAAATGGCTTGAGCATTTTCTAAATTTTTATTTTTGTCTCCCGCAGCAATAAGCATCAATTGGTGCTTTGGAAGAAATGCCTGTATGAGAGGGTAGCAGTGCTTTTTAACATTTTCATCCGTTACCAAAAGCAATTTGGCCTGTTTCTCAAAACCAATGGAACTGAATTCTTTAGCTTTTTCGAGAAATAAATGAGTCATGTTACGATTTTATTTTTTCGTATCTATTGCCATTGCTGGGATCTAATTTAGACAAGAGCGCAATAATTTCTTTTTGTTCCGTCTTGGAAGCTCCCTTATAAATTTCAACCAATTCGCCCCATTTTGCGCTAAAAAAGGTTTTTTGCAGCATGTTGTTTGGAACCAATTTATTTAGTTCTAGGAGACCTTTGATGGCCTCTGTAATCATTTTTCTGGCTTTCGTGGCATTTTCAAACATCTGGTCCAAGCCCATGCGGTGGTACTTGTATGTTGCTTCGCGTATGGCTTTAAAACGAGCATTGTTTAAATTATCTGCGAGGTAATATTTATTTCTTCCGCCGCGGCCATCGCTTTGCGACCAACCGGCTTTGCCCGACATCATATTTACGATGCTTTGGGCCTTTTTAAAGTTTTTATCGCCTCCCATTTTGCTGTAGCTGTCTTCGTCAAAACCCAGTGCAATGTGAATGTAAAAAGCCAGTAGAGTGGTTAAATCACTCACGTTTTGATTTTCTTGATACAGCAGACTTTCCATATCGCTGTATCTAAAATTAACATCATCATCGGCAAAGTTAAAGGTGGGTGATTTGTAGTTGGAGAATAAGATGGGCCTAGAAACTTGCATTTGAAGGTTTCCGCTAAAGTCTGTTACGTTTCGTATACTTTTAATCTCAAAAAAAAGAGATATTTCTACACGCTCCGCTGGCTTTACGGACTCTTCGGTCCATTTTCTATTGTTTATGAACTGCTGTATGGATGTTTGCAGATTGGTTAAAATTTGCTTATCTGTGGCCTGCAGAGAGGGCGCAACTACCTGAATGCTGGCGTTTATGTCTTGCGCTTTTATCTGAATCGTTTCACCAAGAAGGAGGCATGCGAAAAGAAGTTTAAGAATGGTTTTCATACTTTTCAAATATAATATCACATAAAGTAAACGCAAGTTTGCTTTTTTTCATTTGAGGAATATCAAAAACTTCCTTTTTTGTGACAATACTTACTTTGTTTTCATCGGATCCAAAGACTCCATTGGCGGCATGTACCGAATTTAAAACAATCATATTTGCGTTTTTCCGTTCGAGTTTTCCTTTGGCATTATCCAATTCATTTTCAGTTTCTAAAGCAAAGCCAACGACAAATTGTGTTTCTTTTTTGGAGTGCCCGATGGAGTTTAAAATGTCAGGGTTTTTAACGAGCTCAAGATGCAAGCGATCTGTTTTTTCTTTTTTTATTTTTTGATTGCTGCTTGTTTTCGGCCTGTAGTCGGCAACTGCAGCAGTCATCACGGCAACATCTGCATCGGCAAATTGCGCAATTACCAAGCGGTGCATTTCTTCGGCACTTTTTACAGGATATATATGCACTCCTTTGGGAGTATCTAAGGCTGTAGGTCCAGAAATAAGATGAACTTGTGCTCCTTGCTCTGCAAAAGCTGTGGCTATTGAATAGCCCATTTTACCGCTGCTGTAATTTCCTATAAATCTTACAGGGTCTATGGCCTCATGCGTAGGTCCTGCAGAGATTACTATTTTTTTTCCTGCCCATTTTTTCCCAGAGTACAAGATTTCTGAAATGTTCTCAAAGAGTTCTTCGGGTTCAGGCATCCTTCCTTTGCCAACCAGTCCACTAGCCAATGAGCCAGATGCGGGTTCTAAGTAGGTATGCCCCTGGTTTTCTAAGGTTTTAATGTTTTCTTGAACGCCAAGGTGTTCGAACATATCTAAATCCATGGCCGGCGAAAAAATAACGGGACATCTGGCGCTCATAAATGTAGCTAGAAGCAAGTTGTCAGACATGCCTGAAGCCATTTTTGCGAGCGTATTTGCCGTGCAGGGTGCAATGAGCATAATGTCTGCCCATAAACCCAATTCGACATGATTGTTCCATTCTCCAGTTTCATCATTCATAAAGTCCGAATGAACCGGATTTTCGCTGAGCGTAGATAAGGTGCCTGGAGTTACGAATTCCCTGGCACTCGGGGTGCAAATAACTTTTACATGGGCTCCACTCTTTTTAAGTAAGCGAACCAGTAAAGGTATTTTGTAAGCAGCTATTCCGCCACTTACCCCTAAAAGTATATTCTTATTCTCCAGGTAATAAATCGCCCGCTTGTGGCAATCTCCAATAAATTTCGTCGTCTAATAATTCTCTTGTCGCCTTTAATGTAGGCTTAGGCTGTCTTTCAAACATCAAAGAGATTTCCATTTGCTCACGATTTTCATGAATTTCTTCAAGACTATCTCCATCACTTTCGTAGGGCTCTAGTCTATTTTTAATCTCTTCTTTTAATTTAGTGGAAAGTTGATTGGCTCTTTTAGAAATAACGTTTACCGCAAGGTATATATTTTGAGTGTCGTCTTCTAATCCACGAACATCGATGGTTTCAGCACTTGTATTGGCAGTTTTATTACTCATGACTTATTTTTTTACGTTTAATTTTAAAATATTACTAGTGGCACTATTTACCAAATTGTTTACTTTAGTGTAATTGGATGGAACGCTTTTTTGATGGGTTCTAAGATAGCTATTCGCTAAATCTATCATCACATTAAATCGTTCTTCTTTTTTAGTATCTATGCTATTAACGGCGTAATTGTATTGGGCTTGAACCATCATAAACTCCATCTCTTCTATATTTTCAATATCTGGGTAGGCCTGCATCGTGTTTTGGGCACTTACCACGGCCGCTCTAAAATCACCTATCGTGTAATATTGAAACGTTCGTCCAATTTCTTTTTTCTTTAAGTTATTTCTAAACTCATCCAACATATCGTTGCATTGAGTTAAGTAAGCACTGTTTGGATTGTTGTTGGTGAAGATTTTTATTTTGTCAATAGATGCATAGGTATCTTGCTGATCTAGCTCAAAGGAATTACGAACCTTGTAACTGCACTCTAATGATTTAAAAGCACACTCCTCGGCATAATACCCATTGGGAAAATTTTCTACGTAGTCGTCAAAAAATAGGGTGGCATAGTCGTATTCAGCCTCCTCAAAGTAGCACTTTCCAGATAATTGCAACAAATATGCGATGGTATCTTTATACCTAAAATGCTCTCTTAATTGGTCCAATAAACCAATGCTTTTGCCATATTTTCCATTCTCATAAAACTCATTGGCTTTTGCGTACTTTAACTGGTAATCCGTGCTCTTTAGCAATTTGCCGTAATTGCTGCAACCAATGGCAGAAAGGGCTATTGTTAATATGAGAATTGTTTGACGCATTTAAGGGGCAAATTTACGCTTTTTTTAAGTGGTTTCCAAGAGGTTTTGTTTTTGGCATGTTTGCTCGCTTTTGGTAGGCTTTAGGGATGTATCTTAAAAAGGGCTCTAAGGGTAATTTAGCCCACAACAAATAAACAATATCGATATACGTAAATGACTTCATGTACTTTTGAGGCATACCATTTGATTACTATATACTAAAGAAAAAGGAGAATGTTTGCTTAAGAGCGGTATCAGAGGATTTTTTAGAGGTTTAGACCCTTAGGAACTCATTGATGTTTAATAAAGTGTACATTTTTATTGTATTATTTAGTATACACAATTATGAAAAGAAAAACTACATTACTTGCTGCATTCGCTGCACTGTTTGCGGGTCAATTGCAAGGGCAACAGAGCCTCGGATTACAATCAGGAAACTTTAGTACTCCCTACGCTGCGTTCCTAAATCCAGCCAACACATATTCGAGTAAATCTCGAACCTATCTTAATCTTTATACGGCAAGTATGGGGTATACTACAAACGCCTTTAGCTATAATTTTCCGGTAAATCCTTTTCGATTAAACAACCGGAATTTCGGAATTAATCACACCAACGCCAATGGAAATCTAGATTTTAGAGATGATTTTCTCCAATTGAAGGATGTAGAGAATGCCAAAGGCTATTTGCTCAATGAGAATTTTGGACCTTCGCTATTCTTTAGAGCCAATCGATTTAATGCCTATGGCTTTGGAATTAAAAGTGTATCGGGGGCAAGTTTTAATGGCATTAATGCCAATACCGCACAATTGATGAGGTATGGAACGGATACCTCTGGAGGTGCGTTTACTGGAACAAATGCTCTAGAAAAAGATAAGTGGTACTCCAACGATGCTTTTGGAATAGATGCTTTGAGTTACCAAG
The DNA here is from genome assembly GCA_938086785.1 of uncultured Bacteroidia bacterium. Classification (GTDB taxonomy): domain Bacteria; phylum Bacteroidota; class Bacteroidia; order NS11-12g; family UBA955; genus CALKCM01. Next base: position 12,082 of record CALKCM010000018.1, read on the forward strand.
AATGGTTTTTTTCATGGGCTTATGCAGCTCGGGATGAAAGAAATTCTTTCGTGAAAGTGGGTGTTACCTTTAAAGGAATTTTAGCTCAAGGGCAAGCAGGTTTGCATGCAAGTTCGTTGGACTATCGGGTAAATTCAAATAACGAATTAGAGGTAAGAAATACAGATCTCGCCTTTACTCATACGAGTGATGAAACGGCATCTCAAGTCATGCAAGATCCTTACGGTTTGAATTTCTCTGATAACAGTGGTGCGGGAGCAGGAATTGATGTGGGATTTGTATATGAAAATAGGCCACGTTCGAATCGAAAGACGGTTCACTCCAAAAGCAGAATTAACTGCTCGGATGAGAAGGCCAATGAATATAGCTGGAAATTTGGAGCGAGTTTAACAGATCTAGGCTTTATCTCGATGGATGGGAGTCGAAATAACTTAATGAATAGCAGCAATATTTCTACCTGGAACTACAATAGCAGCTTGTTGGATCAAACGGCATATGCCCAAACTCCTTATGATCGATTTGCTCGAGTGGATCAAGCCTTTATGCGGCAACTAGGAGCTACTAATAAAACGGGCTATAGTGTATATACACCCGCTGCGGTTAATGCAGAATTTGATGTGAGATTGAACAAAGGGCTTTATCTAGCGGCTAACTGGACGCAGAACCTACTCTCGAAAAATACGCGAGGGCTAAAGCGGAATTCTTACCTCGCCCTTACCCCACGTCGAGAAACAGAAAAATATGAGATTGGTTTTCCGGTTGTTCTAAACCAAGACTATACTCGCCTTAATATAGGGGCTTATGGACGCTTAGGAGCTTTTGTTTTTGGTACGGATAATTTAGCTGGTTTAGCAGATGTTCTATCCAATAACGAGCATAGCAGCGGAAGTATATATTTTGGGGCGCGTTTTAAGATTGATAATTGTGCGGCAGATAAAAAGGTGCTGAAAAGAATGAAAAAGCAACCTGAAGAGGTAACGGAGGATGAGGTATTTTGGTCAGATACACCAAAAAATACGGATCGTATTGTACGTGTAGAAAGAGATACCATATACAAAGTACTTAGGGATACGGTATACAAAAGCCCCAAAACAAGCGAGGGTGATTTGAGAAAAGTGCAGGAGTTGAGGAAAAGAGAAGAGGATGTGCTAAAACGAGAGAAAGGCCTCAGAGATCGAGAGCTTGAGGTAACTAAAAGAGAAAGCAAGGTGGGTACAAGTGGCTCAGGTGTTGCGGACGAGGAATGTCAAAAAGAACTGTTTTATGTGAAGCGAGATAGAGATAATCTAAAATCTAACAATAGCGTTTTACAAGATAAAATCAATCAATATGAATTTGATTTAAAGAAGGGTGAGTCACGAATCGCAATTGTAGAAGCGGAGTCGCTTAGGTATAAAAAAGCCGCCAATGAATGTGAAGATCGAAGCTTGAAATCATCGGGAGAGATTGAGCGATTAAAAGAAGCCCTCAAAAGGTGCAGTGTGGAAAGCAAGAACCCTTGCGAAACACAAACGAAAAGCTTAGAGTCTCTGCTAAAAATTGAAAAAGAGAAATTGAAGAAATCTGAAATTGAGATTGTGAAACTTAAGAGAGCGCAGACCTACTTAGATAAAGAACTGCGAAAATCAAAAGCGCAATACATTGTTCTGAAGAAAACGAACGATGACTTGGTAAAACGATGGGGTGAAAATGGAGATTGTTGTGGAGCTTACTCAGGGGCTACCAAGGAAATTGAGTTGCTTAAGAAACAAGTGTTAGAATTGCCTACAGCCAAGACAAGAATTGTTTTTTTGGAGAAAGAAATAAATATTCTCAAGCGAAAACTGGCGCAAGAAATGGACAAGCCTAAAGGCAGCGATTGCAGCAGTGAAAAAGCAAAAATTAGTAGTCTGGAAAAAGAAATCACAAATCTTAAAGTCATTGTTGCGCAGGAAAAGGGTAAAGCCAAAGGCAGCGATTGCAGCAGTGAAAAAGCGAAAGTAATTAGTCAAGCAAAAGAAATTACAACCCTTAAAGCCAGTTTAGCTCAGGAAAAGAGTAAAGCTAAAGGCAGCGATTGCAGCAGTGAAAAAGCAAAAATTAGTAGTCTGGAAAAAGAAATCACAAATCTTAAAGTCATTGTTGCGCAGGAAAAGGGTAAAGCCAAAGGCAGTGATTGCTCCAAAGAAAAGGCGCGGATAGTTGTTTTAGAAAAAGAACTGAGTGCTGTTAAGGTTTCCTTGAACAAGGAAATTGCGGAAGGCAAGCGCAAGCAATTAGAACTAGAGGAATGCAAGAAAAAAGCAGGTGCGGTGAATCAGTCAGAAATTACGCAACTCAAAAAAACCATTCAGCAAAAAGAGGTTCTTTTGAAAAGTAAAGATGGAGAAATTCTTAAATTGAAGGCAGATTTAAGTTCGAAAAACACAAAAATAAAGAGCCTTGAAGCAGAATTAGTTGCTTGTAAGGCCAAGGGCTCAAAAGACTGCAGCAAGTGCGAAGAAGAGCTCAAACAATTGAAATTAGAATATGAGAGCTGTAAAAACTCGAAACGTTCTTTGCAAGCAGAATACGATTACTTATTGAAAGATAGAACCAATTGGAAATCTAAATACGACAAGTGCACGAAAGATTTAGAAAATGCAGGTTCAGGTAGCTCAGGAAAAGTGAAAGAATTAGAGAGTAAAATTGTGACTCTTAATCGCACCATTGCTACTTTGAATAGTGAGTTGAAAAGAAAAGACGAATCGTTAAATACGCTTCAAGCGTCTTATGAAAAGTTGAGTAAAGAGAAAAAAGGATTGTCAACAGAGAATATCAGTTTAAAAGCAGAAGTAACTTCTCTTAAGTCAAAGTTAAAAGCAATGACTTCTGAACGAGATGCCCTGAAGATAAAATTGCAAAATTGTCAAAATGCCGGCGGTGAGGGAGCCTCTTCTCCAAAGGGGGAGCTGCAAGTAAAGTAAATGAGTAATGAATTTGGGTGGGACCAGAAATATTGTCGAAATAAGACATATTTTTTGGTCTTGTCTCAAATGTTAGCCTGTAAAAATGCGCTTTGCATTTAGGTTAAATGAGCGCTAAGTACCCATAAATAGGAGCTGCGCGAGTGTTTTAAAGAGTGTTTCTCTTGGTTTTAATGGACGAAAAAGAGGTTTGCCCATCCAAAAAAACGAACTTAATTTTGAGGCATGCACTATTGGTTGATTAAATCCGAACCATTTAAATATAGCTGGGATCAATTATTAGAGGACAAATCGACATTTTGGGATGGGGTACGAAACTATCAAGCTCGGAATAATCTGAAAGCGATGAGTGTGGGAGACCTTTGCCTATACTACCATTCAAATGAGGGAAAGGAGATTGTTGGAATTGCTGAAGTAATTAAAGCGCATTATCCGGATCCAACCATTGACGATGAGCGATGGGTTGCCGTGGATGTAAAGCCCATTAACACTTTATCAAATCCTGTAACCTTGGCCATGATAAAATCAGATGAACGTTTAGAAAGCATGGCTTTGGTAAGACAAGGACGATTGAGTGTAGCTCCGGTAACGGAGGATGAATACAATATAGTGATGGAATTATCGGAGAATGGCTAAACCTCGGCTCATATTAGATAACGAAGCGATAGACTTGATTATCTCAAGGTTTGCTCTACAGATAATGGAAGATCAAGCCAGCGATGAAGTTGTGGCCATTATTGGGTTGCAGCCCAGGGGAGTGGAATTTAGTCGTAGAATTTATGCAAGAGTGAAAGAATTTTTTCCGGAGAATGACCTTTTATATGGGGAGTTAGATATTACGTTCCATAGAGATGATGTAGGAAGAGGTGAACAGATACTTGTTCCAAAAGAAACGTATTTGAGATTTAGTACGGAAAATATTAAGATAATACTTATTGACGATGTATTGTATACAGGAAGAAGTGTGCGAGCAGCGCTGGATGCCATTGTAAACTTTGGCAGGCCAAAGCAGGTGGAGCTAATGACGCTCATAGATCGAAGATATAACCGCGAATTACCCATATCTCCTGATTATGCAGGAGCTACTGTGGATTCGAGAAGTACCGGTGAGAAAGTAAAAGTAGATTGGCTTGATAATGATAATAAAGTATGGCTAATAGAAAAAGTAAAGAAATAGAATCAACTGCCATGCAGCACTTGCTTGGTATTAAAGACTTGGATGTCTCCAGTATTCACACTATTTTTTCTACTGCAGATCAGTTTAAAGGGGTTATTAATAGTCCAACAAGAAAAACTCCGGCCCTTAGAGATGTGACAATAGCTAATGTTTTCTTTGAGAACAGTACGCGCACCAGAATCAGTTTTGAGTTGGCCGAAAAGCGTTTAGGCGCAGATGTTGTCAATTTTTCGAGCAGCAGCAGCTCGTTAAGTAAGGGAGAAACCCTTATTGATACCATTAATAATATTCTTAGCATGAAAGTAGATATGGTGGTTTTACGCCATCCATCTCCTGGAGCTTGTAAGTTTTTAGCTCGCCATGTAAATTCAAAAATAATAAATGCAGGGGATGGGACGCATGAGCATCCAACGCAAGCCTTGTTAGACGCCTACTCAATAAGAGAAAAGTTTGGCGATGTAGAAGGCAAAAAAATAGCTATTGTTGGTGATATTCTCCACAGTAGAGTGGCACTGAGCAATATTCATTGTTTGCAAAAACTAGGGGCTGAAGTAACCTTATGTGGCCCTAAAAGTTTAATTCCGTATCAAATAGAAGATTTAGGAGTTCAGGTGAATTACAATTTACAAGAAACGTTGGAATGGTGTGATGTTGCAAATATGCTTCGCATTCAACACGAAAGGCAAGATGTTAAATATTTCCCCAGTTTAAGGGAATATGCGAGCCTTTACGGTCTAACTATGGATAAATTGAACGCTTTGAGTAAAGAAATTACAATTATGCATCCAGGTCCCATAAATAGAGGGGTAGAGGTTACTTCTGAAGTTGCAGATAGCAATCAATCCATTATTTTGCAACAGGTAGAAAATGGAGTGGCGATTCGCATGGCAGTCCTGTTTTTGCTGGCTCAATCGAAATTGAATAAAATCATTCACTAAGTACTCACAATTATTGGTCATTCTGACGCGCAATTGTACCTTTGCCTCAGAACAAATTATGTCAAAAATAACTGTAATTGGAGCGGGCAATGTAGGCGCAAGTTGCGCAGAATACATTGCAATGAAAAACTTTGCGGCGGAAGTAGTGCTGCTAGATATTAAAGAAGGTTTTGCCGAGGGCAAAGCGATGGATTTAATGCAAACTCAATCGCTAAACGGTTTTGATACCAAGATTACGGGCACCACTGGTGATTATTCAAAAACGGCAGGAAGCGATGTATGTGTCATCACCTCAGGTATTCCGCGTAAACCAGGCATGACTCGCGAAGAGTTGATTGGTATTAATGCGGGAATTGTTAAAATGGTTACATCAAATCTTTTAGAGCATTCGCCAAATACAATTATAGTTGTGGTTAGTAATCCTATGGATACCATGACTTATTTGGCACTTAAAAATAGCGGTCTTCCAAAAAATAGAATTATTGGAATGGGTGGAGCCCTGGATAGTGCGCGATTTAAATATTTTATGGCTACAGCACTAAATAGTCCTATTTCAGATGTAGATGGTATGGTTATTGGCGGTCACGGAGATACGACCATGATTCCTTTGACACGTTTGTCTAGCAAGTGCGGAGTTCCAGCATCTCATTTCTTATCGGCAGATGAACTAGAATCTGTGAAAGGCAGTACAATGGTTGGTGGTGCAACATTAACAGGCCTTTTAGGCACCAGTGCATGGTATGCACCAGGAGCAGCTGTTAGTACCGTGGTACAGAGCATTGTTTGTGATCAACATAAAATGATTCCTAGTTGTGTTATGCTAGATGGCCAGTACGGGTTAAGTGATATTTGCATTGGTGTTCCTACTATTTTAGGGGCAAATGGGGTAGAGGAAATTATTGAACTTGACCTAAATTCCGAAGAAAAAGAAGCGATGATGGCCAGTGCTGAAAAAGTACGTGCGGTTAATGCTTTATTAAATTAAGGATACACGATCTCTTTTTTTATGCAATGGAAGCCTTGTGCTGCAATTGGCCTGCACAATGCTTCTCAATTCACAGTGCGTTCGGGGACTAATGTATTGGGCGGAAGCTGGGTTTTAAAACCGAATTGTCTTTGAGTAAAATCTGTTTTGGGTATTCACGTCAAATCTTATTTAAAAGCTTAGGTAATAATATATACAAACCTATAACTGCTGCACATATACTAATAAAGAGAACAGCTCCTGCAGCAATATCTTTTACGGTTTTTATTTGGGGATCTACTTTTGCTTCTACCTTATCACAAAGTTTTTCAATACTCGTATTTAGGAGTTCTGCGCCCATAACCATGGCGAAACAAATCCATATAATGGCCATCTCAAAACGTATTAATTGAAGCCATTTGCCTACCCAAAATACAAGAATTGCAATAATGCCATGGATTTGCACATTGCGCTCTGTTTTGAGGGCGATTAGAATTCCGTTTACAGCTGCAGCGAATGATTTAAACATAATTTAGCAAAAAAAAACACCTTTCGAGAAAGATGTTTTAATATTTTTTTTAGAAAGTGTTAATCTTAATTCTTTTTTCAAGTTCTTCCACATCGTGCCTGAACTTTTTATCCGTTTCGATTAAGTCATTGACGGTTTGGCATGCATGGATTACTGTTGAGTGATCTCTTCCGCCAAACATCATTCCAATGTTTTTGAGGCTTGCCTTTGTAAGATCTTTTGTAAAATACATAGCAATTTGACGCGCTTGAACAATTTCACGCTTCCGCGTTTTACTTTTAACGGCTTCAACCGGAATATTATAGTAATCGCAAACTAATTTTTGGATATAATCGATGCTAATTTCTCTCGTGCTGTTTTTCACAAAGTTTTTAACCGTCTGCTTTGCCAAATTAAGGTCAATATGCTTGCGGGTTAAAGAGGCTTGTGCAAGGAGGCTAATCATGGCTCCTTCGAGTTCTCTAATGTTTGTATTTATGTTATGTGCAAGGTATTCAACAATATCCTTGTGAAGCGTAATTCCATCTTGGTACATTTTATTTTCCAATATGGCAACTCTGGTATCAAAATCAGCGTTGTTAATGTCTGCACTTAAACCCCACTTAAATCTACTCAACAATCTTTCGTCCATGTTGTTCAAATCCTTTGGAGCTCTATCACAGGTTAGGATAATTTGTTTTCCATTTTGGTGAAGATGGTTAAAGATTTGAAAGAAAATTTCTTGTGTTCTTTCTTTTTTGGCAAAGAATTGAACATCATCCACGATCAAAACATCTAGGTATTGATAAAAATTGATGAACTGGTGATTATTTCCCGCTTTCGCAGAGTCTATAAATTGAGTGATAAATTTCTCAGCACTTACATACACCACCACTTTTTGGGGATGGGTTTGTTTGGTTAAGTTTCCTATTGCATGGGCTAGGTGTGTTTTCCCTAAACCGCAACCTCCAAAGATCATTAGAGGGTTAAATGACGTTCCTCCGGGCTTTTGAGCTATAGCCAAACCCGCATTTCTTGCCAATTTATTGCATTCTCCTTCCACAAAATTATCAAAGGTGTATTTTGCATTCAACTGACTGTCAATATTCATCCTCTTTAATCCTGGAATAATGAATGGATTCTTTATTGGAGTATCTAAATTAATGGGCATGCCTAACTCATTTTGAGCGGAAGCAGTTGGCCCGTTTGTGGGCAGGTTAACTAAGTATTTTTCATTGCCGTTAAAGTGGGCGTCAACAACAACGCTATACTCAAGCTTAGCACTCATTCCAATAACTTTCTTCAATGTTTTTTGAAGAAGTTGTATATAATGTTCTTCTAACCACTCATAAAAAAATTGACTAGGTACCTGCAGCGTTAATGTTTTGCTAGAAAGTCGGATAGGCTTAATAGGTTCAAACCATGTTCTATAACTCTGTGGGTTAATATTATCTCTAATAATTTTCAAGCATTCTGCCCAAGCTAGTTCGTGTGATTTATTTTCAGCCATAGAATTATAAAACTTTTATAAGTATGTTAATTGTCATTGTTGAGTCATGCGAAATAAGGTATAAATTTCCACATATTGACTATAAAAAAGACTTGTTTTTTATTTTTTTTCAGTGTATATGTCATGGAGTGATTCTTTATCCTTTTAATGTTTCAATCTAAAATACTTCTCAAGTCTGAAATGGCAAACCTTTGCTCGAATTTAGATGTGTTTAATCGATTGTTTTTTGGGTGTCTCACAAATCTGCTGTTAAATTTGTCCTCTGAAATGGTCTAGTTTTATATCCGAGGGAGTGAGAATGGCATGGAATGCGCTCAGAACAAACAAACTCAGAAGTTTTTTATCTGTATTGGGTATAACTATAGGTATTTATTGCATTATAGCAGTTTACGCGCTTGTTCATTCTATAGAAAAAAACTTGAATGATGGTTTTTCGGGTTTTGGTACAGATGTGCTTTTTGTACAAAAATGGCCTTGGGATGATTTTGGAAATGGATATCCTTGGTGGAAATACTTAAAAAGAGATCATGTTTCGGATGGCGAGGCAGATCAACTCAGAAAAATATTGCCCACATCTGTTGCCAGTATGGTTGGATTTCAGTTTACTTCTTCAACCAAAGCCAAGTATAAATCCAATACAGTCCAAGGGCTCAAATTAAATTGCGTAGGGTACAACTATAAAGATATTCAGTCTGTTGAAATTGCAAAAGGACGTTATTTTACACGGGATGAAACCAAGTCTGGCAGAAATGTTTGTATTATAGGTTCCGATGTCGCAAGTAATTTATTTGGTGCTTTGTATCCCATAGGACGCATTATCCGATCTGATAATAGGCTCTTAAAAGTAATTGGAGTAATGCAAAGGCAAGGCGAGAGTATTATTAATGCTTCGGCAGATAATCAGATCATCATTCCATATACTTTTGGGAAAACCTTTATTAATTACAAATCAGATAAGTACAGTCCGCAAATAACAATCAAGGTGGCTGATGGAGTTCGTTTGGAAACATTGGAATGGGAAATAACCCAAAGAATGAGGCAAATTAGACGTTTAAAGCCGGGAGAAGATGAGGATTTTGCTGTGAACCGCATGAGTATGATTACTGATGTTATCAGCTCATTGTTTAGAACGGTCAAAACCATTGGTCTTTTTATTGGTTTATTTGCCGTGTTAGTCGGTTGTTTTGGTGTAGCCAATATCATGTTTGTAAGCGTAAAAGAAAGAACACAAGAGATTGGGATTCAAAAAAGTTTGGGTGCAAAGAGAAGCTTTATTCTCTTGCAGTTTCTCATCGAAGCCATTTTCCTATGTATAATTGGTGGGCTAAGTGGATTGATGTTGGTGTGGGCTACTTTTCAAGCAGGGAATTGGGTTCTTCATTCTCAAATGGATTCAGCAATCACTCTTGTTGTCTCGAGTGGGGATGTTCTTTTTGGTTTAATAATGGCAGTAGTTGTAGGCGTTATTTCTGGCTATTTACCCTCCTTTACCGCATCTAGATTAAATCCAATTGATGCCATTCGTTCAAAATAAAATTAACTATGAAATTTAATATATGTATGGCCTTGCTCAGTTTTTCCTTGTTTGGAAATATGCAAGCGCAGCGAGGACTTGACTTTACGAATAAGTATTTAGTCGTTGGAAAAATTGTAGATTCATTAAGCGATCAGCCGGTGAGCTATGCCGCAGTTGAGGTGACCAATACTCAAAGTAAAAAGATAGCCGGAGGAGTTATTACAGACTCAACAGGTAGATTTTTTATTGAGTTGAGCCCGGGTCGTTTTCGAATTAGTGTGAGTTCCGTCAATCACAAAAACTTCAAATCGGATCCCTTTACACTCAATACCAGTTCAAAAATTAAATCTTTCAGAAAACTAACCTTATTATCGAACATGGTCTTAGATCAAGTGGATATTACGATTGAAAAGTCCTTGATTGAGAATAAGATTGATCGTTTGGTTTATAATGTGGACCAGGACATTACCAACCAGGGAACCTCGGTGACGGATATGCTGCGGAAAGTACCCATGGTTGAAGTGGATGGTGACGGAAATGTAAGTATTCGGGGGAGTCAGAAAATTAAGGTATTTATTAATGGCCAACCGAGTGCAGTGGTTAATGGAAACATTACAGATGCCCTTCAATCCATTCCGTCTGATCAAGTCGAAAGGGTAGAAGTAATTACTAACCCATCGGCTAAATACGATGCAGAGGGATCGGCAGGGATCATTAATCTTGTGTTAAAACAATCAAAGCTAAAAGGCCTGAATGGAGGTATACGTACCGGATTTGGTAACAGGTCTGCCTATTTTAGAGGGAATTTGGCATTTCAGAATGGAAAAACAGGCTTTAGTCTAAATTTAGGCAGTTATTTCTGGCGAAATATTAATGAAACAGATATGGTTCGTAAGAATACCATTGGCACTCAGAATTATGAGTTTAGGCAAAGTTCAGAGGGGACTTCCTTTGGTGGGGGCCCTCGATTAAGTCTAGGAATTGATCACACATTCAATGATAAAAATGCCATATCCTTCAGCATATCTAGTAGGGGACGCTTGAATAATTCAGATCAAAATTTTTCTGCATCCTCTGGTTTGGCCAACACTACTTTAAACTATCTATATAACAGAGAAACGGATAATAGGGGGTTTAATTACGGGTATGATATGACCTTGAACTATCTAAAAAAATATACGAAGAAGGGAAGAGAATTAGGAATTGCCGTTCAATATGGCGCAAGCAGCCAGTTGAGTAGTTATGATGCCGTTCAATTGGATAGAACAAGCCCTACTTATCGCGAAAAAAGTGATAATAATGCGCTAAACGGAGAATATACCTTCCAAATAGACTTTACGGAACCTATTCGAAAATGGGGAATATTTGAAACGGGCGTAAAGACGATTGTTCGTAGGGTGAACAGTAAATATAGCATTGATAGTCTAAATTCTTCAACGAACAATTACCAGACGATTGATGCCTTAAGTACCACTTTTATTTATGATCAAGATGTATATGCAGGGTATCTTCAATTGCAATTTAATGTGACCAAAAAAATAACCATGCGCTTGGGTACGCGTTATGAATACACCATGTTTGGAGGAAGAACAGAAGATGAAAATACAAACTTTACGGGAGAACCCTACAGCAACTTAATCCCTTATATCTTAATAAACCGTGTAATGGGTCGAGCAGGTTTTTTAAAATTTGGCTATTCCAATCGAATTCAACGTCCAGGCTTATTCTTTATTAACCCATATCAAGCTCAATCTGATCCAAGAAACTTAAGTACGGGAAATCCGGAGTTGGAAGCAGAACTGGCGCATAATTATGAATTGAGTTATGGCAAATATGGTCGCAAGGGAGGAGGTATGATTAGTGCTTACTTCCGGCAAACCAATAATGCCATTGAGTCTATTCGAAAAGTGGGCTCCGATGGTATCTACTACACCACTTATGGAAATGTAGGTCAAAGCTATTATCAAGGACTGGATGGCAACGCCAATATCAATACCAAAAACCTACGTCTGTTTTTAAATGGTGGAGTGGGATATGCCATCATTCAAAGTACAAGTGACTTATCCACCTTAAATGGTCTTCAGACCGAAGGAATTACATACAGTCTTGGAGGCGGTGGAAGCTATCAACTTCCCCAGCGATGGGAAATATCGGGCTTTGCTCGAATCAATGCTCCTTCCTATAATTTACAGGGGTATACTACCAACTGGTATTTTCATACATTCGGTATTAAAAAAAGGTTTAAGAATAAACGTGGAGGAATTGGACTTGGTTTTGACAACCCCTTTACTCCATATGTTTATTACAGAACTTATAACGAAGGAAATGACTTTACGCTGGATCAAAAAACAAAAGCATATCAATTGGGTATAAAAGTGAACTTTGACTATAAGTTTGGTTCCTTAAAAGTAGAACCTAAGAAGAAAATAAACTTCAAAAAGATTGATAATGCCGATGTGAAACAAGGCGGCGGCGGAAGTCAAGGAGGTGAATAGGCTGTATTGTTTATAAAACTAGTCTTTTGTTAATATCCTTAGACCAAGGCTAATTACTTTTGCCTTAATGGAACTAGTAGGTAAAATAATTAAAATATTACCCCTGCAAGAGGGGCAAGGTGCGAATGGACCTTGGAAAAAGCAAGACTTCATTATTGAAACAGAAGAGCAGTACCCGAAAAAAGTATGTTTTAACGCTTGGGGAGATAAAATTACTCAATTCAATTTACAAGAGGGGCAATCCTATAAAGTTTCAATAAATATTGAAAGTAGAGAATATAATGAACGTTGGTATACAGATGTTAGAGCTTGGAAAGTGGAGCCTGCCGGTGCCGTTGCAGCTCCCCCAGCAAATACAGTTGCCCCTGTTCAGGATACTGCACCTCAAACCAATGCTTCGGCAAGTACCGAAGATGATATTTTTGAAGGTGGGGGCGATGATGATCTCCCGTTTTAATTTTAAAATAATGAACAATTAAAAAAGAACCATTGAAGCCAATGGTTCTTTTTTTTTGAATATACTTTTTCTTATTTGATTAAGAGACTTTCCAAGTCAGAAGCACTAAACTTACCATCTTCCGTGCCTTGGTAATACTTTTGAATATTTCCGTTCCAATTATAAACTACTCCCGGAGTAAGTGCTCCATCTCCCAATAGTTGCCAAAATTCTGGAATATCAACGACACTATAGGGGTATGCACTCCCGGCCTTCTTAAAGAAATCAGGTATTTTAAATGTTTCCTCATCCATAAATAAAATATAAAGAGGAGGGAGAATTCCTTTGCGATTTAAGGCTGTGAGTTCTTTTGCTGTTTCTTGGCAATGATCGCAGCCAGCAGCGAATAAACAGATGATTTTTTTACCTCTATCCAAGTTAACGGTGTTTCCGTTAAAACTCGTATAATTTGCAAACTTTGATTTTTTTTGTGCAGGCCCTTCCTCCACTGCATTTGTTTTTTCTTGGTTCAGATCGAGCTCTTCGTCATTGGGATTTCGGGTTTCTTGGACCGGGGCTTCTATTTTCGGTTCTAAATCGTCTTCCGTCTTATTATTATCCTCATTGGTCTTCTCCGATTTTACTTTACTTGAATCAACTTTTAGAAGAGTTCTAGAAGAGTCTTGTTTAGTTGTAGGAGTATCTGCTGAAAGGCTAGTAGCGTTTCTATGAATTACTCGATTCTTCTCTTCTAAGCAGGGTTTATTATTTCGTGCAAAAATCATGAACATCCCAAGAGCAAAAGCTAAAAACAGCGCTAATAAGTATGAAAATTTATTTTGCCCTTTAGGTTTATCCTTAAGCACTTTATACAAGTAGGCCAATACTGCAATGGTTAAAACATTTTTGATAAAAGCCTCTAAGGGCGTCATTTTAATCCATTTTCCAAAACAACCACAATTTCCATTCATAGGACCATATTCTGCCATTACAATGCCCAAATGAATATTAAAGGCAACTAAAAGTAAAATGGTAAGAGGAATGACCAACCGCTTTATGTAATGGTTTTGCATGAGGGCAATTGCAATGGTTAATTCCAAGGCAATAATGAGTCGAGTGATAAATGGAGCAATGCACCAATTCGCAATCCCTAAATCAACCAATTGCTTGTCAAAAGCCCATATAGGGTCTGTTTTTGATATGCCGCTAAAAATAAATAGAGCTGCGAGGAGTATTCTCAGAAACCACGGTAGATATACTTTTACTTGATTCATAATAATGGAACAAAGGTCTATTATTTAATTGATAGCTTAGTGTAAAAAAACAAAATTTGGGATTTCGATCCTAGGAAAAGTATAATAAAACTCCTGTGAGAATCAAAATAATTCCAGACGCTAAACCAATATTGTGTTCCCACTTATGAGAGTCAATTTTTGACATCAATTTACTTGAAATACTCACCCATATTAACATGGAGGCAATGGTGATAAGGGTATACACTAAAGCTAATAACAAAACGGCATTAAATCCTTTAGAACCAAGTAAAAGGAATTGCCCTGTCACCTCTAAACAAGGGGAAAAGAACATCGCTATATTTAAGCTAAGAATGATTTTATTTACGCTTTTATCCTTCACATCTTCTAAGTGAAAGTGATGGTGGTGGTAATGCCTAAATAAAAACCAAATACCTATTAAAATTAGAATAGCTGCAGAGATGGCATGGGTGAAAATGTCTAACTCAGCTTCCAATTCTTTGCCGAGTAAAGCAATTGATATTCCAATAATTACGGTGCTTATCGAATGAAAAAAGGCCGCTTTAAAACTAATCCATAAGAGTTTTCTCTGAGACCATTTAAAGGTTTTCCCCAGGACCAAAAGAGGCATCCAATGGCTTGGTATTAAGCCGTGTAGTAAGCTTATAACAATGGCGCTTATAAAAATAGCTTCAATAGTCATAGTTTTTTGAACATTTTAAAATGTTTAATACCCACCTCTTCAAAAGAATCTCCTGTAATTGTATAGCTAAGTTTTTCGTAAAAAGGCACTGCATTTATTCGGGCGTGCAAAACTACTTTTTTAATCCCATTTTCAATCAGTATTTCTTCTGTTTTTTTATTTAGTAGGGAACCCAATCCTTTCCCTTGGTATGAGGGGTGTGTGGCAACTTGCCTAATTTTTGCGTCGCCATTTTCCAGGAACTTAACGACATTGCAAGCTATAACCACCGTTTTATAAAGGACAAGGACATGCCATTGATCAAATTCAGTTTTAAGTTCTTCGGGTTCAAACTCTAAGCCCAGGGGAGTCCTTAAAACGAGCTTTCTTAAAGCAATGCTTTGTACTTGTTGTTTTGAGTTATAAGGAGCCTTGAGTATTTGAGTATTCATAAAATTGCGTGAATCTATATAAAAAGTATTGAAGCGTTCTTGTGTTACTAGGCTAAACTATTTTTTTTTTATGCGATCAACTGAAGGTCAAATATATTCATAAAATGTTGAACCAATTTTCCCTTTACCTCTTGCATGGAGACCTCTCTCCCTAAAATGGATGATAAGCTTGCCACTTCCTTATCTGGGATTCCACAGGGCACAATATGGTTAAACATAGATAAGTCTGTATTTACATTTAAGGCCAAGCCATGCATGCTCACATATCGACTGCATTTTATACCAATGGCAGCCACTTTTTTTTCTTCTCCTTTATCCTTTACCCAAACCCCAATCTTTCCATCAATGATATATCCTTTAATTCCATATTCTGCTATGGTTTTAATAATCCCATTTTCAATATACTGTACATAGGATTTTACACCCAAGTTCAAGGCCTCTAGATCAAAAATAGGGTAGGCAACCAGTTGTCCTGGTCCATGATAGGTAATATCGCCGCCACGCTCAATGCAATAAGAAGTTGCTCCTATGGAATCAAGAAATTCTTCGTTGACCAATAAATTGTTCTTATCCGCACTTTTACCTAAAGTATAAACATGGGGATGCTCGGTAAGGAGAAGGTGCTGCTTATTGGGGGAGCCTATCTTTTTTCGCTCTATTTTCTCATGAAACAGGCTTAGCTGATAATCCCAAGCCTGCTTGTAGTCTTTTACCCCTAAGTCCTCTATTTTAACCCGGTTCATTGCTAATATCAATTACGCTCTCTTGCATTACTTTCACCAAACCAGGAAGCGCGTTTCTTGGTTTACTCACAAATTTACACTCCGTATAGATCACTGGCACTAGTCCCTGTGATTTTGCTTTAGAATTTAAGACCGCATATAGTCCAGCCGCTTTCAATAGCTCGTTTTTAATAGGGGCTCCATTGTTTCTAATAATTACATGACTGCCTGCAAAACCTCGGGCATGCATCCAAGTATCACGCTTCCTTGCGAGTTTAATCATGGCATCATTCCCTTTTGCATTTTTTCCAATCCATATATCAAAGGCTTCTGTATTTACAAGGCGATATGGACTGGCGTTTTGCTCTTTTTTTGCGGGTTTTTTTTCAATCTTAATTGTTTTACCCTTCTCTAAATCGAGCAATTTCTGGTCAGAATCGATTATGCCCTGTTCTGCTATTTTAATTTTTCGTTCTATTTCTTCTATTTGTAAGTGCTGATTTTTTCCTTTGCGATAAAATCGCTGGGCATTCTGTTGCGCATTAAGAAGAGGGTTTAGCTTAATTTGCAATTCTGAATTATCGTAGTAATCCCAAACTTTAATGAGGGCGTCTCCTTGTTTAATTAAGTGAAGATTAGATAAGATGAGATCGCCCAGTTCCTTATATCCTTTTGCAGTTTTTAACTGTTCCAGCTCTTTTCTTGATTTCTTTGCATAGGCTAAAAATCGTTTCTTTTTTTGTTTAACCGCATTTTTTAATTGTTGAGCTTGCTTGGCTTGCCTGCTTATCTTTAGATATTCTGATACGATATTTTGAGTATCGGTTTTTTCATCCGTAAAGCAGAGTTTCCCTTGATCTAAATGCAAATACTTTTTGGATAGCTCATTGAAAATAGTTTTTATCTGTGGTATTTTAGATGCTGTGCTGGAATAAAAGCCTTCAGGTATTGGAGTTTCCCAGTTGCCAAATAGTTGTGGGTACGCAAATTGAAACTCCTTTTCATTTGCAATTGGACGTTCCTCTATTTCTTTTCTTAAATATTGATCTAGATGCCCTCCTATATCTGATCTTAAATTTTGCCTGAACACATTTATACAGATTTCATCTTCATAAAAAAGAATGTTGGAGTACCTTCCAAAGCCTTTAAGCAAGATAGATTTACCTTGCGCTAGTTTAACATGGATAATTCGTTCAAAGGGAAGTGATTGAACGGAAATGACATTCAAATTTTCACTGCTTTTAAACCAAGGCAAACATTTTCGTCCAAATTTTCGATGAGGCATGTTTTGCCTAATAAACATCTCTTGCTCCATCCATTGCATAATCAATTGATGTGAACCGTGTTTGCTTCTGGTTTCAATAATTAACTCATCTTTTCCAGTGCTAAAGATATTTGATATAAAGGATCCCTCTAAATTGTTGCGAATTTCTTCGCTTATTCTACCATATGTAATGAAATGAGAGAACAAGGGTCATTTAAGGTCTTTTTGGCTTTACTCCTAAATAGTTATAAGGAGTTATTTTTTTCAATTCATCTTTAAGTGCATCTGTGATTTGCAAGCTATCAATAAACTTTCCTATGGAGTTCCCATTAATTTTCTCATTGGTTCGGGTGAGCTCCTTCAACATATTGTAGGGATTTTCAAAGCCCTCTCTTCTAAGAATAGTTTGGATTGCCTCTGCTGCCACAGCCCAATTGTTTTCTAAATCTGCAGCTAGTTTATCTTCATTTAATAGAAGCTTGCCTAATCCTTTTAAAATGCTATTCATAGCAATGCTCATGTACGCGTAGGGCATTCCTAGATTCCTGAGTACAGTGCTATCGGTTAAATCTCTTTGTAAGCGACTAATGGGTAGTTTTCCACTTAAATGCTCCATGAGTGCAATGGCAATGCCAAGGTTTCCTTCTGCATTTTCAAAATCGATGGGATTTACTTTATGAGGCATAGCAGAGCTCCCCACTTCGCCTGCTTTAATTTTTTGTTTAAAGTAATCCATACTCACATAGGTCCATATGTCTCGGCACAGATCTATGAGAATTACGGAAATGCGTTTTGCAGCATCTAAATTGGCCGCTAAAAAATCGTAATGATCAATTTGAGTGGTGGTATTGCTTCGCTTTATATCCAGATGGGTGTTTAGAAAGTGTTCTCCAAAAGCAATCCAATCTACATTGGGGTAGGCCACATGATGCGCGTTGAAATTACCAGTGGCACCGCCAAATTTACCATGCATTGGTATTTTGTCAAGTTCGGCTATTTGCAATTGAAGGCGCTCTACAAAAACATAAATTTCCTTTCCTAATCGGGTAGGAGATGCGGGTTGACCATGTGTGCGAGCTAACATGGGAATATCTTCCCAATCTTCACTCATTTGGTCTAATTTGGATACAACTTCTTCCATTTTTGGACGAATGTTGTTTTTTAAGGCATCCTTTAAACTGGCTGGAATAGCGGTGTTATTTACATCTTGACTGGTTAAACCAAAATGTATCCATTCTTTATGAGCGGCTAAACCCATTTCTTCAAATCGTTCTCTTATCCAATACTCAACTGCTTTAACATCGTGATTGGTTACTTTTTCAATATCCTTTATGGCCTGAGCGTCTGCCTCAGAAAAGGATTGCACAAGGCTTCTCAAATCGGATTGTTTATTAAATACATCAGAGAGTTTTGATTTTAACTCTTCGACCTGACTCAGTGCGAGAAGATATTCAATTTCCATCCAAACACGGTATTTGATTAATCCGTATTCAGAAAAGTATTCCCTCAAATCTTGAGTATGTCGAAGGTATCTACCATCAATTGGGGAAACGGCCATTAGTGCATCAGACATAGTGGCAAAGGTACAATTCAAAAGAAGAACGAATCATTAAAAATGCAATGAAAATACCTACAGGTTTTACCCAAAAGCTCCAAACAAAAAAAATGAAGAATGAATCCGCTTCATTCTTCATTTTTTGTATGGTCTAAAACCCGGAGTTTACTTTATATGAACTCCCTCAGCTCTGTACGATAATCGTATTTTACTCTCAGTTATTTCGGCGATTTCATCAGCAGATTTGCCATCGTCTTTGGCATATTCTTGTAACATTTCTACGCTAGTCGTATCGTAATAAAAGTATCCAGTGGCCTGTATACCCTTGCTTTTGCAATCCATGGGTATTTTAAAGGCATGATTAAAATCTACCATAATGTCATTGTCTTCAGCAAATCTGTACCAGCAACCTTCTGTTTGGCAAACGGCACCAACGTTTCCTACAACAAGTGCATTGGATGTTCCGTTGCTTAAAAAGCTGTCTCTCGCTTCAGTAAAAGAAAGGGTAGCGGTTGTGTCAAAAGACGTTCCGTAAAATGTTTTAGTTTCAGTTGCTTCACTATTTCCTCCGCAGGAGGCAATTGCAACTGCTGCAAGTGCAATGATTAAAATTCTCATGGTACAAAGGTATGTATTTAGACCATCTGACTAAAGCCATCATGGGCTTTTTCATCAATAATTTTTAATGTAGTGGGGTGAGGGCTTTCCCAAAGTAAATCTAGGTCTTTCACAGTTTTAACAAGCTCATCATACTGCATGCGCAAATTTATGTTACACATTAATTCGTTTTTAAGTGCTTTAACCTCATCGATTTTTAGCTCATTATAAATAAAAAGGAGGAGGTATTCTTTTGTAATTTTTGGGTCCATAGGCTCATCTATTTTCTATTTAACGGACCTAAAGTGTATTTTATTTTGAGTACATGATATTTTTATCCATCATTTTTTTCAAATTAGCTAAGGCATAATGCATTCTTCCAATGCATGTATTGATGTTTGCCCCAGTCATAGCGGCAATCTCTTTAAAACTTAAATCTGCGTAATGCCGGAGAATAAGTACTTCTTTTTGTTTCTCAGGTAACTTGTGTACAAAAGATCGAACATAATTCACCTTTTCACTGTGAATCATATCTTTTTCGGCCTTGGCATCTTCGTACCCAATAAAATCAAATATACTGGTGCCTTCACCATCTGTTACAGTAGGCCTTAGTTTACGACTTCGAATCGCATCAATAGCTTTGTTTTTTGCAATTCTGCTCATCCAAGGCCCAAATTTATTCTCATGGGAGTATTTTCCAGCTTGAATAAAGCGAATCGCCTTTATAAAACTTTCTTGAAAAATGTCTTCTGCTAAATACCGATCATTCACCATGAAAAATATGGTCGTAAAAACACGATTCTTGTGTCTTTTCATGAGCGTTTCGAATGCTGCTTCGTTTCCGTTTAAATACTGTTGGATGAGATCACCATCACCTAAGACTTCTTTTTGATTCATAATAATTACCCTTTATGTTTGGTTAAACTTAAAATTTTGTGGAGTAATTATTTATCGAATAGGCGCTTTTCTTTTTTTGATCTAACATCAAAGATAGGTTACAAAGAGGGAAAATCCAAATATAATCTAGGAGAATGTAAAGTGAGAAGTGAACCAAATGGCTCAGAAACCCCTTTTGGAGCCCTATTTTAAGGAATATTTAAGTATTTGTGAGTTTGAATACTAATGCTCCAATCAGGATTTTCTTTTATGAAATCAATGATTAATTTTTCAGAGCTTTCCCTTACTCCCCATTCTGGTTGAAGTAGTTTGATGCAACTCGCAGAAATTTGATTTTCAAACGTTTTGGCCCATTCTAAATCATGTTTATTGTAGACGATGACTTTGAGTTCGTGTGCTTTTTGTAATTCACTGCTCAGTGCATTTTTAAACTTTTTAGGTGAAACACATACCCAATCTAAATCTCCTATTATTTCATAGGCTCCTGAGGTCTCCATATGAATCATAAATTCTTCTTTCCTCAATGCCTTGCATAGCTCAGTCAAATCATACATCGCGGGTTCTCCGCCTGTTATCACTACATGCTGTGCCTTTGTTTTAGTAATGGTCTCAAGAATTTCTTCGATGGACATTTCGGAATGTAGTTTGGCATCCCAACTGTCTTTAACATCACACCAAACGCAACCTATGTCACACCCAGCAATGCGAATAAAATAAGCTGGTTTGCCCATATGAACTCCTTCGCCCTGCACTGTATAAAAGTGCTCCATAATTGGTAGTTTATTTGACATGCTTCGCTTTATTCTACGCAGAGTTGCCTTGTTCTAGTCTGCTTTTTCGGACGAGCAGCGTATTGCTGAGCAATCCTGTTATTGTCATTGGTCCTACACCTCCTGGAACGGGAGTAATTGCAGATGCTTTCTCTTTTACTTCTGTATAATTAACATCTCCTGCTAATTTCCATCCTCTTTCATTGTCTGCCTCTATTCTTGTGGTGCCTACATCAATTACAACAGCCCCTTCTTTCACCATATCTGCAGTAACAAAATAGGGTTTGCCAATGGCTGCTACAAGAACATCAGCTTTTTGACACCATTCTTTCAAGTTCTTTGTTCTACTGTGGCATAGGGTAACCGTTGCATTACCAAATGCATGATTTTCGCTAAGCAATATACTTAAAGGTCTGCCAACAATATTGCTTCTACCCAATACCACTACATGTTTTCCTTCAACAGATAAGTTGTAATGCTCCAATAAGAGCAAAATGCCATAGGGTGTAGCTGGATTTATAAATGCATTTCCCTTAGCCAATCGACCCATATTTACATCATGGAATCCGTCTACGTCCTTGTTGGGTGATATTTTAGAATTGATCATATTCTCATCAATGTGCGATGGAAGCGGCAATTGAACAATGAGGCCATCAATTTTATCATTCTCATTGATTTTAGTGATGTGTTCTATTAATTCATTTTGGCTTGTGTTTTCAGGCAACCGAATGATAGTACTTAAAAAACCTACTTCTTCACAGGCTTTTTCCTTTGCATTTACATAAGATTTACTTGCTCCATCGTTCCCGACTAAAATGGCCGATAAATGGGGAGGCCTATCACCATGGCCAACAATAAGCTCTACATCCTTCTTGATACGCTGTCTTATGGCTTCACTGGCAATTTTACCTCTAAGTCTATTATCCATGTCAGGGCAAAAGTACAAAGGCTGATACTGGATTACAAGATAGATTTATGGATATGGGATATATTTTAAAACGATGGAAAACACGTGATGAAAAAGAAGGAAATCTTAAAGAAAAAGAATATAAAAATGACCATTTTTCATTTTTTATCAAGCTAAAAACATGCATATTATCCTTGAAAATGGTGTATTTATCATAATAGTATTTTTATATTTTTTTTAATATTTACTTTGAACCATGAACAATTTTTATCAAAATAAAACGAGCACTAATTTACTAATCTTAACAATCTTAGCATTTACATTTACCTTAGGCTGCAAGAAAATATCCAAGCCTGAAATGAAAAAATCCCAAGCCTTAGTAGAAGTTGAAACGCTGAGTTCACTTGTACCTCTTGGAGATGACGATGATGAAAGAATCCTTATTAAGCCAAAACTCTTTTTATTCTCAGGAGAGGTTGCAGTGGGCGCAGAGTTTCGTGTTACAAACGAAGATTTTGAAACTTCGGGGTTTGTAGATGCTGCTAATGACTTGGAGATTGAAGTCCCTGAAGTGGGCTTTTATCAATGCGATGTGGTTTACGGGGGAAATGTCGTTTTGGCAAATGGTTTTTTTATTAGTGAGATTGGTTTGTCTTTGTCAGGCGTGATTCCTAATAATGAGACCGGTTTCATTTATAGCGTAAATTAATAGTTTAATTATATCCAGCGATGAGGTAAATGCCCTATTGCTGGATATAAATTAGCATATACTCTGCCTATTTTATTTAATATTATTATTTTTGTAATAAAAAGACTACTTTTGCTTCTTGAAGCAAGGAAAATTACAGCGTGTTTTAATGTTAAGGCTGAGTCTTGCAATGGTTATTTTGCAGATTTTTTCCTGTTCGTTTGTGGGGGAGCAAGCAGAGAACGTTGAAGAGGTAGAGAAAAACGAGGTTTTTGGAACTTTATTGAATACGAGTTTTGATCTTATTGAAAAAGATTCCATTGATAAGGCGCTGTACTTATTGGATTCTGCTAAGAATTTGGATTGCCTCAAATCCTCACTAGGTATTTGCTATAATACTATTGGACTTTGCCATGACAAAAAAGGAGATTTACATGAAGCCTTAAAAAGCTATGCGCATGCAAGTTCTATTTTTATAGAAATTGATGACTCCATTGGCTTGGCTCAGACTCAAATTAACTCGGCCAGTTGTTATAAGATCATGGGTATTTATGATCGTGCAATAATGTTAGCTATTTTCTCTGAAAGGTATCTTCGCAGAGACACAAATCACTTTAAAGAATTGGCTATTGTCTATAATCTTATTGGAAATATCCATACTGAAAATGCCAATTTTGCATTGGCTATGGATTATCATAAACGATCCTTGGAGTTACGTTTAAATAGAGGCAAGGCTTTAGGTATCACTGTTGCTCCCTCTATAAATAATTTAGGTAATTGTTATTTTAAGCAAAATATCTTGGATACAGCTTTACTGTATTTCAAGGAGTACAGGGTGCTGGCAGAGGGTATAGGAAGTCAGCGAAAATTAGCACGCTCTTATTTAAATATGGCGAAAGTTTATCTTAAACAAAATAAATCTCAACGCGCCATTGATGCCTTAAGTAAATCTGAAATAATATATACAACGCTGGGTTATAAGCCTGGCCTACTTAATGTTCACTTATTAAAATCTAAGTATTATTTGAAAAGCAATTCAATCTTGGCTCGACTTGAGGCCTTGGAAGCTTTACGTATGGCTAATGTGTTAGATCTAGGTAGAGAAAAGTTACAAGCGTTGAAAATACTTGAAGAAATTATGGGAGCCAATAAATTGTATTCCAAGGCCTATAATTATGCGCAACAGTATTATAAGTTAAAGAACGATTTAGAAGGAAAAGAACAGCTTAGCAAAATATACTCGTATGAAATTGCAGCACAGTTGGATCAAAAAAATATTGAACTAATTGATTCTAAAAGGAAAAGAGATTTAAGCGAATTGAAGAATAAACAAAGTATTCAAGAAAGAAATTTCTTTATAATACTGGGCTTACTAACTTTTTTACTGTCTACAGTTATGATTTATAGATATTATGATAAGAAGCGCTTTGTGGAAGAATATTTTGCTTCTAATACTGGAGTGATATTGAAATCAGGAAAGAAAATTTTATTTGAGCATATCCATAAGGTAGAAACTTTGAGAAATGATCTCATCTTATTCTTACATCAGAATAAGAAAATTATAGAAAGGGGTACAACACTAAAATCTTTTAGTACCCATTTACCTAAGATACAATTTGGAAGACTGCAGCATGGAATTATTGTTAACTTTAGTGAAGTTGACAAAGTGCTAAGAACACGAATTCAATTTAAAGGTGAAACCATTAATATAACGAAGAAGTACAAAGAGGAATTTCTGGATCAATGGGAATCATTTAAAGAAACGCGAAAAGCATAAAAACGTGCATTCAATTTTAATCTAAAATGGATTATTGTTCATCTTCCATACTGTCATGTTCTCACTCATATGAGTTTATGCATAGAAATAACTTCCTTTTTTGATAGTTTTGATAAATAAGGCATGAATCTATCCTTAAAATAGATGATATTATCCTAAAGCATTGATATTATGGTTGATTTGACCTTGCTTTGAATCAGTAAAGGGAACTAAACGTGTTCAGGTTAGTATTAGTTTTGTAGTTGAAATTTTAAGGTATCTAGACTTTAGTTCCCTTTATTTGTTTTGCCATCTAAATACTATTTGTGTAATAGTATGGTTAATTGAGACTAAACCAGTTTGTTCTAAAGCAGACTGGTTTTTTTACGGCTATTTTGTTGCAATGTAAAAGAGGTCGTAACATCCTTCCTTGGCATTTGATATAGTGTAATTATCCATACTTATACCAGAGGTCAGTTGAGTGTTTTGAGTAAGCAGTTTTTTTCGATTCCAGCGATTAAGAATATCATAAGGAATTTGTAGAGCCCATCGCGGAAGATTATGTTGAAGATTAAAAATATCAAAGCGAGTAATACGTCTTACGGACTCTTTATTTTTGGTATAATAGTTCTCGACCACTTGGTCGCCAAATACTCCTAGAGCATCCACGGAAGAGTAATACGCTAGCATGAGCTCTTTAAGTTCTTGAATAAAGTATTCTCTAATATGCCAAGGATTGCGCGTAATGGACATGGGTTTATTTGGTGTTGTTACAATTACCTTACCCCCCGGTTTTAAGACCCGATGGATTTCTTTCAAAAAGGAATGATCATCCTGCATATGTTCTATGACTTGAAACGTAATTACAAAATCAAAATAATTGTCCTCTACATTTGAAAAAGGAGGGAATGTTTGTTGCAAGAAGCGCACATTATTAAGCTCCTCAAATGGAATGCCTGGTAAATGTTTGTCTAAGGTAACAAACTCATCACATTTAGGGGCTACAATTTCAATACCATAACCCATTCCTGTGCCTAGTTCTAATACTTTTCCGTTTACAATCTCTGCAGCCTTGTGGTAGGCTAAAATGCTCCGTTGAAAAACATAATTGTCTGATTGGTCGTGTTGCGAAACGCGTTCTGCCGTTTGTATCATATTAAAAGTTAATTCTAAAACGTTCTCTTTTCAACTCTCCAAAAGATAGAGGGTTATTGTAATCTTCTATGTGTTGTAATCTATTGTTGTGTAATAGAATGGCCTCGTGAACAGCTGCCTGAAAACTTGTAATTGAAGCTTCATTTTTTCCAGCAATATCATAAGCTGTTCCATGGTCTGGACTTGTTCTAATGAGCGATAAACCTGCGGTAAAATTAATCCCGTCATGAAAGGCAACCGATTTAAACGGAATAAGTCCTTGATCGTGATACATTGCTATTACAGCATCAAAGTTGTGCATATTTCTGCCGCTAAAGTAGGAGTCTGCAGGGTAGGGCCCAAAAACAAGCTTTCCCGTTTCAAACGTCTTTTCTATGGCAGGTTTTATGATGTCAATTTCTTCTTTACCAATAACCCCACCATCGCCTGCATGAGGGTTTAAGCCCAAAACAGCAATTCTAGGCCTGGTTATAAGAAAATCCTCTATTAAACTCTTATGAACGGCATTAATTTTATTCTCAATTAACTCGCTGGTTAGCGTAGTTGCAATTTTGTCAACAGAAACATGTTCTGTGGCTAAAGCAACTCTAAAGTCATCGGCATATAGAATCATGCAATAGTCATCAGAGCCCAATTCGTTGGCAATAAAACCAGTATGGCCCGTAAATCCCTCCTGGCTTTCAGCAACAGTACTTTTATCCAAAGGTGCAGTAACAATAGCATCTAAAGTGCCTCTTTTGGCATCTTCCAGGGCTTTGTTTAACGATTTTAAGGCCTCCGCGCCACTTTCTTTGCTTTGCTTGCCCAATTCGACTCTAAACTCAGCATCGCTGCTTACGATAAGACTCAATTGTCCGGGTTTTGCGTTTTTTGCTTCGTCTATAATATGGTATTTAAACTCCAGCTGTTTATAGATTTTTTTCAAAAAATCAATGGGTTTGGGATTGCAGTAAAGAACCGGCGTACAGTACTTATATATGTATTCATTGGAAAATGTACGAATAATGAGTTCCATTCCAACTCCATTTAAATCGCCGCAGGTTATCCCTAAAATGGGTAGTTTCTTATTTTCCATGCTGTATGCTCTTAAAGTAGTGTAACATTAAACGAACGCAAACTCCTGTGCCTCCTTTGGTATGATAATCTTTGGTTCCATGCAAAAATGCCATTGGAGCTATATCAAAATGCAGCCAGGGGTAATCGATGAAATTCTTAAGAAAAGCACCAGCACTTTGAGCGCCACCGCCTCCTTTACCTAAATTCTTCAAATCGCTGATATCTCCTTTCATTTCATCTTCATATTCTGGCCATATGGGTAACTCCGCCAAACGCTCGTAGGTATGCTCTCCAGACTCCTTTACTTTATTTTTTGTATCGTTAGATGCAGTTCCCATTACAACGGTTCCGTATTCACCAACTGCTGCTGCTGCCGCCCCTGTTAATGTGGCAAAATCAAATACATGGATGGGATCATATTTTTTAGCATAAGCCAATGCATCGCATAGGATTAAGCGTCCCTCGGCATCTGTATTTAATACTTCTACGGTATGACCGCTATAGGTTGTGATAATATCTCCTGGACAAATGGCGTTTTCTCCTGGCCTGTTATCTGTAGCAGGCACCAAGCCAATAACCCATAATGGCATTTCTTGCTTGGCAATTCCATATAAACTAGCTGCAACTACTGCAGATCCACCCATATCGCTTTTCATAAAGTCCATGCTTTTGGGCGTTGGTTTTAAACTTAAACCGCCGGTATCAAAAACAACTCCTTTTCCCACGAGTACATAAGGTTTATCGTTTATTGCATTCTCTGGTTTGTATTCCATAA
The DNA here is from genome assembly GCA_938086785.1 of uncultured Bacteroidia bacterium. Lineage (GTDB taxonomy): Bacteria > Bacteroidota > Bacteroidia > NS11-12g > UBA955 > CALKCM01. The sequence continues at coordinate 39,100 of CALKCM010000018.1, forward strand.
TGCTAAAGGTAGGAGGCTCCTGACTCCCTTTATTCACTGCGAGTAATCCGCCAAATTTTTGGCTTTCTATTTTAGATTCGTTCCATACCTCAACACTAAACCCCGCTTCTTTACCCAAGCGTGTAAATTCTTCCGAGATCGTTTGCGCATTTAAAGCACTCACCGGTTCATTAACCATGTTTCGGGCAATGTGAACGGAATCTACTCCAATTTTAGTATGCTCAAATTCTTCTGATCCTTTCCCCGAAAATGTGACCTGGTCATTACTCATGGTAAAAGTCGATTTTTCGGATTTATGAGTATCAAAGGAGTAATTGCTCAACATAAACCCTTCAGAAAGGGCTAGAGCCAACTCAGGATTAGCCGAGATGTTTGAAAATTTAACCTTCTCCACTTTTTCTGCTTTGCACAAGTTAAAAAGCTTTGCTCCGTTTTTTCTGGCTTTTTCTAACTGAGTAGAATCAACTGAATTAAGAATCTCCAGGGCATAAAACCCTTGCGCATCATAGGCATGCGCTGATGAAACATCGCCTACACATTTCTGACTAAAATAAGTGGCGATGTGGTCTGGTAATTCACCCTTGGGTAAATCATCCATATGGTTAAGTATATATATGGTACTATTCATTTTACTGCTGCGAATTTAATTTATACAGAGTGTTTAGCACAGCTCTATGGATAAAAAACCTCATCTAAGCGATTTATTCTTGTTTCTCAACTAATTCTAGATTTTCATCGCCCAACTCATAGGGCGTATACGTAATAATAAACTGAAACATTTCATCGGTAGCCCTCATGCTGCTTCCTCCGTAATCATTGCGTTCTCCAACCAATTGTGGAGGATCAAATGGATTGTTTGGGTTTTGTGAGGTATTATCATATACCCCTTCGGCAATGATTGTACTTCCTTTAGGTATTTTGACCATTTTTGGGAAAGTATAAAAATATTGCCATCGAAAGTCCCATCTTGGAATGCGAATGAGCCGAATCGTGTCTCCGTTTGGTTTTATGGCATAGGCTAAAAAGGACTTTCCTAACATATGCATGTGAGGGTTTATTGTAAGAATGCTAATATCCTGTGTTAAGGTGAATTTGCTCGTATGTGTACTAACAGAATTGGGTTTTATTTGAAGGGGAGGCTCAATTTTTCCATTGTTTACCCCATTGGTTCCAAGCATGAGCTCTTGCAACTGTCGTTTAGGCGCTTGATCTGTAAAAAACAAGTGCAGTTTGCTTTGATCGGTGGTGTTTTTTTTACTGGGTCCAAAATGCATATCATTGCCAACAAAGCTAAATTTTTTACTTAATGGAATGGTCCCAATTCCAGGAGGGTAGTGAACGCCAAAAACTCCCGGTAGATAGTTTACGGCACTATGCACACGCAAGGGAATAGAGCCGTCGTCTTGCAATAAGTCCAGTCGTTCATAATCTTGATTAAACGTACCCAAGCCAATTTCTATCGCTTTTGAGTTAGATATTTTAGATTTTTTAGTATCGTCATACAAGAGTAAATGCCCATTAAAGTGATGCACTAAGTCCGGATTTTGAGGAATAAAATGCACCGATTGTAGGAATTTATTTTCTGGTATTTCACCAGGGATCTTCACAATATAAAAGCGATCGGTATAATCGTCTTTCAGTTCTATTTTTGGTAAATCCAAAACCATATCTGGTTTTCGTTTTTCTCTGTCTTGTGGTTTCCAAATGGGTTCTTTTAATTGTTCCCCTTCAGGCGAGCCCTGTTTTACCCAACGTTGTATGGTATTAATTTCCTTTTGGCTCAGGCCTCTTTCACCAATAAAGTGGCTGTACTTTTGGTCTGCAGGCCAGGGAGGCATGAACCTATTTGCAGTCATGTATGCAATGGTTTTAGACTTTTTTTTTGCTTGACGGTAGGTAAGGAGAGAAAATGGTCCTATTCCCTTGGGATTATGGCAACCAGAACAATTTTTGGCTAAAATAGGGGCGATGTCTTTACTAAAAGTGGGTTCTTCCGAACAGGAAGAGCATAAAATAATGAATAGTAAACTATACCACTTTAACACAGAGCAAATCTAATTGACAATTCTTGTATTTATATACTGTTGCAGGAAAATCAAAAATGCCTAAACATTCCCTTAAAAAAACACGGGTGGTGATGGATGCAAATTATCTGTTATAAACATTGGCACAGACAAAGACATTCCCTAATTTTGCATTCTTTTAAAAAATGAGCATTAATATCACACTGCCCGATGGTTCTGTAAAGTCCTTTGAAAAAAACTCCAGTGCTATGGATATAGCCATGAGTATTTCTGAGGGTTTGGCCAGAAATGTACTTGCCGCTAAAGTAAATAATAAAGTGGTAGACGCAAGCCTTCCGATTGACTCGGATGCGACAGTTCAATTACTCACCTGGAACGATGCAGAGGGGAAGAATACCTTTTGGCACAGCAGTGCGCACTTATTAGCAGAGGCTCTTGAAGCACTTTATCCTGGCATTAAACTAGGCATTGGACCACCTATAGATCACGGATTTTATTACGATATTGATTTTGGAGACCAGGTATTTACAAGCGAAGATTTTGCTAAGGTCGAAAAAAAGATGAAAGAATTGGCTAAAGCCAATAATGCCTTTATTCGCAAACCGATAAGTAAAGCAGATGCAATTTCGTATTTTGAGGAAAAAGGAGATGAGTACAAATTAGATCTTTTAAAGGATCTCGAGGATGGGCAAATTACCTTTTATGAACAAGGGGAATTTACCGATCTGTGTAGAGGCCCACACATACCCAAGACGGGTAAAATAAAAGCCATTAAGTTAATGAGTTTGGCGGGTGCCTATTGGAGAGGAGACCAAGAAAACGCCCAGCTTACGCGCGTTTATGCCGTTACTTTTCCAAAGAAATCTGAGTTGACGGAATATCTTGAAATGCTTGAAGAAGCAAAGAAAAGAGATCATAGAAAATTAGGAAAAGAGCTGGAGATGTTCACTTTTGATGATGATATTGGTCCAGGTTTGCCTTTGTGGCTTCCAAATGGAGCACAGGTAATTGAGAGTTTAGAGGAGTTTGCCAAGAAAACGGAGAACGCAGCCGGTTATGACCGCGTTCGTTCCCCTCATATTGCAAAAGAGTCCATGTATTTAAAAAGTGGTCATTTGCCTTATTACGCAGATAGCATGTTTCCACCCATGGATATTGATGGAGAGAAATATTATCTAAAAGCGATGAACTGTCCGCATCATCACAAAGTATTTAATGCCTTGCCGAGAAGTTATAAGGATCTGCCTATTCGCCTTGCCGAATATGGAACCTGTTACAGGTATGAGCAAAGTGGGGAGTTGTTTGGCTTAATGAGGGTGCGTTGCTTGCAAATGAACGACGCTCATATTTATTGTACAGAAGAGCAATTTGAGTCTGAGTTTAGAGCAGTTAACGATTTATACCTTAAATACTTTGAAACTTTTGGTATAGAAAAATATGTCATGCAGTTTAGCAAGCATGATCCAGCCAAACTAGGCTCAAAATATGTAAACAACCCCGCTTTGTGGGAAAAGACCGAGAATATGGTTCGAGATGTTCTTATAAAAAGCAACATTCCTTTTGTAGAAGTAGAGGATGAAGCGGCATTTTACGGTCCAAAAATTGACGTTCAAGTTTGGAGCGCCATAGGGAGAGAATTTACACTGGCCACCAATCAAGTTGATTTTGCGCAGGCGGAGAGTCTTGACTTGGAATATGTGACCGAAGATAACGGTAGAGCTCGTCCTATAATCATTCACAGAGCTCCATTAGGAACTCATGAGCGTTTTATTGGCTTTCTATTGGAGCATTACGCCGGTAATTTGCCCACTTGGTTAGCCCCAAAACAGGCGATAATATTACCTATTAGCGATAAATATGCAAATTATGCCGAAAGCCTTTGTGAATTGCTTAAAAAGAGCGATATTCGCGCCCTCATTGACACCCGTGCAGAAAAAGCCGGTAAAAAGATACGAGAGGCAGAAATGAAGAAGATTCCTTACATGCTTATCGTTGGAGAAAAAGAAGCGACGAATGACACTGTAAGTGTTCGTAGGCATGGCGGAGAAGACTTGGGTGAAATGAGTAAAGAAGAGTTTGTAGAATTAATAAAGAAAGAGGTAGCCGTATAAAAAAGAAAAGAAGGCCATATAAACCGAGGGGACCCCTACATCAGATAAACGAAAAGATATCTGCAGAAGAGGTACGTCTGGTTGGTAACAACGTCGAAATGGGCGTTTTCAAAACAGGTAAAGCTATCGAAATGGCCTACGAGTTGGGTTTAGATTTAGTAAATATATCGCCCAATGCTACCCCGCCAGTGTGTAGGGTGGTTGATTACAATAAATTTTTATACGAGCAAAAAAAGAAACAGAAAGAGCTTAAAGCGAATTCTAAAAAACAAGAACTGAAAGAAATTAGGTTTGGCCCAAATACAGATGATCATGATATCGCTTTCAAAACCAAGCATGCTAAAAGCTTCTTAGAAGAAGGAAACAAAGTGAGAGCTTATGTTTTCTTTAGAGGAAGAAGTATCATGTACATGGATAGAGGAAGAGAATTGATCATGAATTTTGCGAATGGTTTGATTGACGATGGCATTGCTAAACTCGATCAGCCACCAAAGCGAGAAGGAAAAAAACTAGTTATTATACTATCACCAAAGAAGTAAAAAAAAAGGAATACTGATATGCCAAAAATGAAGACCAATTCCAGTGCAAAAAAACGTTTTAGAGTAACGGGCAGTGGAAAAATTAAGAGAAAAAAAGCGTACTTAAATCACATTCTTACAAAAAAATCAACCAAGCGTAAGAGAGGTTTAAGTAATGATGCCATGGTATCTGATTCAGATATGGGTAACGTTAAATTTATGCTTAGAATAGGTAAATAAGAAAAATTAAACTGGCCGTAGCCCCTAAAGTTTCCAGTTATACGGAACGCTAAAGCCAATAAACTAATAGTAATATGCCAAGATCAAAAAATAGAGTCGCAAGTAGAGCCCGCCGTAAAAAGGTGATGAAGCTCGCCAAAGGGTACTTTGGAAGAAGAAAAAATGTATGGACCGTTGCAAAAAACGCGGTTGAAAAAGGACTTACCTATGCATACCGAGATCGTAAAGTAAAGAAACGTGAGTTTCGTTCTTTATGGATTGTACGTATTAATGCAGCAGTGCGCGAGCACGGAATGTCTTACAGTGTTTTTATGGGAAAATTAGCGAAGAGTGATTTAAATATCAATCGCAAAGTATTAGCTGATATTGCCATGAACGATCCAGAAGGATTTAAAGCTATCGTTGAAGCAGTAGCTAAATCTTAATTTTTAAATAAATTAACAGCGAAAGTCGTTCCTTTGGAACGGCTTTTTTTATGGCCTAAATTTTATAATTTTTGAGTTCTAAAAATAATCTTGAAGTACATTTGCCCCATGCATCAGTTAAGGGTAGTTCACTCCAGCAAGGACGTCGTTGATTTTCATGCCGTACCAAAATTGGTTTACAAGAATGACAAGAATTACATATATCCCATTCAAAAGGATGTAGAGAATACATTTGATCCTGAGAAAAATGAGAATTTTGAGAAGGGGGAAGTGATTCGATTCAATCTTTACGATGAAGCAGGTGAAACCATTGGCAGAATTGCCTCGTTTTACACCAAAGATGCAAAAGGAAAACTAAATGGAGGCTGTGGTTTCTTTGAGTGTATAGATGATACTGCGGCGGCACATGCGCTGTTTGATGCATGCAAGGAGTGGTTGCAGCTAAAGAATGTAGGTTTTATGGATGGCCCTATAAATTTTGGGGGAAGGGAAAGCTTCTGGGGGCTGCTCATTAGCAGCAATTCGTACCCTAGTTACAGAGAAAACTACCATCCTGCCTATTATCAAAATCTATTTACTTCCTATGGATTTGAACTTGAAATTGAGCAAAGTACTTTTACCCTAAATCACCTGACTTTTAATAAGCCAAGGTTCGATATTTTAGCTAGTCGAATCATGAATAATCCTAAATTTAGATTTGAGTATATGGATTACAATAGGCTCGATGATTTTGCGGGGTATTTCGTAGAAATTTACAATAAGGCCTGGGCTTTTCATGACGATTTTACTCCCATGACTGCAGATAAGATGCGTAAGGAGCTTAAAGAATACAAGGCGGCTATGCCGGGCCATTTGGCTATTTTTGCTTTCATTGACGATAAGCCGGCTGCTTTCTACATTAATATATTGGAGATTAACCAGGTGTTTAAGGCTTTTAAGGGGAAGTTAACCCTATGGAACAAGATTCAGTTCTTATTAAAGCGCCGAACCATAGATAAGGTGCGTGGAATTATATTTGGTATTATTCCTGATGCGCAGCGCACGGGGATAGAGGTGGGCATGATTATGAAGATGTATGATACCATGGTCGAAAACCCTCAGTATAAACTGGCAGAATTGAGTTGGATTGGCGATTTTAACCCAAAGATGTTTGGATTGCTGGAGAAAATTGGAGCAGAAAAATCGAAAGTACACCATAC
>CALKCM010000019.1 GCA_938086785.1 uncultured Bacteroidia bacterium
TGGAACACGCGCATTTCAAGCGAAGCTTGAAAATGCAAGCGCGCATAAAAAAATAAAGCCGAAGGCTTGGTTTCTTTGCTTGAGTTTAGCCACCCCCCAAACGGGATCACGCTAGTAATCTCAATATGTAAATGGTTAAATGCTTCTTGGATACATTTTGACAATCTATTCAAGAGAAATCCTTCATGGATATATCGCAAAGCCATGCTAAGTTCGTGAACGCTTAGAAATGGAAGACCGAATTATACTTATTGCCACATTAACATTGCTCGACAAGCGATTGCCTCAGCTAAAAGCAGCCGTGAAGAAATTGCAGAATCATTGTGCTAAAACAGAGGAGGGGATGCTGCAGTATGACTGGTTTCTTTCAGAAAATTCAGATACCATTAAGGTTTTCGAAACTTACATTAATTCAGAAGCAGTATTGTTTCACTTCGATAATTACAAACCCTTTGCTTCTGCCCTAAATGAATCCAGGGCCTTTGTAAGCCTAGAGGTTTTTGGTAATGCTAGTGAGGCTTTGCGACAAAGAGTGCAAAAGATTAATGCCCCCCATTTTAAGGCTATTTCAAATTTTAGTGCGTTTAAATAATCCGTTTTATAGGCTAGCCTTAATGGACGTAAACGGGAATAGGTCTCAGAGCAGAGCTCCTTTATTTATTTTCTCGAATATGAATGCTATATTTTATTGGGCTTAGACCATCCCCAAAAAGAGTGATAGTGTCCTTCTCTTTTTTATAATGATTGCTTTCACCAACTTCTACAGATTCAACTGTCCAATGCGGCAGGAGACTTATTTTTATAGATGTTTGGTGGATCGGGTTTAATACCTTCATTCCATTCATATGGGCATAATTCGGGGCGCTATTCGTTAGTTTAAAGGTGTGATTTCCTGTTTTAACCAACTGATTTGGGGTGAATTCTATGGCATTGCTGAATTGGATATCTCGTTTAAAAAATCGGATGGTACTCTGATTCTTGTAGGTCTTAAATATATCTATCATGACATTGGATTCTTCAGGCATTTTAGATTCATTCATTTTTTCTACACAAAAAAGCAATGAGATCTTTCCGTTACTGTAAATTTTTTCACTTGAATTGGGCTTAAGATTCAACTGAAAAGTATACGTGGCTGTTCCATCTAAGGCGTCCATGCTTATGGTTTCTTCCACATAATTAATGGGGCCCGGTACTGGACCATTTTCCAGAACAGCTTGTGTAATTTGTCTATCATTTATTTCCTCTGAAGGCAATTGATAATTCAGGAAAAATCGTTCTTCTGAATAGGGTAAGTCTCGTCGTGCCGTGTGCAGTCTCTTTGAAGGTATAAATACTCCTTGAACATTAATCTGTACCCTTTTTTTCCTATTAAGAGAAATCATAATCTTATCTGGTCGACATAAAATACTGCTCTCTCGTGGAACATATTCTTGCGAATGTTGGCCAAAGTGATGGGTGCGGAGGACTTCCTTTCCATCTATGAACGCGGTAATGTGAACCGTAGTACTTTCATTTAATCTTCGACCGTTCTCTTGTTTTGGGAAAAATAAATCAATCCTTATGCGTTTTTTTCCCAAGGTGTATTTTCTCGTAATCAAGGTGTCATTTCCCGAGATGTATGGTAAAGAAAGCATGGAGTCTTTCGCTACGTTCCACCGCAATTGAGACTGTATGTGAAGCACTGTATCAGCGCTACGTATATCCACAAATATGGAGGGTCTGTCTGCAAAAGCATGCGAGATATTAACTAAAAAGGCGGCTAAAAAAAGAATCTTTTTCATTTTCAATAGTTGGAGGATTTATAGGTTTAGGCTTCTCTATGAAACCGAACGTTTGAAATGAAACAATAACTATTCCATAAATTTTAAGAAATCATTTTATGGAGTTAGAGAAGAGATTTATTTAAGATTTTTCGAGGAAATAAAGCATTCATTAAACACCTAAAAGAGAATGTGAATTGATGGATATCATGGTCTTAAATACATCCATTTTTTGATAGAAAAAGGCTTGCCAATCTGTCGCAAAGGCGTTCCATCCTAAAGGGCCGTACTGTTTCTATGAAATAGTCCTACTGAAATCAAAAAAAAACGTGCCAGGCCTTTGCTATGACTGTATTTTTTTTGTTGTGTACCATGGTACGTTGCTTTTAAAATCTGGTCAAGGCGGCCTTGTTTTTGCCTGTCTGTTTTTATTCCTCTCTGCGGTTTTCCATTGGAGGGAGTTCCAATACTTCCTTGGCTTCAACTGCTTCTAAGGTTCCCACATCTTTCAGTTTTCGGCTCATTACATTGGTTCGCGTGCTGCGCAATTCACCCAAGGATTTAGAGGCTGTAGTTAATTGTTTGTCTACCTTTTCTAGCTGCTCAGAGAACGTGTCAAATTCCGTTTTAACGGCTTCAAGAATCTTCCATACTTCACTGCTTCGTTTTTGTACTGCTAAGGTTCTAAAACCCATTTGCAAGCTGTTTAATAAGGCAGATAGGGTGGTAGGGCCAGTAATGGTAATGCGATACTTGCGTTGCAATAATTCAAAAAGGCCCGGATGCCTTAATACTTCTGCATACAAACTCTCGATAGGTAAAAACATAATCCCAAAATCCGTCGTATGTGGCGGATCAAGGTATTTCTCGCTAATGTCTTTGGCGAAGGATTCCACTGTTTTTAGCAGTACTTTTTGGGCAGTTGCGATGGTTTCTTTTTCGCCTTCTTCGTAGGCATTTTGGAGCAACTCGTAGTTCTCTATCGGAAATTTAGAGTCAATAGGCATCCATACATCCTCATCGCTATCCTTTCCTGGTAATTTAATGGCAAACTCAACATGCGCCCGACTTCCTTTCTTGGTGGCTACATTTTTTGAATATTGATCTGCAGTTAAGAGTTGTTCAAGAATATTTTCGAGTTGATATTCGCCCAAAATCCCTCTGGTTTTTACATTGGATAATACCTTCTTTAAATCGCCCACGCCGGTGGCAATGCTTTGCATTTCGCCTAATCCTTTATGCACTTGTTCCAGTCGATCGCTCACTAGTTTAAAAGATTCTCCCAGTCGTTTTTCCAGGGTGGTTTGCAGCTTTTCGTCCACCGTTTTTCTCATCTCGGTCAACTGCTGCGTATTGTCTTCACGTATGGCCTTTAATTGCTTTTCTATGGTATCCTTTACTTCCTTAATATTCTGAACGGACTGCTTACTTAAATCTGCTTGCTGCTTACCAAAATCATCAAATTTCTGACGGATGCCCTCGTTTAGATCTTTATTATTGATGGTGTTGGTATCGGCAAAGGATCGCATGTTTTTGGTGAGTTCATCGCGGTTTTCTTTGGCCGATGCGCTGCTTTCTTGTCGGTTGCGCTGAAACTCATCTTTGATGGATTTTTCGTTTTTTTCCAAGACGGCATCAAACTTGATGACCGCGTTTTCTATTTCCTTTAGTTTCTCTAAGGGGAGCGCTTGATGCGGTTTTTTCTTGAAAAGAAGCAATGTGTTAATGACGGCTAGGAATAGTACAATTCCGATGAGGATTTCTTGATTCATATGAGTATTCTTTGATAGGAGTGGGCAGAAGCTGTTTTAATCTCCTTACATCCCCAAGATAGGTTATTTCAGTAATATAACTACACTAATGGAACGGAAGAATTATTGCCTTTCAAACATTTCTTTCAATATGCCTAATGCTTGATCCCAATTTTTGTCGGAGTGCTCATAGGCGTTCTCTGTGGCAAAATTGCGCTGCTCTAAATACAGCAGAGTTCCATTATTTGTTTCTTCTAATTCAAATGCAATCGTCGAGTAATTTTCAGGAGAATCGGGAAGCCCAGAAAAGGCACTCCAATAATCATACGCGTAGGATTTCCCTTCTTCAAAATTGAGGATATGGCCTTTATCTATAAACTCTTTGCCTTCCCATTGGCCTTTAAAGAGAATCTCACTGCCAATCTCCCAGCTCGTGACAATATTGCATCCAAACATCATTTGTTTGAGTGCAATGGGATCGGTGAGTGCCTCCCAGACTTCTGCCTGGGTCGCATTAATGTTCATCTCTTTTTTGAGTATTTTAGTGCTATTCATTGTTGTTTTTTACCACAGCTCAAGTTTCCAATTACTTGCCGTAGGTTGTCTGTTTCTATGGGCGCAATAATTATTCCATAAGCAGTTCTTTATAATGATCGCAATCGATATTTTATTTAGGGTTTGATTGGATATTTACGGCCTTATGTGTTTAGAGCGCAGTTCCAGTTATTTGCTCAGTTGCAATACCCTTAGGACATTGCATTAAAAAAACGCATAAATTATTTTAGGATTTGTAAGTTTTGATATACATTTGCCTTAGCGAAAGAGCCATCGAGCTCATCCCTTTTTACTATCACAACACACTTAATGAATGATTTAACTAAACTGGCCACCCAGAGTGTAGCCAATCTTAAGCAAATGGCGAGTGCATTAGGCCTTGCTAACATAAGTAAATTAAAAAAACAAGAACTTATAGATGCTATTAAAGGAGCTGCAGAATCTGCGCCTCAGGCTATGGCCAGCTTAGAGGACAAAAAGGAACAACCTAAAAGAAATAAACGCGCCCGAAAGGAGAATGATTCCACCCGTTCTGAAGTTTCTGACGCAAATGGAGATGCTCCGCAAAAGAAAGACGAATCCTCTTACAAACCCTCAACAGATCATCCTAAATCAGATCATACAAAATCTGAAAATCCTAAATCTGAGAGTCCAAAGAAGGACGATCGCAAGCCGCGAGAGCATAGGAATAATCCGAATAATAAACCCAATCACACCCATAAGAACTCCAATAAAAATAATATTAACACTAATCCGAATAATACCAACAATAAGAATTCGGAGCCGAAGAAAAAGGAAGAGCCTGTAGTATTAACTGCCGAGCAACTGAGAAGTAAGGAAATCATGAACTCCATGATGGAATTGGAGGGAGTGGTGACGACTCAAGGGGTCTTGGAAATTGTTCCAGACGGCTTTGGATTCCTACGTTCTTCTGATTATAACTATCAGCCCTCTCCAGATGATGTGTATGTTCCGCATCACCAGATCCGTCAAAACGGACTGAAAACAGGAGATACGGTGCGTGGTTCTATTAGACCACCCAAGGATAATGAAAAATACTTTTGCTTAGTAAAGGTATTAGGAGCCAATGGTAAAACCATCGAAGAAGTAAAGGATCGGGTGAGCTTTGAGCATTTAACCCCTTTATTCCCCGATGAAAAATTGGATTTGTGCGATGGGTCGAATCACTATAGTAATCGAATTATTGATCTCGTTTCGCCCATAGGTAAAGGGCAGCGTGGATTAATTGTAGCACAACCTAAAACGGGTAAAACTTGGTTGCTGAAGGGCATTGCAAATGCCATTGCTGCTAACCATCCGGAAGTATACATGATTGTACTTTTAATTGATGAGCGTCCGGAAGAGGTGACCGACATGGCTCGCAGTGTGCGCGGCGAGGTGGTAGCAAGTACTTTTGATGAACCGGCAGATAAACATGTTAAACTAACCAATTTAGTGTTGGAAAAAGCCAAGCGATTGGTAGAATGTGGGCATGATGTGGTTATTCTTTTAGATTCAATTACTCGTTTAGCAAGAGCCTATAATACGGTTCAACCTGCATCAGGTAAAATACTTAGTGGTGGAGTAGATGCGAATGCGCTGCATAAACCAAAGCGGTTTTTTGGAGCTGCACGAAATATCGAAAATGGAGGTTCTTTAACCATTATTGCCACTGCACTTACCGAAACGGGGAGTAAAATGGATGAGGTTATTTTCGAAGAATTCAAGGGGACTGGTAACATGGAATTACAGCTGGATAGAAAATTATCGAATAAACGTATTTTCCCAGCCATTGATATCCTAAGCAGCAGTACTCGTAGAGAAGATTTGTTATTAGATAAGTTAACATCTCAGCGTTTATATGTGTTGCGCAATCACCTGGCAGATATGAAGCCAGATGAAGCCATGAACACATTCCTGAAGTACATGAAAAACACCAAGGATAATAATGAGTTTTTGGTAAGCATGAACGGATAAAAAATAATCTTAACTATTTATGATTTAATCAAACGCTTTTCATTTTAGTTTGTTTCTAATACATTGACTCAGCTACAAACCAATAATATCCGAATTACTGTTTGTTCAAAAATAGATATTGACCAGAGCAATGCTGGTGATCGTTTGTATCTGCACTCTTATACCATTCATATAGAAAATTTAAAAGAAACCACTGTACAATTGATGAGACGTAAATGGATCATTAAAAGTCAATTGGGCGAAGTTAAAGTGGTAAAAGGAGAGGGTGTAGTAGGAGAAACTCCTATTCTTGGACCGGGTGCATCATACATGTATTCTAGCCATTGCGTTTTGCAATGTGATTTTGGAACGATGGAAGGGCATTTCGTATTTCAGGATTTAGAAGAAAAAACGCACTTTATTGCCAAAATACCCCGTTTTGAATTAGAAAATCGCTGGGTGTTGAACTAAATACAAATCTTTAGACTTACTTCGTAAATATGACACAAGAAGGGAACTTTGCATTGGTAACGGGTGGATCCCGTGGAATAGGTAAAGCCATTGTTCACACGTTTTTAAAAGAAGGATTTACTGTTTTTTTTACTGGAACTTCAAGGGAAACTGTAGATGCGGCCATGCATGATTTTTCTGAGTATAAGGAAAAAGCCATTGGTAAAGTATGCGATGTTACGGAAGCGGCTCATGTAAATGCCTTGGCCGAGGATATTAAAGTGCATGGACGGCTAAATGTACTGGTTAATAATGCCGGTGTATTTGTCCCGGATACTTTTGCTGAAGGCGATGCATCTGTCCTCCGAAAACTAATGGAAATTAATGTATTTGGAACCTATGCCGTAAGTCAGGCTGTATTACCCCTATTGCTTAAAACGAAACAGTCCCATATTTTTAATACCTGCAGTATCGCAGGGCAAAAAGCGTATCCCAATGGATGCAGTTATAGCGTGTCTAAATTTGCTATGGACGGTCTGGGTAAAAGCATGAGGCTGGAACTCATGGATAAAGGAGTGCGGGTAACCAACGTTTATCCAGGAGCTACTTACACGGATAGTTGGGCTAGTTCTGACTTGCCGAAAAGCCGTTTTATGCAAGCGGATGACGTAGCCAAGAGTATATTGAATGCCTATAACATCAATGAATTCTCCGATGTTGAAGAAATTGTAATTCGTCCCATATTGGGCGATATTTAATCTTCTACTGCTATTCCTAGATTCCTAATTTCCTGCTCTGCTGCCTGTATCATTGCAGATAAATCAGTCACTTTTCCTTTTAAAACAGCCAATTTCTCTTGAGCCAATTTCAATTGCTTTAGATGTGTTCCTGTAGCTCCGCTTGTGGTGGCATACATGGCCCAACTTGCTCCACTCATTAATTCTGTTAAGCCTTCGGTACGTTCTTTTTCGTAGGCATCCTTCAGCTTATCTCCGTACATTAATTGACTTGTTTCATCCCACTTGAGCTGCATTTCCTTGGCTTTAGCAATCATCTCAAAGGGAACTTTAGGAGCATAGGCTGCCTTTTTTAAAGCCGCAATACGTTTTTCTAATGCTCTAAAGTTAATGCTCAGCACATCAATATCTTGACTGGTTTTTTGAATATCTAAGGTGGCTTGTGCCGCTTGTTTCGTACTCATGGTTTGAATGGTGTTGGGAATTATTTCTTTTACCTCAAAGGAAACTTGGTTCGAAGTAAACAGAACTTTGGCATTTTCAATAATCGTTATCTCTGCGGTATAGGTTCCTGGTCGCACTATGAAACCAGGCATGTTGGCCGCAGTGTTGGAGAGTACACGTAAGTCTGAATGTCTCAAGTCCCAAGTGGCTTTTTGCATCCCTTTTCCTGCAGAACCTCTCATGCGGCGTATTTCAATTCCCTCTGCATCCTTTATAGAAACAAGTGCATAAGCTCCCTGGTATTGCTTTTCAGTACGTAGGGTTTCTATATCTGTCAGTGGAAAATCTCCTTTAGTTTTTACGGCTTCAGCCTCTGCTTTCTCACGAATGGCTTTGGGACTTTCATGGCTGTTTTTTACCCAATAGTATATACTTGCTCCAAATACAGGATTGGGTTCTTGGTAATAATTAGCTCCTTGATTCCCATTCCCTCCTCGACCAATAGGGTTTCTTGTTTGGAATAGTTTGGCTCTTTTAATAGGCAGTATCGCTACTTCTTTTTCATAGATTTCTGATGTGGCATCTCTCAAGGGAGCATAATTGTCTAAAATAGAAAATCCCCGTCCAAAAGTGGCTAAAACCAAGTCATTTTCTCTTTCCTGTATTTCCATATCCATGATAGCAATAGGCGGCAGCCCGCCCTTTAACTGTCCCCACCATTTTCCATGATCTGTACTTACAAAAACACCAAACTCTGTACCCACAAAAAGAAGGTCCGATGCTTTATAATCTTGCGCCAAGCATTTGATGCTTCCATTTTTTGGAAGGTTGGATGAAATGTTCTGCCATTTGTTTCCATTATCCTTGGATACGTATATGTAAGGGTTAAAATCACCATCTTTATGATTATCCCAGCTTGCATACAAAGTGTTCTTATCAAACTTAGAGAAATGCACGCTGCTAATGGCTGCAAAATCGGGTAAGCCTGCTGGTCTATTGGTTTTGTTCCATGTGCTTCCACCATCGCTGCTTAATTGAATGAGTCCATCATCGGTACCAGCTGCCAACAAATTGGCGTCCAATCGACTCTCATCAAAATAGATAATGGTTCCATACATACTTACACTTTGATCCTTCGCTACCGCATCTGGTCCCCAATGTCTATCCATTACCTTTAATGTATTGCGATCCATGTTTTTGCTTAAATCACCGCTAATTAAGGTCCAGTTGTTTCCGTAATCTGTGCTTTTAAATACTTTATTTGCACAGTAGTAAAGGACTTTGGGGTTGTGATTGCTAATAAGGAGGGGAGCATCCCAATTCCATCGCATGGCCTCCGAATCTGTTGGTTTTAATTGCGTAATATTTCCAGTTTTCTTATCGTAGCGAACCAAACCGCCGTATTGCCATTGGCTGTATACAATATCTGGATTTGTGGGATCAATTTGAGATTTAAACCCGTCTCCACCCACGGTAATAAACCAATCAGAATTAGGGATTCCACTGGAACTTGTATTTGCGCTAGGCCCGCCCAAGGTATTGTTATCTTGGGTTCCACCATATACATTATAGAATGGATAGTCATTGTCTATACCAACCCTGTAAAATTGGGTCAAAGGCAAATTGTCCTTAAAATCATAGGTTCGTCCATTGTCAAAGGTTTCGTACAAACCCCCGTCGCAACCGATGCGCCAGTGTTTGGTGTTGTTTGGATTAATCCAAATGGCATGATTATCTACATGCTTGTCCTTTGAGGGTACCCGAGAAACTGTTTTTCCTCCATCTTTAGACCAATGCATATAGGTGTCCATAATAAAGATGCGATCTTCATCTATGGGATCCGACATGAGTTCTTGGTAGTAATTTCCAGAAGTATACATCCCGTTTGTTTTACTCCAGGATTCGCCTTTATCTATGCTCACAAATAATCCACCGGCTTTTCCTTCGGTTTCTACCATGCAGTATAGTTTCTCGCTCGATTGCGCAGCAAAGCACATTGCTATTCGACCTTTATCGCCAGAAGGTAGTCCAACATTTATAGCCTTCCATGTTTTGCCACCATCCGTACTTTTAAACAAACCGCTCTCTGGGCCGCCTCCCATGTATGTCCACTGTCTGCGCTCTCTTTGGTGAAAAGCAGCATAGATAATCTCTGGATTATTGGGGTCTAAATGTACTTCATTGCACCCCGTATACTCACTTACATATTTGATGCGCTCCCAGCTTTGACCTCCGTTAGTGGTTTTGTACAAGCCTCTCTCTCCGCCCTTGTTCCAGACCGGGCCATAAGCTGCTACATATACAATGTTAGAATGGGTAGGATGAATTTTAATCATACCTATATGCTGGCTTTCTTTAAGCCCCATATTTTTAAAGGATTTTCCTCCGTTTAAACTCAGGTAAACCCCATTTCCGTATCCCACACTTCGCTGGTTGTTATTCTCACCCGTTCCAACCCATACTTTTAAATGATCGTTTGGGTCTATGCTCACACAACCAATACTTTGGGTTCCATACGAATCAAAGATGGGTTTAAAAGTGGTTCCCGCATTATCCGTTTTCCAAACTCCACTATAGGCTGCTGCCACATAATAGGTATTTATGTCTGTGGGGTCGGTAACTAAATCTACAATTCTTCCGCTGGTTATGGCAGGTCCAATATTTCTAAACTTCATGCTGTTCAATACCGATGAAGGAATGGTGTCTTGAGCATAAATACTACTTGAGATAAAGAGTAAAAGGAGTCCTAGAACATTTTTCATATTTGGCAAATGTATTCAAATTTGAATGTACTAAAAAAGCATTCGTCTACTAATTAGAAATAAAATTGAATTTAGAGGATAAGTTCTCCGGTTTTATGCCAAAACCTTGGATAGTAATCACCCGTACTCTAAACTTTTCTCTCACCTCTTTTATGGTATATTTGCAATGCTTAGCAATTACGAATAGCATGCTGCATTCGATGAAAACTAGTTATACTATCCCACACTTTTTTAAAAATAGAATTCATTGGCTGTTGTTTGGGATTATGCTAATTATTGCCTTGCTTACCTTTAAGCAATATGGCATGGGTTGGGATGAACCTCGGCAGAGGGAAATTGCAGAGGTGAATTATGCCTATGTTTTTAATGATCACCCGGCTCTGCTTACACTTAGTGATAGAAATTATGGGGTGGCTTTTGAGTTGCCTCTGTATATGATTGAGAGGGCTCTAGGTATGAATGATAGTCGTAAAACATATCTTATGCGACATTTACTCATTCATATTTTCTTTTTGTTTGGAGCCTTGTTTGCATTTCGCCTGATTGAATATCTATATAAGAATAAATGGCTAGCCTCTTTGGCATTTTTACTTCTGGTATTGCATCCGCGCTTATACGGGCACTCTTTTTTTAATACAAAGGATATTCCATTTTTAAGCTTGTTTATTATCAGTATATTTTATGCTGTTAGGGCCTTGGATCTTAAATCCGTGAAGAGTTTTTTGATTCTTGGAATTTGTTGTGGGCTGCTCACTAATATGCGAATTATGGGTGTCATGGTTCCAGTTCTTGTATTAGTGCTTTTGACTATGGATGGCTTTGCAGCAAGAAAATGGAGGTTCACTGGTGTGTTGATTTTAGTATTTATCTCAACATTTGCAGGAGTGTTATACGGTTCTTGGCCATTTCTTTGGAATAACCCTATCGATAACTTTGCTTACGCCTTTGTTAGTATGTCTAAATACCCATGGTATGGGAAGGTGCTGTTTGAGGGGAACTTGATTAATGCCAATGAGATTCCCGCACGATATGCCCCAGTTTGGTTAGGAATAACCACTCCTATTATGTTCTTAGTCTTAATGATAATGGGGGCAGCGATGTTGTTATTCCACTTTGTGCAAAAACCCTTGAAGCACATCAAAAACGGTTTGGGACGGCATAATTTAATGTTCTTGACCTTCGCATTGGCACCTCTTTTGATGGTCGTATTGCTAAATTCTGTTTTGTACGATGGTTGGCGTCAGCTATTCTTCATCTATCCAAGTTTATGTTTTGTGGGTATCTATGGTTTAAATTATCTGATAAAAAAAGAGATAATTTCGGGTAGAACGTTAGCTCTTGTTATTGTTCCTTTTTTGGCATTAACCACTTTTGAAATAGTTGGGAGTTTTCCATACCAACATGTGTATTTTAACAAAGCTTTTGTTTTTGAGGATAAGGGGTATGCACGTAAGAATTATGAAGCGGATTATTGGGGCGTGAGTTTTAAGAATGCCTTGGAAGAGGTTATGGCTATAGATAAAGACACGACTGTAAACTTTACTATGAGCAACCAGGCTGGTGTTTGGAATTACATGATGTTGCCGAAAAAACAGAGAGATAGAATACGATTTGTTCCAGCTCGCAGGGCCAAATATTTGATTACCAATTACCGCTGGCATCCGCAGGATTATACTGAACTGGAAAAGCAAAAGCTATTTGAGGTGACGGTTCAGGGCAATACCATTAATACTGTTTTTAGATTAGACCAGGGGATTAAATAAGTCAAATACCTCAAGGGTATTTAAGGTATTCGAAATAAAAGAATATCCAAAACAAAGTTGTGCTCTCTCACTTATCTTTGTTTGCATATTGACCATTCTTTTTTACATAAGCTTAAGCCTGAGTATACTTCTTATGCTTGCCGCCTTTATTGCGGGGCTAAAGGGAAAAGAGAAACTCCGTGTCTTCCTTATCTTCTTTGGGGCATTTAGCATTTACTTGGGTGCCGCATTTTTAGACGATTTTGTAAATATATGGGATGAGCGCTTTCATGCCTTGGTGGCAAAAAACAGCATGAATCATCCTTTAAAACCGGGTTTATATGCCAATCCTATTTTAGGCGATTTTACAGTAGCCTGGGATATGACGGCTGTTTGGCTTCATAAACAGCCATTGTTTACTTGGTTAATGGCACTTTCGTATAAGGCCTTTGGTGTAAACTATTGGGCAGGTCGCTTGCCGGCTGCTCTTCTTATGAGTGTGGTCTGTAGTTTTGGCTATTCTGTTATGGCGGAGCTTTTAAATAAAAGAACTGCATTTTTGGGAGCTCTCCTGATGGTATACAGTTACTATTCGATGTCTTTGGTTTCTGGCCGACAGTTCATAGACCAAAATGACGCGCAATTTGTAGGTTTTGTCTCTCTGGCTTTTTTTATGGCCGTGCGTTTTATACAGCATCAGAAAGGCTCTTGGCTTTTGGGTTCGGCTATACTCACTTCCTGCGCCATACTTACGAAATGGTTGCCTGGCTTGTATGCCTTTGGTTTCTTAAGCGTGATTTGGATTATGGGAAGGCCTTTTAAATTTGTATATCTGGTTCGGTATTTGGCTATAGTTACTGTATTGGTTCTGCCATGGCAAATCTTTGCATATAAAAAGTATCCCAACCATTTTCTGCATGAGTTGAAGTTAAACTCAGCGCATTTTACTGATGCGGTGGAAGGGCAAGTGCGCGATTGGGATTTTCATTTTCTGCAGTTTCCGCATCATTATGGGTATGCTATTTTAGCTCTTTTACTTTTTGGAATGATCCATTCGTTTGTTAAGCGGAATAGGATAGCTATGGCTGTTTCTATTTTAGTGGTCTTCGTTTTTGGCTTTTTTACCTTGGCTCAAACGCGCATGCCCAGTTTTACGTATGTGGCCATGTCTGGGGTCATGTTTCTTTCCATATATTCTTTGCATGCCTTGCTAGCTTTAACCGATCGTGTAAAACCTTTGAGAGCCCTTGTTGCACTGTTCTTTATACTAACCGCCTATGAAAACTTTCATTATGATGATTTAAAAAAGAATTTTGATCGAGAGGGACCGCAGAGCTATTACCGAAATGGTCTGGTTGCAAATAAACGTTGGTTCAAAAAACAATACCTGAGCAGTAGAGATGTGGTTTTTAACCTTCCGCGAAGAACCTATGTGGAGCTAATGTTCTATACCGATGCTGCTGCTTATCCTTATTGGCCAGAAAAAGAAGATTTAGAAAAGGTGGAGGAAGCAGGTGTTAATCTATATATCTATAAAGGTGTTTCGGATACTTTGCCCCATCAATTACCAAAACATGCAAAGCTGCTGGTGGGTGATTTAAAATACTTTGAATAGGGGAATCCTAAAATCTAAATTGTCAAGAAATTTTAGCAATAATTGGCTACTAAAGGTATAATTCGGCCTCGGCCAAAGGCTTTTGATGTGATTCGCAATATTGGAGGGGATTGAAAGCGCTTAAACTCGCTTCCATTGACTAAGGCTATTGTTTTCTCAACAGTTTTGGAGTCGTAACCCAAGGACTTGATTTCCCAAGGTCCTTTTTGCTCTTCTATATACAAATTCAATATTTCATCCAAGGTGGAGTAATCTGGCAATGAATCAGAATCCTTTTGATCTGGTCTTAGCTCAGCACTTGGTGCTTTATTAATGATTTCGTTTGGAATAATCTCTTGATCTCTATTGATGTATTGCGCTAGTGCATATACTTTGGTTTTGTACACATCGCCAATGGGGGAGAGACTTCCACACATATCTCCATAAAGGGTGCTATAGCCTACGGCTATTTCACTTTTATTGCTGGTGTTTAAGAGTATATGGCCATGCTTATTGCTTAAGGCCATGAGAATAACTCCTCGGGCTCTGGCCTGAAGGTTTTCTTCGGTCGTGTCAAATTCTGTGCCTTCAAAATGGGGTTCCAAGCTTTTAACATAGCTGTTGTACACATTTTTAATGGGAATAGTGATGTGTGGATTCCCTAAATTTTTGGAGAGCTGTTCTGCATCTTTAACACTTCCTGAACTGCTGAACTTGCTAGGCATGAGTACCGGATGAACCTTATCTCCTCCCAAGGCAGTTGATGTTAAGGCTTGAACTACAGCACTATCTATACCTCCGCTGCTACCAAGAGTAGCTGTTTTAAAGTTCATTTTCTTGAAATAATCCTTAATACCAAAGACCAAGGCATCGTGAATGAGCTTGATTTCTTCTGCTTCAGGGTTGGTTTCGTCTTCCGAAGCGTTGGTAATTTCACCATTTTTAAAATGGATGTATTGCACGTCTTCTTTAAAAGTGTCTAGCGTACTTACTTTCTCGCCTTTGCCATTAACTACACAGCTGCTTCCATCAAATATAAGATCGCTATGCGCCCCTACTTGGTTCACATAAACAATGGGGGAATTAAAACGTTTGGTGTTTCCTTCGAGGACTTTATTTCTTATTTTTTGCTTACCAATGCAAAAGGGTGAAGCGCTCGGATTAATAATTAATTGAGCTCCATTCACACTTAGGTGACTGGCAGGACTTTTTTCATACTCAAAGGTGTTGTATTTATCCCACATGTCTTCGCATATGGTAATGCCTATCTTAACTCCTTTATAGTCGATTACGCGATGTTCTCGATTGGGTTCAAAGTATCTGGACTCATTAAAAATATCGTAGGAGGGTAGCAAGGTTTTTTTAACGGTATCTTCAATTCTTCCGTCTCTCATAAAACAAGCTACATTATGCAATTGCCTTCCTGTGGAATAGGTACTTGTGCCAATGCCACCAACAATGGCTGCAATGCCTTGGCAACTTTGGGCAACCATCTCTAATCCTTGCTCACATTTTTCGATGAACCAAGGGAAATCAAGTAAATCGTCTGGAGGATATCCGCAAACAGCGAGTTCAGAGAAAACAACCAAATCTGCACCGGCTTGTTTTGCCTCGTGAATGGTGTCTGCAATTTTTTGAGTATTATTTTCTATGTCGCCAATTTTATAATTGAGCTGAGCAACACATATTTTCATCGGGGGCTAAGATAAGTGCTTTAAAAGAATACACCTAAGTTAAGGGCTAAATAATTGGTTCTAGCCTTAAACTTATCATCTAAAAATTGATCAACCAGTCCATTATTAAATTGCAAACCAACATTTAGCATTGTTTTGCCGCTTATTTTAGCTTCAATTCCTGCACCAACAATAAGACCTACTCTTACAGGAAGGTAATTGTCTTTAAATACGCCTTCTTCTTGATCGTTGCCGTTAAAGTCGAGCTCATCATTGCTTGAAGCATTGGGTGTGTGGCTGTTTCCATCGCTGTAATATTCCTCATTAGTGGAGGTAGAAAGTCGTGTAGAATAGGCCACTCCGGGGGCAAAACCAAAGGACCCATAATAATGCAAGTTGCCAATGGCATTGCTTCTTAATTTAAGACTTATGGGAATTTGTATCATTTGGCTCTTGTATTTAAAAACCACATCGGTGAATTCTCTTTCAGGGTTTGTGCCATCCTTAATAAATAAAGATTTGCTTGATTCCAACTTGGAGGAAAGTGTGGTGATGTTAAATTCTGTACTTAACCAATAATTTGGATTTTTAGCAATATTAAAATCAACCATAACACCATACCCTATGCTTATGGGTAATCCTTTTGATTCGAGTGAACCTTGAAGTACTTTAGCCCAGTTAAACGTAGGACTGAACTTTAATCCAATGCGCACTTTTTGTGGCGTTTCAGTGGGTGAACTGGTTTGGGCAGTGACCGTGCTGAAGGCTAAGAAAAAAAAGCTGAGTAAAAAGCTTATTCTGATGTTATTTTGTGTTCTCATATATAACGATGCAAAGCAAAGATAAATTAGGTAAATTGAAAACTGCAATTTTAACGGCAATTCCACTTATATTTTTATTTGGCGGTTGCCAGTCAAGACAAGATGCCCCTCTTTTGCCCGAGAAGAGTTTGTATAAGGAGGTAAAGCGATATGGAGATAAGGATAATAAAATATCGATTGCTGAGCTGGATTCGCTTCGACAGGAATTTCCTCGGTTTTTTAATATTTGGTTTCAAGAAGTGATGCGTTTTCCAGCGATAGCACTTCCAACGGATAGTGCCAAGGCGGAAGTGATGAGTTTGCATTACCGTAAAAATAAAATGATTTACCCTTTGCTTGCTGCACACTATGCAAAGTATCCAAGACTGCACCAGGATATATCGAATGCCTTTGCAAAACTCCATGATTTAATGCCTGCCTTACAAAAGCCCGTGGTGTATTCATACATTTCAGAGTTCAGCAATACCAGTACTTTAGTCGATTCTAGCCAAGGGAACATTATAGTAGCGTACAGTCCAGAGTGTTTTTTGAATGATACGTTTTCCTTGTATCAAGTTCTTAATGATTACCCCTCGTTTATGAGTCGGTTTAATGGGACTAAACTCATACCATCTACCTTAATCTTAAATTATCTTAAGAGTACTTTTGATAGCTCTGGGACGAATACTTCTATGATTGATGAAGTGTTCCTATCCGGTAAACTTTGGTATACCTTGGAACAAGTAATGGGAGAGGATGAAATTTATGAGCACTTTGGATATTCGAAAGAGGATTGGACATTTTTGAAAAATAACGAAGGGCAAGTATGGCACCATTATATTATTTCTAAGGTATTGTTTTCTAGTAATTTTAAGGATTATGTGCGGTACTTTAATTATGGCAACAAAACTTTTGGATCGGGCATACACGAAAACTGTCCTCCAAGGGTTGGATTTTACTCTGGCTACAGAATGGTAAAAGCGCTTATGAAGAAGAAGAAGTATAGCTTGAATCAGCTTTGGCAGATGAATTCGGGTTCTCTAGCCTTAAAACAGTCGGGATATGCGCCTAGACGTTAATGTTCCATAGATTCTCGCACCCATTTCATAGCCATTGAATTTTGTTGTTCGATGCTAAGATTACTATTGTCCAGGACTTTATAATCCTCTTTCAATTGCAAGGGGCTGTCTTCTCTGTTCGAATCGATATAATCGCGTTTTTTAAGATTGGCTAAAACATCGGTTAAGCTCACTTCCATCCCTGCTTTAGTTAATTCATTAAACCTTCTCTTTGCTCTAACAGTGGAATCTGCCGTCATAAATATCTTTAAATCAGCATCAGGAAAAACCACTGTTCCTATATCTCTTCCGTCCATAACCACACCCTTATTTTTGCCAATGGCTTGTTGGACTCGAACCAAATGTTTTCGTACCAGAGAAATTGCAGCTACTTCGCTCACTAGATTAGAAACGGTTAGATTTCGGATACTTCCTTCTACATTTTGACCATTTACGTATAGCTCATAACTGCCTTTCTTTTGATTTAGTTTAAATTCAAAGAATAGATCTTTACATGCATTTTCTATGGCTGGTAAATCAGAAATATCAATCTTATTTTCAATTAATTTAAGTGTGAGCCCTCTGTACATAGCTCCACTATCAATAAACACATATCCAAGTTGCTGTGCTACGAATTTTGCGAGGGTGCCTTTTCCACAACTGCTGTACCCATCAATAGCAATAATTATTTGCTTCATTTATTTACTTTTAAATTCATCGATGGCTGCACTTACGGTAAACATATTCATATTAAAACCCGGAAACAAGGCAGCGCTTCCATAGGTAATATTAAATTTGCTCATTTTAAATTCTAAACCCCAGCCCATTCCAGTAACCCCTTTTCGCTGTTCTGGAGCGAGTTCCATTCTGCGTTGGTGATTGTATCCCAAAAGAATACTGAAATTCTTGCCTAAAACTAACGCTCCGCCAAAGCTAAAATGGCGCATGACTTTTTCTCCGAAGCCTGCTTCTTCCTCAAAACCAGAGTTATTATTGTCGAACAGATTATTTGATTTGAGGAATTGAGAGTAGGTTAGATCTCTTTGTTGTAAATCATGAAACGTTAAATTAAAACGGAAAGGCATGTGTTTGGGCTTAATACTTAGTCCAAGCTGAATATCCAAAGGAGTTTTCTCGTTTTCATTAAATCTCGTAATCATAAACCCTGCGTTTCTTAAACTCCCACCAAGGGACCATGTGCTATCTTTACTCTGGTAAAGAGCTCCTACATCAAACATAACAGCGTTTCCAATGTATGGGCCAAGGACCTGGTAACTCATTTTACTTGAGACTCCTATGGTTACTTGTTTATTGATTTTTTTTGCTGCCGTTATACCAAACAATGTTTCATTTGCATTGGTTGTTCCTTGCGCATTTCCTCCTGCATCAAAGGCGTCAAATGTGCCAAAATCAATAAACATAAATTGGCCGCTAAACATCCAATCTTTGTAGGCAAAGCCCATGGCTGCATTTCCACTCCAAACTCCAGGAACCTGACTGTTAATATTCATGGCTGGTCTCATGAGTGCCGTCTGATTTATTAAGGCCGGATTGTTTAATGCGCTTGTAATGTCTCTGTTTGCAAAAGATACGTTGCTGCCACCCCACGCGAGTTGTCTTGCATTACTGGCTTGCTTAGGTAGTGTAAACACGCCATTGCCTCCCCCTTGAGCAAAAGATGCGCTCGCAAGTAAAAAACTAAAAATCAGCAATGAAACTCTCATCTATGCAAAGTAAACTATTTTTTTATGTTCAAGTGTTGTGTTTGAGCCATTTAATCATCATTTCTGTTGATTTATAGCTCGATATTTAATTGTTGTTTACTTCTTTTGATGCACTCCACTTATTATTTAGGATTGTATGGTAATGCTGCCTGACATAATTTAAAGTGTACTCATGCATTTTTTTAAATCGGGCTCCAGTTAATTTTAGATCTATTTGATTAAGATTTGAATCAATTTTAAAAAATGTGACTGGTTTTCCATCAAATCCTGTGTAAAGCACATAAGGGTATTGAATGGATGTAAACTCGTCATCACTTCGCATGACTGCAATTGCATTTGTGTTGTTACGTGCATCATGTCCCGCCGAGAACCATGACCCTTTTATTCCTGTCATCTCATTTAAGGTAGGAACAATGTCACTTGGAGTACAGGTGGTTTCAATGGTCTTTCTTATCGGTTCCTGAGGGTTGAAAAGTATAAAGGGAACGTGAAATCGACCGATACTGTATTGATAAAATGGGTTTTTACTGATGCTTGTATGATCGGCAGTAATTACGAATAAAGTATTTTTATACCAGGACTTATTCTGGATCTTTTTGAAAAAGAGCGCTAAGCTTGTGTCGACATAACGTATACTTTGCGAGTTCTCATAAGGGCCTTTTCTTAATGATTTTCTAAATTGTGGCTCAATGCCATAGGGATGGTGTGAACTAAGGGTAAAAATACTACTAAAGAAGGGTTCCTTCTTATGATCCAGTTCTTTGGCGTAATAATTAAGATACTTTCGATCGCTAATACCCCAGGCTCCATCATAGTCTTCTTGGTTTGGATATTGGTTCATCCCGTAATAGTTGGTCAGTCCTGTGTATTTCAAAAAGCTCTCAAATTCTAGGGTTCCATTAGCTCCTCCATGGTAAAAAGAAGTGCTGTATCCGTTGTTTTCGTATAGGCCAAAGGCGTTTACTGCTTGGTTGTGGCTGTAATTTGAGCTGATATAGTCATCCTTTAACAATTTTGGTATTCCTAAAAAAATACTTGGAGGCATTTCCTTACTTCTCCTCCCGCTTGAATAGCAGTGGGTAAACTCTGTGGATTTTTTCCTTAAAGAGTGAATGAAGGGAGTGAGTTTCTCATTTGGCATATCAAGATATTCTTTTCCCAAACTTTCAACAATGATGAGGCAAACGTTCTTTTTTGCATCCGAACCGGTCAAATAATCTTTACGCCAGTTGAGTAAATTGGTGTGACCAAAAGTGGGTTCTTTTTCCTGAACCGCATCAATGCTTGAGAATATTTCAAACGGACCGTTATTGGTGTAGCTAATTAATTTCGGGTGCACAAACTTGCCTATGTTAATACTTCTCAGAGGTTTTAAATAAAAACCACCTCTTGCCGAGATGAAAAGCCCAATACAGAATATGAGCCCAATGAGGATTCTTTTACCAACGCTGCTTTCTTTAGAGTACAATATTCTATTTTCTGATCCTTTGCATTTATATATGGCATAGGTTGAAATTAAGATGAGCACAACTAAATACCAATATGAAGCGAGATATGGCATGATTTGATTGCCAGGGTCATTGATTAATTGAAAAATGCTCGCATTAATATGAGTGCCGGAGAAAGGGTAATAGCTTACATCGATTCCAGTGAGGACCATGAGGATTAAACATATGCTACAAAAAACAATATGATTTAATTTAAAACGTTTGCTACCAAAGAGGTGCAGTATCCATAGGGGTCCAAAGTAATATGCAATTACAGGCAAGTCAATATAAAAAGAGTAGAAAAAAGATTCTACCCAAGCCATCTTGTGACCAAACAATTCATTTTTTTGATGAATAATGCCATGAGGAAGTCGCAAAACTTTGAGAAAAAGCTGTGCAAAGGCAAAATGGAAAAACCATTGAGATTTAAAAATACTTTTACAAATTTTCCATACCTTCATATTTGATGGGCTTTTACGCTGCAAATATGCCATTAAAATCTCATTAAAAATAAAATCCCATTTTTTTTGAAAAGACCCTTGTAAATGAAGAGAAAACCTTGTAATTTTGCCGTCCTTTTTGGAAATATTATGCCAACCATACAACAACTAATACGTAAAGGACGAAAAGAAATCCTTTCTAAAAGTAAGGCACCCGCTTTGGATTCATGTCCACAGAGAAGGGGTGTTTGTACGCGTGTTTATACGACTACACCAAAGAAGCCAAACTCTGCATTGCGGAAGGTGGCTCGTGTGCGTTTATCAAACGGAAAAGAAGTGAATGCTTACATTCCGGGAGAAGGACACAATTTACAGGAACACAGTATTGTGTTAGTTCGTGGAGGTAGAGTAAAGGATTTGCCAGGTGTTAGGTATCACATTGTTCGTGGTGCATTGGATACAGCAGGGGTAGAAGGTCGTAACCAAAGACGATCAAAGTATGGTACTAAAAAACCTAAAAAAGGTTAAGATTATAATTAGATGAGAAAAGGTCGCGCTAAAAAACGTCCCATTTTGCCGGATCCTAAGTTTGGAGATAAGGTAGTTTCCCGTTTCGTAAACGGTTTAATGTATGATGGTAAAAAATCAGTGGCATACAAGATTTTTTATGATGCATTGGATATTGTAGGAAAAAAGAATGAAGAAGAGCCAGCTATTGACGTATGGAGAAAAGCATTGGAAAATGTAATGCCATCTGTTGAGGTTAAGGCAAGAAGAGTAGGTGGAGCAACATTTCAGATTCCGACAGAAGTTCCACAACACAAGAGAACGACGGTTGGTATGAGATGGATGATTTCATATGCTCGCAAGAGAAATGAAAAAAGCATGGCTGAGAAATTAGCAGGTGAAATTTTGCAAGCTTTTAAAAGTGAAGGTTCTTCCGTAAAGAAGAAAGAAGACACTCATAAGATGGCTGAAGCAAACAAAGCATTTGCGCATTTTAGAGCATAGTATAATGAGAAATTTAAAATTCACTAGAAACATTGGTATAGCCGCTCATATTGATGCTGGTAAAACCACCACTACTGAGCGTATCTTGTTTTACGCTGGTGTGAACCATAAAATTGGTGAGGTGCATGATGGCGCTGCAACGATGGATTGGATGGCACAGGAAGCAGAAAGAGGCATTACAATTACCTCTGCTGCAACTACAGTTAATTGGAAATACCGTGATAATGACTATCACATTAATATTATTGATACTCCGGGACACGTTGATTTTACTGTTGAAGTAAATCGGTCTTTACGTGTTCTTGATGGTTTAGTTTTCTTATTTAGTGCGGTTGATGGTGTTGAGCCACAATCTGAAACGAATTGGAGATTAGCCGATAATTATAAAGTTCCGCGTATTGGTTTTGTAAATAAAATGGATAGAGCTGGAGCAGATTACTTGAACGTATGTGCTCAAGTAAAAGAAATGTTAGGAAGTAAGGCAGTTCCATTGCAATTGCCAATTGGTGCAGAAGATAACTTTAAAGGTGTAGTAGATTTAATCAACTTTAGGGGAATGATCTGGAATGAAACCGATTTTGGAATGACTTACGAAGAAATTGATATTCCTGAGGACATGGTAGAAGAAGCAACGGCATGGAGAGAGAATCTTCTAGAAGCTGTTTCTGAATACGATGATGCAATCATGGAGAAGTTCTTTGAAGATCCTGCTTCTATTACTGAGAAAGAGATTTTGACTGCTTTAAGAGCAGCCACTTTAGATATGTCTATTGTTCCTATGGTATGTGGTTCTTCTTTTAAAAATAAGGGAGTACAAACCATGTTGGATTTGGTTATGGAATTAATGCCAAGCCCAATAGATAGAGCTGGTATTGTAGGTACTAACCCTGATACAGAAGAATCCGTAGATATTAAGCCTTCATACGACGAGCCATTTGCAGCTTTAGCTTTTAAAATTGCAACGGATCCTTTCGTAGGTCGTTTGGCATTTATGAGAGTTTATTCTGGTGTTCTAAATGCGGGTTCTTATGTTTTAAACGTGAGAAGCGGAAATAAAGAGCGTATTTCTAGATTGTTTCAAATGCACGCGAACAAGCAAAATGCAGTTGATTCTTTAGGAGCAGGTGATATTGGTGCAGCGGTTGGTTTTAAAGATATTAAAACTGGAGATACACTATGCGCAGAAAAGAACCCAGTAGTTCTAGAAGCCATGGATTTCCCAGATCCAGTTATTGGTTTAGCAATTGAGCCAAAGACACAAGCAGATTCTGATAAATTAGGTAATGCATTATCAAAGTTAGCCGAGGAAGATCCTACGTTTAAAGTTAGATCAGACGAGGATACAGGTCAAACAATTATATCAGGTATGGGTGAACTTCACTTGGATATTATTGTGGATCGATTGAGAAGAGAGTTTGGTGTTGAATGTAATCAAGGAGCACCTCAGGTGACTTACAAAGAGGCCATTACAAATGCTACTACTCACAGAGAAACGTATAAAAAACAAACGGGTGGACGTGGTAAATTTGCCGACATTCAGTTTGAAATAGGCCCAGCTGATGATGATTTTGAAGGTACAGGACTTCAGTTTGTCAATCAAGTGGTTGGTGGTAATATACCAAAAGAGTATATTCCATCTGTAGAAAAAGGGTTTAAAATCTCTATGGATAACGGTATCCTAGCTGGTTTTAATATTGATTCAATGAAGGTTCGTTTGTTTGATGGTTCTTTTCACCCGGTGGATTCTGATTCACTTTCGTTTGAAGTTGCCGCTAAGCAGGGATTTAAAAACAGCTGTAAATTGTGTGGTCCAATATTGTTGGAGCCTATTATGAAATTAGAAGTGGTAACTCCAGAAGCTAATACAGGTGATATTATGGGTGATCTTAACAGAAGAAGAGGTCAGCTTGAAGGTATCGATGAGAGAGCTGGTGCACAAATTGTAAAAGCAAAAGTTCCATTGTCTGAAATGTTCGGATATGTAACTACATTAAGAACAATATCAAGTGGTAGAGCAACCTCTACCATGGAGTTTAGTCATTTTGCTCAAGCTCCAAAAGGAGTTACAGAGGAAGTGTTGAAAGAAGTAAAAGGAGCAACAGCTTAATTAATAAAGGAAAATTAAAATGATCAGTCAAAAAATTAGAATAAAGTTAAAATCATTTGATCATAACTTGATAGACAAGTCAGCAGAGAAAATTGTTAAGGCGGTTAGAACTACTGGTGTAGTTGTTAGCGGTCCAGTTCCTTTGCCAACTCGTAAAAAGATTTTTACAGTATTGCGTTCACCTCACGTGAATAAAACAGCAAGAGAGCAGTTTCAATATTGTACTTATCAGAGATTGATAGATATCTACAATGGTTCTACTAAAACAGTAGATGCATTGATGAAGATTGAATTACCAAGTGGTGTTGAAGTAGAAATTAAATTATAAGTACAATGGAAGGTTTAATTGGAAAAAAATTAGGGATGACAAGTATTTTTACTGAGGAAGGTAAAAATGTTGCTTGTACAGTAATTGAAGCAGGTCCATGTACTGTTACTCAGATCAAAACTGATGAAGTAGATGGGTATCGTGCAGTTCAGTTAGGTTTTGGAAGCAAGAAAGAGAAAAACTCTACCGCTTCTATAGCTGGTCACTGTAAAAAGGCAAATACAGACATCAAAACTAAATTTCATGAATTTAGAAAAGCTGAGGGTGAAGAAACAACTTCAGTATTAGGAGATACTTACGATGTGAGTATTTTAGAAGAAGGTCAGTATGTTGATGTAATTGGTACTTCAAAAGGTAAAGGTTTTCAAGGGGTTGTTAAAAGACACAATTTTGCTGGTGTGGGTCAAGCAACTCACGGACAGCACAATAGACTAAGAGCTCCTGGTTCAATTGGTGCAGCTTCTTTTCCTGCTAGAGTATTTAAGGGAATGAAAATGGCTGGTAGAACTGGTGGTGAAAGAGTAAAAGTAATTAACTCTCAAATAATTCAAATAGTTCCTGAAAAGAATTTAGTACTTGTTAAGGGTGCGATTCCAGGACATAATGGTTCAACAATAATTATTGAAGCGTAAGATGAAAGTAAAGGTATTAGACATCAGCGGAAAAGATACAGGTCGTTCAGTGACACTGCCAAAAGAAATTTTTGGTGTAGAACCAAATGATCATGCTATTTATTTAGATGTTAAGCAGTTCAGGGCCAATCATCGTCAGGGAACTCATAAAACAAAAGATAAATCTGAAATTAATAAAAGTACACGTAAAATCTACCGTCAAAAAGGTACAGGTAATGCGCGTCATGGTAGTTTAAAGGCAAATATTTTTGTTGGTGGTGGACGTGCTCACGGACCTCGCCCAAGAGATTACTCCTTTAAGTTGAATAAAAAATTAAAACGAGTAGCTCGTTTATCTGCGCTTTCTTACAAAGCATCTGGAAAAAATATTGCTATCGTTGAAGATTTTAGTTTGGAAACACCAAAAACAAAAGAGTTTGTAGGAATCCTATCTAACCTTAAGGTTAATACAGGAAGAACATTGGTTCTTATTCCAGAAGCAAATAGAAATGTATTATTAGCAGGACGTAATATTAAAGGAAACAATGTGATGCGTGTGTCAGATATGAACACCTACGAAATCATGTTGGCCGGTAATTTAGTATTTACAGAAAGCGCAATTAAGAATTTAGCATAGACAATATGATACTGAAAAAGCCATTAGTAACCGAGAAAATGACTGCGTTAATGGACTCTCAAGAGCAGTACGGTTTTGTTGTAGATAAAAAAGCTACAAAGCCCGAAATTAAAAAAGCTGTTGAAGAGTTTTATGATGTAGAAGTTGCATCGGTGAATACAATGATTCAGAGGGGGAAGTCTCGACGTAATAGAAAGACTGGCCAGATCTCCGGTTATACCAACGCGTATAAAAAGGCCATCGTTAAGTTAAAAGAAGGAAGTAAAATAGACTTTTTCGAAAACATCTAGAATATGGCAGTAAGAAGATTAAAACCGATTACCCCTGGACAAAGATTTCGCATTGCGAATACCTTTGAAGAAATTACCGCGAGCAAGCCCGAGAAGAGCTTGTTGAAGCCGATTAAGAAATCTGGTGGACGTAATAACACAGGGAAAACTACCATGAAATATATTGGTGGTGGACACAAAAGACGATATAGAATTATTGACTTCAAAAGAGCTAACCACGGTGTTACTGGAGAAGTTAAAACGATAGAATATGATCCAAACCGAACTGCATTTATTGCATTGGTTGATTTTGACGGTGAGAAAAGATACATCGTTGCACCAAAGGGTTTAGAAGTAGGTCAAAAGATTTCACAAGGTCCAGGATCTAGTCCTGAAGTGGGAAACTGCTTGCCTTTAGGTGAAATTCCTTTGGGTTCTATTATTCATAACATTGAAATGCAGCCCGGACAAGGTGCAAAAATTTGCCGAAGTGCAGGTTCTTATGCCCAGTTAATGGCTCGTGAAGGAAAATATGTTGCGATTAAATTGCCGAGTGGTGAGAGTCGCTTTATTCTAATTACGGGTTCAGCTACTATGGGAACAGTTTCAAATAGTGATCATTCCCTAGAAAATAAGGGTAAAGCTGGTAGAAACAGATGGTTAGGTAAAAGACCAAGAACTCGTCCAAGTGCTATGAATCCAGTGGATCATCCAATGGGTGGAGGTGAAGGCCGAAACAAAGGAGGACAACCAAGATCTAAGAACTTGATTTATTCCCAAGGGCAGAAAACGCGTGCAACTAAAAAGGCAAGTAGTAAGTTGATAATTGAAAAAAGACAAAGCAAAAGAAATAAATAATGGCTAGATCGATTAAAAAAGGACCATTCGTTGATCTCAAATTAATGAGCAAAGTAGAGGCTCTTAATGAGACAAGTAAAAAGTCGGTTGTGAAGACTTGGAGTAGAAGGAGTATGATTATTCCTGATTTTGTGGGCCATACTTTTGCAGTACACAATGGAAATAAATTTATTCCGGTATACGTTACCGAGAATATGGTAGGGCATAAGTTGGGCGAATTTGCTCCGACTCGAACATTTAAAGGACACGGTAAGTAATATGGAAGCTAAAGCGATATTAAGAAATTGCCCATTATCTCCTCGTAAGATGAGATTGTTGGCGGACCAAGTAAGAGGTCAAAAAGTTGAAAAGGCTTTGAATATTTTGCAATGGAATCAGCGTCCATACTACGCAGAATACCTCACCAAACTCATTAAAAGTGCGGTGGCTAACTGGAGTCAGAAGAATGAAGATGCTCGATTAGAAGATAGCAATCTATACGTAAAAACAATTATGGTAGATGGTGGTCTTGTTATGAAAAGATTAAGAACAGCTCCTCAAGGTAGAGGGTATAGAATGAGAAAAAGATCAAATCACGTAACCGTTATTATTGATACTGTAGAAATGAAGGAGGACGATAAGTAATGGGACAAAAAGTACATCCAAGAGGATTTAGATTAGGTATATCTAAAGGTTGGGATAGCAGCTGGTATGGCGGAAAAGATTATGGAGACAAAATCTTAGAAGATCAGACCATTCGTAAATATTTAACCGCACGTATACCAAAAGGTGGAATTTCTAGAGTTGTTATCGAAAGAGCAGCCAAAAGAATTACTATTACTGTACACACTGCACGACCTGGTATTATTATCGGTAAAGGGGGTTCGGAGGTTGACGCTATTCGTGAAGAGATTAAGCGTATTACTAAAAAAGACGTTCAAATTAATATTAGTGAAATTAAACGTCCGGAGTTAGATGCTAAGTTGGTAGGTGATAACATCGCACAACAAATTCAAAATAGATTTTCATACAAAAGAGCTACGAAAGGAGCCATCCAAAATACAATGAAAATGGGTGCTCACGGAATTAAAGTTAAATTAAGTGGTCGTTTGAATGGAGCTGAAATGGCACGTTCTGAAATTTATAAAGACGGAAAAACTCCATTGCACACTTTACGTTCGGATATTGATTATGCGATTTGCGAAGCCCAAACGGTTTATGGTAAATTAGGAATCAAAGTATGGATTTGTAGAGGTGAAATATTTGGTAAGGTTGATTTAACCCCAACTTCAGAATCTAAATCTAGAGATAGAGGTAGAGGCGGAAGAGGTGGAAGAGATGACCGTGGAGCAAGGAGAAGAAGAAATTAATTAAGGAGGAATCGACATGTTAAGTCCAAAAAGAACAAGATATAGAAAAATGCAAAAAGGCCGTGTTAAGGGCCTTGCAACCAGAGGGCACAGAATTGCCTTTGGATCCTTTGGATTAAAATCAATGGAAACGCATTGGATTACCTCACGTCAAATAGAAGCAGCTAGGATTGCTGTTACAAGATATTTGAAACGTGAAGGTCAAGTTTGGATACGAATATTTCCCGATAAACCTGTAACAAAGAAACCGGCAGAGGTTCGTATGGGTAAGGGTAAAGGTTCACCAGAGTATTGGGTAGCTTGTATTAAGCCAGGAACAATTATGTTCGAAGTTGGCGGAGTACCTTTAGAAGTAGCCAAAGAAGGAATGAGATTAGCAGCACAGAAAATGCCTGTAGTTTGCAAGTTTGTTGTTAGACCAGATTATTCAGAAGAAAAGTAAGATGAACATTCAAGATATCAGAGAGTTAACTACTAAAGAATTAGTAGACACCTATAAAGAGACCCGATTGACACTTACAAAAATGAGATTTCAAAATGTGATATCTCAAATAGAGCAACCTCACACAATGGGTGAGACAAGAAGAACAATTGCTCGATTGTTAGGAGAAATAAACAAGAGACGAATTGAGTCAGAGATGGCGGCTTTCGAACGTAAAAGCAAGATAGAAGGATAATGACAGAAAGTAGAAATTTCCGCAAAGAAGTATCTGGTGTTGTAACGAGTGCAAAAATGGATAAAACAATAGTTGTATCTGTAGAGCGCCGTGTGAAGCACCCGAAATACGGAAAGTATTTAAAGAAGACAAAAAAGTTTACTGCGCATGATGAGAACAATGAGTGTGGAGCAAATGATATTGTTAGAATTATGGAAACTCGACCTTTGAGTAAAAACAAACGCTGGAGGTTAATTAACATTATAGAAAAAGCGAAATAATGGTACAACAAGAGTCAAGATTATTAGTAGCAGACAACAGTGGTGCAAAAGAAGTTCTTTGCATCCGTGTTCTTGGAGGAAGTGGTAGAAGATACGCTTCGGTTGGAGACAAAATAGTTGTTAGTGTAAAGGAAGCCCTACCGAGTGGTAACATTAAAAAGGGAACGGTTTCTAAAGCCGTTGTTGTAAGAGTTAAAAAAGAAATTAGACGACCCGATGGATCTTATATTCGTTTTGACGAAAATAGTTGTGTGTTATTAACTGCAACGGACGAGCCTAGAGGTACTCGTATTTTTGGACCTGTTGCTAGAGAATTACGCGACAAGCAGTTCATGAAAATTGTTTCACTAGCGCCAGAGGTATTATAAGATGACGAAAGCTAAATTAAAAATTAAAAAAGGAGATACAGTGACTGTAGTTACCGGTAACGATAAAGGTAAATCAGGAAAGGTATTGAAGATCAACAGAGAAACCAGACGTATTCTTGTTGAGGGTGTGAACATGGTTACAAAGCATGTAAAGCCTTCTGCTCAGGAAACAGAAGGAAGAATTGATAAAATTGAATCTACTATTCACATCTCAAATGTTGCGCTTACCATAGAAGGTCAAACTACTAAGGTGGGTCGTAGAGTTGAAGAAGGAAAAGTAGTTCGTTTTGCCAAATCAAATGGGGAGGTTATATCATGACGTATAAGGCAAGATTGCAGAAAAAATACGAGGACGTTTGCGTTCCATCGTTAAAAGAAAAGTTTGGGTACAAAAATGCAATGCAGGTACCTCGTTTCACAAAAGTTTGCCTAAACCAAGGGGTAGGTGAGGCTGTGAACGATAAAAAGCTGGTAGATAACGCGGTAGAAGAAATGACTATCATTAGCGGTCAAAAGGCACAGGCTACTTTTTCAAAGAAGGCCATCTCTAATTTTAAATTAAGAGAAAAAATGCCAATCGGTGCTAAGGTAACCATGAGAAGCGATAAAATGTACGAGTTTATCGATCGATTAATCACCGTTGCTATTCCTAGAATTAGAGATTTTCAAGGATTGAGTGTAAAGGGTTTTGATGGTAGAGGTAACTTTAACATGGGAATCACAGAGCAAATCATTTTCCCTGAAATTGATATCGATAAGTTGAATAAAATAACGGGAATGGATATTACTGTTGTTACATCTGCAAATACAGATGAAGAGTGTTTAGAATTGTTAAAGCAAATAGGATTTCCTTTTAGAGAAAAATAAGATGGCAAAAGAATCAATGAAAGCTCGTCAGCGCAAGCGCGAGAAAATGGTAGCCAAATATGCTGAGAAACGTGCTAGATTATTAGCAGAAGGTAAATATGAAGAATTACAAAAGCTTCCTAGAAATGCCTCTCCAGTAAGATTGAGAAACAGATGTAAGCTTACGGGAAGACCCCGTGGTTACATGAGAACTTTTGGTATATCAAGAAACCAGTTTCGTGCTCTAGCGAACGAAGGAAAAATTCCAGGTGTAACAAAAGCCAGTTGGTAAAAATTAAGATAAAGAAATGACTGATCCAATAGCAGATTTATTAACCAGAATACGTAATGCTTCGAAATCAAACCACCGAGTGGTTGATATCCCAGCAAGTAACGTTAAAAAAGAAATAACGCGTGTTCTGTATGAAAAAGGTTACATCCTTAAGTACAAATTCGAAGAAACAGATAATAAGCAAGGCCAAATACGTATTGCTTTAAAATATGATTCTTCAACTAAATTAAGTGCAATTACCGAATTAAAAAGAGTGAGCTCTCCAGGTTTAAGAAAATATGTAGATGCAGATTCTCTTCCACGTGTGCTCAATGGTTTAGGTATTGCAATTATATCAACTTCCCATGGTGTTATGACGGACAAAGAAGCCCGTGTTAAAAATATCGGTGGCGAAGTTTTGTGTTACGTATCATAAGATTAAATAAAAAGAATGTCAAGAATAGGAAAATTACCAATTACAGTGCCCTCAGGTATCACCATTACAATGGATGGTAGCGTGTGTGTTGTGAAAGGTCCGAAAGGAGAAGTGAGGCAAGAAATCACAGGTGGGATCACAATATCTCAGGAAGATGGAATTGCCACAGTAAATCGCCCAGATGACTCAAAGCAAAGTAAAGCTTTACATGGTTTGTATCGATCAATCATTAAAAATATGGTTGTTGGAACATCCGAAGGTCATAAAGTCACCCAAGAATTAGTTGGTGTAGGTTACAAAGTAACAAACCAAGGAAATGTGGTTGACTTTACCTTAGGCTACTCACATAGAATTATGTTGAGACTACCTGAGGAGATAAAAGTAACGACTGAAATGGTTAAAGGAAAAAGCCCTTCCATAACAATGGAGTGTGCCGATAAACAGCTATTAGGTCAATGTGCCGCTAAAATCCGTTCATTTAGAAGTCCTGAGCCATATAAAGGAAAAGGAATCAGATTTAGAGGAGAAGTTTTACGTAAAAAAGCAGGTAAAACTGCAGCAGGATAATAGCAGGAGGTTAACATGTCAAAAAGTATATCAAGAAGACAAAGAATTCGACGCAGAATTAGAGGTAAAATTGCCGGAACAGCTGAAAGACCACGTCTTTCTGTTTTCAGAAGCAACGCTCAAATTTATGCTCAATTAGTAAATGATGCAGACGGAGTAACATTAAGTAGTGTTTCGAGTCTTGCAGGTAGTGTAAAAACAGATAAGTTATCAAAAATTGAAGCTGCGAAAGTGGTTGGTGTTGCTATTGCTGAAAAAGCAAAAACACTCGGAGTAGAAACCGTTGTTTTTGATAGAGGTGGTTTTTTATACCATGGTAGAATTAAAGCTTTAGCCGAAGGTGCTAGAGAAGGAGGTTTAAACTTTTAAAAGGAATCCACAGTGAGTAATAATAAAATGAGAATCAGACCAGCAGATACAACTTTAACTGAAAAAGTTGTTGCTATAAATCGTGTTGCTAAGGTAACCAAGGGTGGACGTACTTTTAGCTTTACAGCAATAATTGTTGTTGGAGACGGAAAAGGAATCGTTGGTCATGGATTAGGTAAGTCTAATGAGGTAATTGACTCTATTAATAAAGGAATTGAAGATGCGAAAAAGAATCTTGTAAAAATTCCTATTATCAATGGTACCGTTCCTCATGAGCAATACGGAAAATATGGTGGCGGTTATGTGTTTATGAAACCGGCGTCTAGTGGTACTGGTGTAATAGCTGGTGGTGCTATGCGTGCAGTTTTCGAGAGCGCTGGTGTTAACGATGTATTAGCAAAGTCTAAAGGAAGCTCTAATCCACACAATGTGGTAAAAGCAACGTTTGATGCTTTACTAAAAATGCGTGACCCATTAACAGTTGCTAGACAACGAAAAGTAAGTTTAAATACAGTTTTTAACGGATAAGGGTATGTCTAAAGTAAAAATAACATTAATCAAGAGTGGTATTGGATACCCCAAAAATCAAAAAGCTACTCTCGTAGCTTTAGGTTTAAGAAAAATGAATGCGACTAAAGAAGTAGAATCTAATCCTCAAATGGATGGAATGATTCGCACGGTTAGTCATTTGTTGAAAGTAGAAAAAGCAGATTAAAATGGATTTAAGTAATTTAAAGCCTGCCGCAGGTTCGGTTAAAAAAGGCAAAAGAATAGGTAGAGGTCAAGGTTCTGGAAGAGGTGGAACATCGACAAAAGGGCACAATGGGGCTCAATCTAGATCTGGATACAGCAAGAAAATCGGTTTTGAAGGTGGACAAATGCCACTGCAACGTCGTATTCCTAAATTTGGATTTAGAAATATTAATCGTGTGGAGTATTCAGCGATTAATTTAGATGTGTTACAACAACTGGCTAATGATCTAAAAGTAACTAAGATTGATAAGCAAACCTTAATAGATAAAAATCTAGTGGGTAAAAAAGATTTAGTTAAAGTTTTAGGACGTGGTGAGGTTTCATCATCGTTAGAAGTTCATGCTCATAAGTTTAGCGAGTCTGCAAAAAGTGCTATTGAAAAAGCCGGCGGTTCAGCTAACATAATCGAATAATTATGAAGGCTATAGTTCAGAAGCTAAAAAATATTTGGGCAATTGAAGAATTGCGAAAAAAAATCCTTTTCACGATGCTCATGCTCGTGGTTTATCGTGTAGGGAGTTTTATCTCATTACCCGGTATCGATGGAAGTAAGCTAGCAGGTTTAGCTAGTCAGACCTCCGGAAGTGTATTGAGCTTAATTAATACATTTGCAGGTGGTGCCTTTGCTCGTGGATCTATTTTAGCCCTGGGTATTATGCCATATATTTCTGCATCTATTTTTATGCAGTTATTCTCCATTGCAATCCCTAGTTTCCAACGGTTACAAAAGGAAGGTGAGGAAGGAAGACGTAAGATTAATCAATATACACGTTTACTTACTATCGCCTTTACTGGTGTACAAGCCATTGGTTACTTAAAGAATATAACCTCAACGGCAGGCAATAACGAAGCATTACTTTTCTTTACGAGACCAGACGTTATGAACGAGTCTCAGTTTATGATTATCAATGTAATGTTACTTGTAGCAGGAACTATGTTTGCGATGTGGATTGGAGAAAAAATTACAGATAAAGGATTAGGTAATGGTATTTCACTTCTTATTATGGTGGGTATTATTGCGCGTCTCCCTTCTTCATTGGTTAGTGAGTTTGCTTTCCGTGCAAAGGATGGAGGTTTAATTATGTTCTTAATTGAAATGGTGATTTGGTTCTTTATTGTACTTATCGTTATCATGTTAACCCAAGGTACACGTAAAATTTCAGTGAATTATGCCAAACGAGTGGTAGGAAACAGACAATATGGTGGTGTGCGACAATATTTGCCCATTAAAATTATGGCTGCAGGTGTTATGCCAATTATTTTCGCTCAAGCATTATTGTTCTTGCCCGCAACTTTAGGTTCATTCTACACAGAAACAGGACCTCCAGCTTGGTTAAACTCTATGAATAACCCTTATGGTCTTTTGCACAATGTTGTGCTTATGATTATGATCATATTGTTTACTTATTTTTACACAGCAATTATTTTTAACCCCGTCCAAATGGCAGATGATATGAAGCGGAATAATGGCTTTATACCAGGTATTAAACCAGGAAAACAAACGGCTAATTTTATTGATGATATCATTAGTAAAGTGACGTTCCCCGGAGCAATATTTATATCTATTATAGCTGTTCTGCCGGCAATTGTCTATACTTTTTTAACCAAAGATGCTGAGTTTAGTCAGTTCTATGGTGGTACAAGTTTGTTGATTCTTGTTGGTGTGGTTTTAGATACGTTACAACAAGTAGATAGTTATTTGTTAATGCGTAAGTATGATGGCTTAATGAGCGATGGTGGAAGAATGAAAGGAAGATTTACTGGTAACGCTACAAACCAAGTTGGATTTTAGTGAATTAAATAGTAATTTTGCAACCCTTTAAAAAATGGCTAAACAAGAAGCAATAAAACAAGATGGCAAAATCGTAGAAGCCTTATCCAACGCAATGTTTCGTGTTGAGTTAGGCAACGGTCATCAGATAATCGCTACAATTAGTGGTAAAATGCGTAAGTTTTACATACGTATTCTGCCCGGTGATAAAGTTGCTGTTGAGATGAGCCCGTACGATTTGACAAGAGGTAGAATTACGTATAGATATAAATAGAAAAAATGAAAGTTAGAACTTCTATAAAGAAACGCAGTGAGGACTGTAAAATTGTGAGACGTAATGGTAAAATTTACGTGATCAACAAGAAGAACCCTAGATTTAAACAAAGACAAGGATAATATGGCTAGGATAGCAGGAATAGATTTACCAAAAAGTAAAAGAGGAGTTATAGGTTTAACTTATATCTTCGGTATTGGACCAAACAAGGCAAGTGATATACTTGGGTCTGCCGGTATTGATGAAAGTAAAAAAGTAGAAGACTGGGATGATGAGGAATTGCTTAAAATCCGTACCTTCATTAGCGACAATATTAAAACTGAAGGAGAGCTGCGTAGTGAAGTTCAGTTGAACATCAAGCGTTTGATGGATGTTGGTTGCTACAGAGGCCAGCGCCATAGAAAAGGGTTACCAGTTAGAGGACAAAAAACAGGTACTAACGCGAGAACCAGAAAAGGAAAACGTAAAACTGTTGCAGGTAAAAAGAAGGCAACGAAATAATTTAGATTTTTAGAATGGCTAAAAAAGTTCAAAAACGAAAAGTAAAAGTAGATTCACACGGACAGGTGCACATTAAAGCATCTTTTAATAACGTGATTATATCTATTACGAATATGGAGGGTCAAGTTATTTCTTGGTCTTCTGCAGGTAAAATGGGATTCAGAGGATCTAAGAAAAATACCCCTTATGCTGCTCAACAAGCAGTACTTGATTGTGGTAAAGTAGCTCATGATGCTGGGCTGCGTAAAGTAGATGTCTTTGTTAAAGGTCCAGGAAGCGGAAGAGAAAGTGCAATACGTAACCTACAAACTGTAGGTATGGAAGTACAATCTATTACTGACGTTACTCCCTTACCGCACAACGGTTGTCGTCCACCAAAAATTAGACGAGTTTAATTAATTAAAGAAAAACATGGCTAGATATACAGGTCCAAAATCAAAGGTTGCGAGGCGCTTTAAAGACGCAATTTTTGGAAAAGACAAAGCGCTCGAGAGAAAAAATTACGGTCCAGGAATTCATGGTCCCTCTCGAAGACGACCAAAGCAAAGTGAATATGCTATTCAGTTATCTGAAAAGCAGAAAGCTAAATTTACCTATGGAGTACTTGAACGTCAATTTAGAAACACGTTCAAAAAGGCTGCAAACAAAAAGGGTATTACAGGTGAGAACTTATTAAAGTTTTTAGAGTCTAGGTTGGATAACACAGTCTACCGTTTAGGTATTGCTCCTACACGTAGAGCTGCGAGACAATTGGTTTCTCACAAACACATTACCGTAAATGGTAGAGTAGTTAATATTCCAAGTTGTCAGTTAAAACCAGGTGATATGGTTGCGGTAAGGGAAAAGTCTAAATCTTTAGAGGTAATCGCAGACTCAGTAGGTAATGGAAACAGCCGTTTCCCTTGGCTCGAATGGAATGCAACTGTCCTTGAGGGAACTTTTGTTACCATGCCGGAGAGATCAGATATTCCAGAGAATATCAAAGAACAATTAATTGTAGAACTTTACAGTAAATAAGAGGAAATTATTATGGGTGTTATACCATTTCAGAAACCAAATAGAGTGGTGATGCAAAAAGCCACAGATTTTCATGGAATCTTTGAATTTAGTCCGCTTGAAAAGGGCTACGGAGTTACCATAGGAAATGCAATGCGTCGTATCTTATTATCTTCTTTAGAAGGATATGCGATTACGAACATTAAAATTCAAGGAGCAGATCATGAGTTCAGTACCGTTAAAGGTGTTGTTGAAGATGTTGTTGAAATTATTCTTAATCTCAAGCAGGTTCGCTTTAAAGCGAATGCTGGAGCTGAAGAAAGTGAGAAAATCTTTATCTCAATCAAAAATAAAGAGCAATTTCAGGCGGGTGAAATTGGTAAATTTACCAATTCATTTATCATTCTTAACCCAGAGTTAGTGATTTGTAATTTGGATAAAAATATCCAATTTGATATCGAGTTAACTGTAGGTAAAGGAAGAGGTTATCTTCCAGCAGAAGAGAATAAGATGAAGGATGCACCAATTGGTCTTGTAGCAATTGATAGTATTTTTACTCCAATCAAAAATGTAAAGTATTCAGTTGAAGATTTTCGTGTTGAGCAAAAAACAGATTTCGAAAATTTGATTATGGAAGTTACCACCGATGGGAGTATACATCCAGAAGAAGCTCTTAAAGAAGCAGCTAAGATATTGATTCAGCACTTTGTTTTATTTAGTGATGAAAATATTATGCCTGAATCTAAAGCAGCTAAGCAAGTGCAAGAAGTAGACGAAACTTTCTTACAGATGCGTAAGATATTGAAAACTCCTTTGGCTGACTTAGATCTTTCTGTGCGTGCATACAACTGTCTTAAAGCTGCCGAGATACGTGCTTTAGGAGAATTGGTGAGCTATCATATTGATGATCTTCTTAAATTTAGAAATTTTGGTAAAAAATCACTTTCTGAATTAGAGGAATTTGTCTTGGAAAAAGGCTTGACCTTTGGTATGGACATTTCAAAGTATAATTTAAACGACGATTAACGAATGAGACACGGTAAAAAATTTAATAAATTAAGTCGGACAAAATCGCACAGAGCTGCGATGTTGTCTAACATGGCCTCATCGTTAATCAAGCATAAAAAAATAACGACTACAGTTGCCAAAGCAAAAGCTCTTAGAGTATTTGTTGAGCCAATAATTACGCGTGGGAAACAGCCTACACAACACAACTTCAGAATAGCGTTTTCATACCTTAAAGATAAGGTTGCTGTAAACGAACTATTTAAAGTGGTTGGAGAAAAGGTAGCCAACAGAAATGGTGGATATACTCGAATTCTTAAGGTGGGGAATAGAGCAGGTGATAATGCTGATATGGCTCTTATTGAGTTAGTAGATTTCAATGAATTCTTTGATGGATTTGGTGGAGGTTCTTCAACAACGACTAAGGCTAAAAAGACGCGTAGAGGACGTGCTAAAAGTACTTCTCCAGCGGCCAAAGTAGAAGATGTAGAAGCTGTTGTTGAAACAGTTGAGACTGAGGCTACAGAGGTAAAAGAAGAAGTAGTGGAAGAAGCTCCAGCAGTGAAAGAAAAAGCATCTGAAGTAAAAGCAGATAATTTAACCAAGCTGAATGGTGTTGGACCAAAGTTCGCTGAACGTTTAAATGCACTAGGTATTATGACTTATGCAGACATGGCTGCTCTTACCGAAGAGAAGATTGCCAAATTAGAGGAAAAAGATTCAATGACCAGTCCAGAAGGTTGGGCTGCTTGGATCGAACAAGCAAAGGGAATGTAATTTATTTCCACGCTATAATGAAAAAGGAGCCTCAGGGCTCCTTTTTTTATGCATTCAATATTTCCTTTCATCTTTGTCTTATGCTCGTAAAACATAGGGTAAATTGGAAATTAAGCGTCTAATTCAAGAGA
This sequence comes from uncultured Bacteroidia bacterium, assembly GCA_938086785.1. Taxonomy (GTDB): domain Bacteria; phylum Bacteroidota; class Bacteroidia; order NS11-12g; family UBA955; genus CALKCM01. The sequence goes on from CALKCM010000019.1 coordinate 38,106, forward strand.
TAGTTTGTATTTTTGAGGCACAAATGAAGGTTCCATTTTTTGATTTAAAAAGACAGACTCAAGGCCTTAAAAAAGAGGTGTTGAGTAAATTTGAGGAAGTTGTCGATAATACCGCTTTTACTGGTGGTCCTTTTGTAGAGGAACTTGAAGGAAAGCTGCAGACCTATTTAAATGTGGATCACGCCATTGCTGTAAATAACGGTACGAACGCTTTGTACCTTGCATTGACAGCTCTAGGTATCAAACCTGGAGACGAGGTTATTGTTCCTGCCAATACTTTTGTGGCTACTGCTTGGGCCCCAAGTTATTTAGGCGCTACTCCAGTGTTTGTGGATTGTGATGAAAATACCTGGAATATTTGTCCTCAGAAACTTGAGAAAGCCATTACACCTAAAACCAAGTTAATCATGGCCGTTCATTTATACGGGCAAGTGGCAGATTTAGATTCGATTATGAGTGTAGCAAATAAGCATCATATTCCTGTGGTAGAAGACAATGCACAAGCATTGGGTGCATCATATAAAGATCGTAAAGCGGGAACCTATGGGGTGATTAGTTGTACCTCTTTTTATCCCGGCAAAAATTTAGGTGCCTGGGGAGAAGCAGGGGCGGCATTTACGAATGATGAGGGACTTGCAGCTAAAATGCGTATGCTCAGAAACCATGGTTGCGAACAGAGGTATCACCATGATTTGGTAGGGTATAATATGCGAATGTCCGGTTTTCAGGGAGCTGCCCTAAGTATTAAATTAGATCATTTAAATGGGTGGATACAAAGGCGTCAGCACATCGCTAAAAGATATCGATCTGAAATTAAGTCTACGCATATTAAATGGCAGCAAGCTCAAGAACACTCCGACTCTGTTTATCACTTGTTTGTAATTACCACAGAAAATAAAGAGGCTCTTTTGGAGCATATGAAAGTAAATGATGTGGGTTACGCATTTCATTATCCTATTCCTTGTCATTTGCAAAAAGCGTATCATTTCTTAAACTACAAGGCAGGGGATATGCCTAATAGTGAATACTTAGCTAACCATTGTGTGAGTTTACCTATGTTTCCAGAAATGACGGATGAAGAGATTTCAGCTGTTATTGATTGCCTGAATACTTTTCAATAGACATCTATTTTCTTCAAACAATTACAAGGTATTGTTGTTTATATTTGTGTGGCCTTGAAGAAAGCTATACTCACACTCTTTTTATTTACGATTTTGCGACTAAATGCAACGCATATCGTTGGGGGTGAAATGACCTATAAATACTTAGGGGATAATAATTACAGATTAAGATTGGACCTTTTTATGGATTGCTTGAACGGATCACAAGCAGCCATTGATCAAGATATTACAGCTATTTTTGCAATATTTGGTGGGGATACTAGGCGTTATATTACACAATACACGGTTCAGCGTACGGGTCCTACGCGTTTGCAAAAAGTCTTTTACAATTGTCTTAAAAGATCTCCGAATGCCTGCTCTGATGCCTACGTTTATGAAATAGATGTGAGTCTTCCTGATCGCAAAGGAGGTTATTATGTTTCATTTCAACGGTGCTGTCGAAATAGAACCATTACCAACCTTCTTGATGCTGGTGCAACTGGATCTAACAACTGGACCAAAATTCCAGAATTAAGCCTTCTTTCAGACGCGAAACATAATACAAGTGCTGTTTTTAAAGAACTTCCACCAAACTTTATTTGTACAAATACTTTTTTAGACTTTGACCACAGTGCAACGGATGCCGATGGGGATAGTCTGGTCTATGAGTTATTTAATCCCTACTTGGGAGGAAATAACTTCTCAAATACTCGTCCATCCAATCGGTTTGAGTTTGAAAGACCCAACTTTACAGAAGTCACCTTTAAGGCTCCTTACAACGCCCAGACGCCTGTTCTTGGAAATCCAAACTTGAGGATTGATTACAATACTGGTAGATTGACGGTTAATCCGAATGTAACTGGACAATTCGTAGTGGGCATCTTGGTTAAAGAAATTAGAGATGGGGTAGTAATTGGAGAAACACGTAGAGATTATCAATTTAATATCCAAAATTGTGAGTTCAATCTGGTGGCCAGTTATTTCAATCCTCAAGAAATATGTAATTATAAATATGAATTCAATAATTTGTCTGATGGTGCAACGAGTTACAAATGGGATTTTGGTGTTCCTGGTCGAACGGATGATACTTCTGTGGCTAGTTTTCCTGCGTATACATACCCCGATTCTGGTACATATGAGATCCAATTAATTGCCATTAACGACGATTGTACAGATACCATTCGTGAAAAAATTGAGATTGTAAAACCTATTAAACCTGTCCTTCCTAAGGATACCTTCTTTTGTGAAGGCCAAGCTGTTTCCATAAAAATATCTCAAGATAGCCAAACGTACTTATGGAGTGATGGTCAAGTGTCTCAAACGGCTATCTTTAATAAACCGGGCAGATATACCGCTTCTATTTTATACAAATCATGTAAATGGTTTGATACTATTGATATAGTTGAGGACAAACCCAATCTTAAAATAGCTGGAGATACCTTTTATTGCTCCTACGATGCTTTTGTAAGAGACTTGTTTGTCGTTGATTCTAATTTATATAACTCTGTTCTCTGGTCCACGGGAAGTACGCAGAATGTCATAAAAACATCTAAGGTAGGAGAATATGTGGCTAATTCTTTGAGTTTATTAAATTGTCCTAGTTCAGATACCTCATTTATTATTCAATATCCAGAAATTATTATTCCTCAGTTAGATACCATTGTCTGCCCCTATACTTCGATTCAGTTTGATTCAGAAATTATAGATGGAGATGTTACTTGGAACGCTGCTGGTGCGATAAGTAATGGAAGAACGCTAACAACGAGTTCTCCAAGCAAAATAAACCTGAAAGTGGTTCGTGGGGTTTGTAAAAAAGACAAGGATTTTAATTTTGAAAACTATCCCCTTGAATTTGGCCTTGGTAAGGATCTAAGATATTGCGAATCCATTGATACCTTACTTCAGATTACCGATACGAGATTTTCAAATATTATATGGAACAAAGAAGTTAGTGGAAGAATCTTTCAACTAAAACAACCGGGCAAAGTAGTTGTACATGTCTTAAATCAATACAATTGCCCAGAATCCGATAGTTTATATGTTAATTTATTTTTTAATCCTGCATTAAATCTCCGTTCTGATACGACTGTTTGTGTATCTAATAATCCTTTATTGGATGGAGGTTCTAATATGAAGTCATATTCTTGGAGTACTGGTGAAACTACCAGATCTATATCGGCAATGAAAGAAGGCCTTTATTGGGTTAGAATACTCAGTCAAGAGGGGTGTTTTACACAGGATAGCGTTTACATTACCAAAGATCCTGATCTATATCCAAATAAGGCTTATATGCCCAATGCATTCAGTCCAAATGGAAATGGCATCAACGATGTGTATCCAGATAATAAGTTTTATGATGTAGGTGTGCTTTATAGCGTTAAATTATACAATCGTTGGGGAGAGAAATTGGCAGATTATAATTCTACAGAGTCTAATTGGGATGGTACTATTAACGGCCGACCTGCACCAGAAGGTGTGTATGTATATCAAATTAATTACATCGGCTGTGACAACGAACTCTACAGAAAATCAGGTAGTTTTCATTTACTTCGTTAAGCGATTCACTACAATTTTATCTAAGGGAAAATGCATGTGCTCTTCAAGTTCATCTGCTGAAACCCAACTGAATTTCAGATGATAGTCTTTGCCCCATTTTATTTCCTTCTTTGGGGATAGATCCATATTGGTTGCATTTACTAAGTAATAGAAGGCTAGTAGAGACTCTTTGCCAAACAAACTTTTTTGATAATGTTCATTTACGTAATAAAGTTTCGCGTCTTTTATTTCAGTATTGAGTTCTTCCATGAGTTCTCGTTTTAAGGCCTGCTCAATCCCTTCGTTTTTTTCAACCCCACCTCCAGGAAACTTCCAAAAGTCTACTTTATCATTCCATTCATGAGAGAGTAAGTAATGATTTCCCTTTTGTATAATTCCGTAAACGCGCACATTGAATAGCGGTAAGCTCATTTTTCAAAATTAGTTAATTTAGATTTAGAGAATGAATTATTCATTTTTATTCTGTTGTACTTTTGTGCCAATGAATAGCATCATCCGCAACGCAAAAATAGTGACCAATGGAAAAACTCATGAAGCAGATATTCTCATAGAAGATGGTCTCATTGCTAAAATTGGGCAAGGCATTTCTGTCTCTTCAAAAGTGAATGAATACGACGCTAAAGGCCAATATGTGATTCCTGGAGCAATTGATGATCAAGTTCATTTTAGAGAACCTGGCCTAACGCATAAAGCAGATATTGGAACAGAGAGTAGGGCTGCTTTAGCTGGCGGAGTAACTTCTTTCATGGAAATGCCTAATGTGAATCCGCAAACTACCACCAATGCTATTTTAGAGGATAAGATGAATATCGGTAAGCAGAGCAGTGCAGTCAATTATTCGTTTTATCTCGGGGTAACCAATCACAATATTGAAGAAGTAAAGAAAGTAAACCCACAAACAGTTTGTGGAGTTAAAGCATTCTTGGGCTCTTCAACAGGCGATATGTTAGTGGATCAACCCAAAGCACTGGAAGAACTATTTAAGGAGTGCCCTATACTTTTGGCCACCCATTGCGAAGATGAAGCAAGAATACGAAAACAAACTGCAGAAGCCATTGCTAAGTATGGAGACGATATCCCTGCCCATATGCATCCAGTAATTAGAGACGAAGAAGCCTGTTATTTGTCATCATCCATGGCAGTAGATTTAGCCAATAGATACGATACACGCCTGCATATCCTCCATATAACTACTGAGAAGGAGTTGGAGCTCTTTCGAAATGACATTCCATTAAGGGATAAAAAAATTACAGCAGAGGCTTGTGTGCATCATTTATACTTCTCTGCAGATGATTATGCAGAAAAGGGAAACCTCATTAAATGCAATCCAGCTATAAAAGAGGCTCACAATAGAGAAGCCATTTGGGAAGCCCTGTTGGATAACCGCATCGATGTAATTGCGACGGATCACGCCCCACACACATGGGAAGAAAAGCAAAACCTTTATACCTCTGCTCCAAGTGGTTTACCACTGGTACAGCATAGCATTCAGTTAATGCTCAGCGCTGTAGATAGTGGACGATTAAGTATAGAGCGCATGGTAGAAAAGATGTGTCACGCTCCAGCCCAACTTTATAATGTAGATAAAAGAGGCTTTGTTCAAGAAGGGTTTTATGCTGATCTGGTTTTGTTAAATGAAAATCCATACACCATTAATAAAAGCAATATCTTATACAAATGTGCTTGGAGTCCGCTAGAAGCTCACACCTTTAACCATAGTATAGATAAAGTTTGGGTGAATGGTACTTTAAGTTACGAAAACGGATCTATTAAGGATTTGAATCCCATGCGGTTAACATTTGATCGCTAAGACTGCATGCGACGTCTTTTTTGATAAAAAGTCAGTAATAACTGGTTAAAATTTTGTGCTGCATCAATAGGGTAATAGTCAATATTATAAGATAAGCACTTCTCCTTTACCATTTCATCAAATGCATGCGCTTCCTTCACATAAGCTTCTTTTATTTCACCCGGGTTTAAAACCATACTTTCTTCAGATTCTAAGTGTTCAAATCGATATTCTCTGGAGCTGAAGTCAAAATCAAGTTCGGTCTTACTATCCCTTACATGGAATAAAATAATTTCGTTTTTACCATGTTTGAGATATTGTAGAGCTTGCCAAACGTCCTCATTGTCGCTTTGATCATCTAGCATATCTGTAAATAAAATAATCAGACTTCTGCGATGCGCATTGCCCGCGATATAATGCAAGGTTTGTATAAGATCCTCTTTTGATTCTGTTTGTGGAATGGGAGCCTTATCCGTCCAATATTTGTCGAGTTGAGAAAGAACATTTATAAAATGCCGATCGTTGCTTTTCATATGGCCATGCTCCACTAACTTTTGATTAAAGGTACTTAACCCAAAAGCATCCCTCTGTTTTCGGAGCAATTGGCAGATGGCTGCAGTAGCCAAAACAGAGAATTTAAGTTTTGCATTGCCATCCTCCGGATACCGCATAGAGTTTGAAACATCTAAAAGTATTCTACACCTAAGGTTCGTTTCTTCCTCAAATTGCTTCACAAATAATTTGTCACTCCGAGCAAATAATTTCCAATCAATATTCCGAATATTCATTCCCGGAGAATAGGATTTGTGTTCTGCAAATTCAACACTAAAGCCATGGTTTGGACTATTGTGCAAACCTGTGATAAATCCCTCCACCACTTGACGAGCCAAAAGCTCTAAATTCCCGTATTGTTCTACATCTTGCAGTAACACGGAACGAAGTTAACATTATTTCTTCGCTTGAAATGCAAGGAGAACGAAAGAAATATTTGCTTTCTTTACTTCATTATTTGTAATATAAATATCTAAAATATCTCCATCAATTCTACGCTACAAAAATAATCGTGTATTTTTGCGCAACGATGAAAAAATCCTTTTTTACCATTGGAGTGATGTGCTACAACGAAGAGGGGAGTATATCGCGTGTGGTAAAAAACATCTTTGATGAACTTTCAGACATCTTAAAACTTCAAGTTTTGGTTGTGGATGATGGAAGCACAGATAATTCTGTTCATATTGTTCAACGTCTACAGAAGGATTATTCAAACCTTGATCTTATTGCTAAAAACGAAAATGAGGGCATTGGGAGTACTCTGAAAAGCATATACACCAAGGGGTTGGGCGACTATATTGTGGCTGTTCCTGGAGATGGGCAGTTTGATATCAATGAACTTAAGGACTTTTTAGAATTTAAAGAAGGAGTGTTCGTCAATCTATACCGTGCGGAAAACACTACTTATAGTCTGTTCAGGAATGGTTTGTCTCTATTGAATAAATTAATCAACAAGAGTTTAGTTGGCCTTGAAATAAAGGATGTAAACTGGATTTTGATTTTTAGAAAATCGGATTTGCAATCTATTTTCCCCATAGAATTACAAAGTAATATTCTCACCAGTGAAATTTGCGCAAAGCTCGTATCAAAGGGCTGTTCGGTAATTGAATCAAAATCTAAATACCTGCCGCGAACTTCGGGTAAAAGCAGAGGAGCCTCCTTGCAAATTGTATGGAAGGCAGCCAAAGAAACCGCTCGTCTAATTTGGGTAGTCCGTCGCTATCAATGGAGAAAGTAAGAATTATTTAATTTTAGCTGGATTCCCATAAGCGGTAGCTCCAGCAGGAACATCTTTAGTTACAACGCTACCAGCGCCAATAAGTGCTCCTTCCCCAATTGATATGCCACACATAATGGTTGCACTGGAACCTATAGATGCTCCTTTGCCAATTATAGTGTTTTCCATGGTCCAATCTTCTTCGGTTTGCATGCTTCCATCAGGCCGAGTTGCGCGTGGTATTCTATCATTAATGAAGGTCACATTATGGCCTATAAATACATTGTCCTCAATGGTTACTCCCTCACATATAAAGGAATGACTGCTAACTTTACAGTTTTTTCCAATCGAAACACCTTTTTGTATTTCAACAAAGGTGCCTACTTTACTCCCATCATCAATACTGCATCCATATGCATTAACAAAATCATATATTTTAACATCCTTACCCACCTTTACATTATTAAGGCTTTGTTTAGGGTTATCTGTATTTAGCATCTCCATTCATGGCAAAGCTATTTAATTTTGAACTATTATTAGGCATTTTATCATTTAGATTAGAAAATCATTTTGAATAAACTGGTTGAGTTCTTCAATGGTTTGGCCCTGTTTTTTGAAGAACTGATTTCGCTGTTTTTCTGCTACCTGCGATACCAATGTGCTCTTGCCAATAAAATTGTTAAGCCATTTATCTACGTTTTCATTAAAAAAAGTGTTTTTTGTAATCATATAATTGAATGTATTGTAACCAATATAAGTTGACTTGTTCTCGTTAGTTTGGAGGGATACAGTGTTGTTGCCAATCATTAAGTCACTTATGTATAATTTATAGTTTGTAGAAGTAACTTGCATTTTGGCAGGATGTATTTTCTTGCCCATTTCGGCTTGTCTTTGCACGCATTGAATTAGTATTTTAACATCTTGTATTATATCAAGAGCAGTTTGCTTTTCGCCAAAGAAACCTGCTTCCCAATAAAACTTAATCTGTTGAAGGGTGCTTTTAAGGGTGTCTTCAGTCCAAATTTCTACAGAGGGAAGATTGAGAAATTCTCTTCCAATATTCGTAGATATTTCTTTCCATTCCTCTGGAGATTCAATGTCTTCTACTTTTTGCAATTGTACTTCGGGTAGATTCATGATTGATTTAGTCCAATAGGCCGATTTGAACCGGGCTAAGTTGGGGAGAAAGAAGTGATAGAAAACGGGTAAATCTTCAGCCGCATAAATCATTTTGCGCTCTTCAAATGCATTCGCTCCCTGGATACCACCTAATAGCCCATTTAAATAAGACCTAAAGGTAGAGGGGTCATTGCTTAATTTATTAATTTGAAAGTTAACTGAGGAACTGTTGTTCTCAGAGAGACTATCTAGAGGAATGCCATAATGTTTGCATATCTTCACAGTTTCAGCAAGTGAAATGGAGGTTTGTCCTCTAAAACGTCTATAAATACTATCAATGCTCAGTCCGAGTAAATCACTGAGCTCTGTGGCTAAATGAGTTTGAGTTGGAGTGTTTTTTTTAAGTAATTCTATAAACTCTTCTTGAATTTTATCCATTTTTATTTTGCGATTTACAATTTATGTATTTACAAATATATGCGATATATGATTATTTCGGATATAAAAAATTAATATATGTATGATATGTGTTTTTTATATATCATTTGAATGTTATTTTTATGTTTTTTGTTCTAATTATAAACGTATACGTTTTTTATGCAAATAATGGGCTTCATTCCTAAATCATCTTTGTACCACAACAAAAGAAAAAGTAAACATGAAAAAAGTAGTATTGATTATCGCAGCATTAATTATTAGTTTTATTTCAAATAAGATCAAAGCACAATCTGGAGCTCATTCAAAGCCATCCATTTGTCTCATAGCTTTTGATTTTTTGGATTACATTAAGGATATACCTGATGCTATGCCGTATCTATATAATGAATTGCAAAGGTTAAATAAATATACCGTTACGGATAAGTATGACTTAGAATATTTTGTAAAACGCGATACCCTCAAGATTGCAAATTGTTACAGCACTCAATGCCTGACAGAGTTGAGTAAAAAAATAGAAGCAGATTATTATATGACTGGATCTATTTCTACTATAGGCGAAAAGATTCTGGTAAATTTTAGGCTATTTAATACGAGCGAAAAGTCTTTTGAGCGCACATATACCAAAGTATTCCTAAAAATTTCGGGTCAGGAATTATTGATGTTTCGCATTGCATTGAATGAAATGTACGGTATTTCAAATGACCAATTAATCGTGGATAAGTTGACGAAGTCGGAGCAATATAATAGTGAGATAAACAATCCATATCAATTGTCATTAAGTGCTAATGGTCCAAGAATGGGGGGTGTTTTTGTAATGGGGCAAGCAGCGGATATTTTACAGGCTCCAACTTTCGATGGCGGTTTTGCTTCTACGAATTACTCATTTCAGTTTGGATATCAATTCGAAAAGCAGTACTTGAATGAAGGTAATTTTCAAGCGTTATTTGAGTTTGTTCCTATGATTTCAGGATTAGATCAAGGACGCTTTATTCCAAGTATAGCTATATTAAATGGGATCAGAAACAATAAAAGTGGACTTGAGTTTGCCATTGGGCCAAGCTTTACCTTAACCAAAATGGCGCAAGGAGTTTATGATGCCAATGGTAATTGGATTTTAAAAAGTCAACTGCCTGCTGGTTCTGCTATGGATAAATTTGAAAAAAGAATGGATAGCAGGGGAACCGTCGAATTGAGCACCTCTTTAATTATTGCCATTGGCAAGACTTTTAAAAGTGGAAAGATGAACTTACCGGTTAACTTTTTTTATTCACCGGGCTTAAAATCACAGAGATTTGGAGTATCCATGGGATGGAATGCGAAAGATCGATTTAAGAATAAGTAAATTGAATAGTTTATCTGTTCTTTATGAGGGGCTATTGCTCCTCATTTTTTTATATCTTGGGTATAGCGATCTTTTCTTCTTTCTAATATAGATCGCCTGCATTGAACCGCTCACTTTCCCTTTGGGTATGGAAAACCTGTTTTATTAATCTCTTCTGAGGCTTTGGCTAAAAATTTATTTGGTCACTTTAATAAGTATAATGGGCTCCTTATCTGTTTGTTATATCATAGGTAGGTTGGTCATATTTATTAGCAGGTGCTTAAGGTGTATGTCCATGTTTTTGCTATTTATGTTTAGTTATGCAAACCAGGCTTTCATTTCTTTGATTGTTTTTTTCTCTGCGATTTGTAGTATTTAAATTGCTTAATAGTAGAGGTTAGATCGTGTTCTATATCGCTAAAGTGCCTTATTTGAATAGGGTTTATTATATGCTTTAGATTTACTAATTCACAGCTGTTAATAATACATGCGTATATTCTTTCGTTTAGGTTCTATTTTCGTTGCATGAATGTGGGGATTATTCTGGGTGGAGTATCACCGGAGCACGAAATATCAATAAAGTCTGCAAAAAATATATTTTTAGCTGGAACTGAAAGTAAAGATAATACGTTCAGATTAATTGGAATTTCAAAAACAGGGCAATGGTATCTGCTTCCTGATGCATTTTTTGACTCATTTGACGAAATCGGATCATCAAAGTTACACCAGCCTTTATTGCTAATACCAGGAGCAAAGAACCCCATTTGTTTGGATAACAAAGAAAAAGAGGCTCTTCCATTGGATGCGATATTTCCCATTGTTCATGGGAATAATGGAGAAGATGGTCTGTTGCAAGGGCTTCTGGAAATATTAGACATACCTTTTGTAGGGCCTGGCGTTTTAGCGAGTTCTATGTGTATGGATAAGGAGGTGACTAAGCAACTTTTGAAACAGAACGGAATCCCCGTTACTCCGGGAACCAGCCTTTATTCTTATAAAAAATACGATTATAATGCACTAATTACGGAATATGGGCTTCCCTTATTTGTTAAACCTGCCAATGCGGGAAGTGCTGTTGGGGTAGGGAAGGCTAAATCATTAGACGAACTAAAGTTGAAAGTGGAGGAGGCTTTTGCTTTTGATGATAAAGTGCTCGTTGAAAAAGCAATGACAGGAAGAGAAGTTGAAGTGGCCGTTTTAGGAAATAGAGTTTTGCAAGTGAGTACAGTAGGAGAAATTATTGTTCACAGTGAATTTTATACCTACGAAAATAAATATAGCAATCCTGATACCATCGTAAATGTTCCAGCAAAAGATTTCAATTCGTCTCAAGCGGAAGAACTGAGTGCCATTGCTTTAAAAGCATATGAAATCATGCAGCTAGAAGGAATGAGCCGAGTCGATTTTTTCTATACTGGTCCCGGTGATTATTGCCTGAATGAAATTAATACACTTCCTGGGTTTACAGATATTTCCATGTACCCAATGCTCATGAAAACCGTGGGATACTCCTTTACTCAACTGGTTGATCGGCTTTGTGACTTGGCCTTAGAGCGTCACAATTATAGAAGCCTTAAGCAAAGGAGTTTATAAATTACCTGAGTAGATGGAATGTCCCATCAAACTTGTATACTTTGTCATCTAAAGAAGATACTTCTATATAGTAGACATATACTCCTTGATCTGCGATTTTTCCATAATAATCCCCATCCCATGGTTCATCAATGCTCTCAGTCTCATACATCTTCTCTCCCCACCGGTTGAAGATAATCATTTTAAAGTCCTTGAAGTTTGTAGCTACTGGAATAAATACATTATTGGCATTTGGTCCAAATCCATTTGGACTAAAGGCATCGGGTATAAATACAATGATATCCGGACCAATATATACTCGCTGTGAGGCA
>CALKCM010000020.1 GCA_938086785.1 uncultured Bacteroidia bacterium
GTATTATTTAGTATTATACTAGGTATTATTAATATATTTAATTAAAGGATATATGCTATTAAACTATAGGTTTACAGATGTTTAATATCCAAATATAATACTTTTATATAATATTAAACTAATTATTTTAAATAAAAAAAACAAGACTACTTAGAGTTACTCTAAATATGACAACCTCTTTGCAAGACCAATTTTAAGGTGTACTTTCGGCTAAATCATTTGAGCTACCGGGAAAAATGCTAATCGCATCACCTATAGTTAATTAAGAAAATACTCCAGTAATGAAATTAGAAAATATTCGATTAGAAGTCATGCAAAATATAGAGTTAAAAATGGGTGATATTCTCACTCAGTACCTAAAACCTATAGATAAAAATTGGCAACCTCAGGATATCCTCCCCGATTCAAAAGATCCTAACTTTTTTGAAGAAATACGAGAATTACAAGGTCAAGCAAAAGAAATGGACCATGATCTTTTAACCGTACTTATTGGAGATACCATTACAGAAGAAGCATTGCCTACCTATGAGAGTTGGTTAATGAATGTAGAAGGGGTAGATTCTGAAGGCAGGAATGGATGGAGCCAGTGGGTTCGATCCTGGACGGCTGAAGAGAATAGACATGGAGACGCCTTAAACAAATATTTATATCTCTGTGGTCGTGTAAACATGCAAGAAATGGAAACCAGCACCCAGCATTTAATTAGCGATGGGTTTGATATTCAAACAGGTAGAGATCCTTACCGAAATTTTGTGTATACCAGCTTTCAAGAACTGGCCACAAACATATCGCATCGCCGGGTAGCCTCTTTGGTAAAAAAATCGGGAAACCATCAATTGGCTAAGATGTGTGGCTTAATTGCCTCTGATGAAGCAAGGCATGCCAAAGCGTACATTCATTTTGTAAAATTAATTATGGAACTGGATCCCAGCGAAATGATGCTTGCCTTTAAAGATATGATGCAAAAGAAAATAGTTATGCCTGCGCATTTCATGCGTGAATCTGGCCAACAAATTGGAGAGTTATATGCTCAGTTTTCCGATGCAGCGCAACGTATAAAAGTGTATACTACAGATGATTACATAGATATTTTAAAATCGCTTTTGGTAGAGTGGAATATAGATTCGGTATCAGGATTGAGCGACGCAGCAGAAAAAGCCAGAGATTTTGTAATGAGATTACCGCAACGTTTGGAGCGCATCTCAGAACGCATTGTGGTGCCTACAGCACAGCAGCCCTTTAAATGGGTCAGTGTTTAGTTAAGACCCTTTTTGCCTGATTTGGTGAAAACCAATTCCCAGGGCTTTCTCAAAATACCTTAAGGATTTTAATTCCTTGGAGGTAACCAAGGCCATAGAAACACCCGTTTTTCCGGCTCTTGCCGTTCGACCACTTCGGTGCGTGTAATATTCTTCCTTATCTGGCAATTGATAATGAATAACAAAAGCCAAGTCTGGCACATCAATGCCCCTAGCGGCTAAATCTGTAGCAACTAAAAATTGCAATGATTCGTTTTTAAACGCGCGCATAACCTTATCCCGCTCTTTCTGGAGCATGTCTCCTTGAATGCAGTCTACTTTGTAATTCTTGGCTTGGAGCTGTTTGGATAGCTTTACGGTGGCATTTTTTGTTTTGCAAAAAATAATGCCGCGCTCTTCTTTTTGGTATTTTAAAAGCCGAAAGAGTATTTCCGATTTATCTGCTTCTTCACAAATAATAAACTGATGATCAATATTTTTATTAACGGTAGCCTTTGGGTTCACCGTAATTCTAGATGCACTTGCATGGATAAACTTTTTTATAATTTGTCTAATTCCATCGGGCATGGTGGCAGAAAAAAGCCACTTGTTTTGCACTTCTTGCAAATGGGTAAGTATTTGCTCCAATTCCTTTTTAAACCCTAAACTTAGCATTTCATCTGCCTCGTCCAATACTACAGTAAAAACATTGCTCAAATCAACGGCCTTCCTTTTCAATAAATCTACTAATCGTCCGGGGGTGGCAACCAATATTTGAGTGGGTCTTTTTAAGGCGCTAATTTGTTTATCTATGGGAGCTCCTCCATATACGGCCTCCGTAAAAACCTTATTTTCTGCATATTTTGTATACTTAAACAACTGCTTGGCCACTTGCTGACCCAACTCTCTGGTGGGACATAAAACCAAGCCTTGAATACTCTTATTGGAGGGAGAAATTTGATGAAGCAATGGCAAGCCATAGGCTGCTGTTTTGCCGGTACCTGTATGCGCCTGAGCCACCAAATCCATGCGGCCAGACAACAATAAGGGAATGGCCTCCTGCTGAATTTGAGTGGGATTTACGATGCCCATTTCATTCAATGATTTATCGTAATCCTTTGCTATTCCAAGTTGCTTAAATGTTGTCAAAACTATAATTATTGCTTGCTGCAAAGGTATGTGCTGCCCGTGTATCTTGCTGCACGAAGTTCTAGAGGTGCTTTTTTAATGAATTATGGTCTAAACTAGCCAAATAACCATTCAAACACTTCATCCACTCGGCCAAATGTATGAATTTTAATCCCTCTGGGTTTATCTTGAATTTTCGTGTATTTAGATAAGATAATATGTTCAAATCCTATTTTCTCGGCCTCATTAATTCGCTGCTCTACCCTTTGTATGGGTCTTACCTCGCCGCTTAAACCTACCTCAGCTCCAAAAACATATTTTGGAGGCAAGCCTATGTTTTGGTAAGAGCTCATGATGGATGCCATAATGGCTAAATCCAATGCAGGATCATCAATACGAATACCTCCCGCCAAATTTATAAAAACGTCAAAGGCGCCGAGTCTAAAGCCGCATCGTTTTTCCAAAACAGCTAAAAGCATATTTAACCTTCGCAAGTCATACCCCGTTACACTGCGTTGTGGTGTGCCGTACACGGCAGTAGAAACCAAAGCCTGTGTTTCTACTAAAAGAGGGCGTGTTCCCTCCATAGCAGCCGCAATAGCAATGCCGCTTAAGCCTTCTTGCCTTTGCGCCAATAAAACTTCACTCGGGTTTTTTACAGGCAATAAACCGCTAGAGTTCATCTCGTAAATACCCAAATTTTGGGTAGTACCAAACCTATTTTTTATACTTCGCACCATGCGATAGGCGTGGTTGCGATCGCCTTCAAAATGCAGTACCGTATCTACCATATGCTCCAATATTTTGGGACCTGCAATGGCGCCGTCCTTGGTAATATGTCCAATTAAAAAAATGGGAACATTGTTCTCCTTGGCATACCTCAGAATTTGTGCAGTGCATTCTTTTATTTGAGATATACTTCCGGGCGTGCTCTCTAGCTCTAGGCTATAAATGGTTTGAATGGAATCTATAATTACCCAATCCGGTTTATTTTCCTTGAGGGTTTTTAAAATATTCTCAAGTCGGGTTTCCGTATAAACAACGCAGTTATTTTTAGTTCCATTTAACCGAGACGCCCGCATTTTAATTTGCTCCTCACTCTCCTCTCCGCTCACATACAAGGCGGTTTGCTCCATTTGCAGCGATAGTTGCAAGAGCAAAGTAGATTTACCTATTCCTGGCTCACCCCCAAGCAAGACCAAACTTCCTGGCACAATGCCTCCACCCAACACCTCATTCAATTCTGAATCGGGTATAGAAATTCGCTGTGTTCTAGTTTGGCTAATGTCATCAATATTCTTGGGTAAGACTTTCACTTGATTGTCCTGGCGTGTCCAAGCGACATTACTGCTTGACTTTTTTACTAGTTTTTCCTCGGTAAAAGTATTCCACTGCTTACAGCTCGGACAGTTCCCTATCCACTTAGCGGCTTCGTGTCCACACTCTTTACAAAACCATGTTGATTTAACCTTTGCCATTATTTAACCTTTGCCATTATTTAAGTTTAGGATTATTTAAATGCCTATCTGAATCTCGGTTTGTTTTTTTTTCAATGTTTTTCATCAATGCTTCTGTAAGATCTATTCCTGTTTGGTTGGCTAAACAAATAAGAACCCAGAGCACGTCGGCCATTTCATCGCCCAGATTTTTATGCATTTCAGATTTTTTGAATGATTGATCTCCATAGGTTCTGGACATTACTCGAGCTAATTCTCCCACTTCTTCTGTTAAGATTGCCATATTGGTCAACTCAGAAAAGTAACGCACACCAATGGTCTGAATCCATTCGTCTACTTTCTGTTGTGCCTCTTCTATGGTGAGTTTTTCAGTGCTCATAAACCCAATTCATTTTCCACCCAGTTCTTTCCCCATTCGTCCAGTTCTGCTTTTGACCAAAACTCGGGAAACGAAACCAACTTTTGAAACCGTGGAGGAAGAAATTTTTGCCAATTGGTTCCACCAGTGGCTCCAACACTTTGATCTCCAGCTCTAGCGAGATATCGAACCGCCGCACGATAGTGACTTAAGCGCCAATTAATATTTAAAGCAACATCCAATGACTTTGCTTTTTCTCTAAGATCGGCAAATCCCTCTTTCCCCTCGTGCTTGAGAATTTCTACTCTCAAGTTCTTTGATTCATATTCTTTGGCCAAGGCTTTGAATGGAGTGTCGTACTCTTTCTCAAATTGTTCCAAGGTCAAGGTCTTCTTTCCTGTTTTTAAATCGATGGCTCCTTTTTTCCAATAGATATTGTCATATAAATCAGTAAAAGAGCGTTCCGTGCCTTTATCCATAGAAGGGTCGAGCAACTGACCCAAAGAGGTAAAGCACAACTCTATTTTGCGAAACTGCCCACTCTGGAAACCCGATGCAGGCAACAAGGCCATTCTAAATTGATTAAACTGCTTGTGATCCATTCCATCCACCATTACATCAAAACTAGAAATTAAGTGCTTAAAGTAACGTATCATGCGATCCATACGCAATGCTAAATTATGAGCACTGCTGTTTTCTCCAATTTGACCTATTTCATGATGGATAAGGTTAAAATAGAGTTCTGTTATTTGATGATAGGTAATGAAAATATACTCATCAGGA
Source organism: uncultured Bacteroidia bacterium (assembly GCA_938086785.1). Taxonomy (GTDB): domain Bacteria; phylum Bacteroidota; class Bacteroidia; order NS11-12g; family UBA955; genus CALKCM01. Next base: position 4,965 of record CALKCM010000020.1, read on the forward strand.
ATATCTGTTTTTGGATGTTGCAAATTTAACAGGCTATCCAATTGGATGTACTTCCAATAGGGCTCGTAGTTACTCACTAAAAGTCCTTCCAAATAATCATCCGCATTTTGACCACTTAGTTCAAACTTAGCGAACAATTTTTCTATTAAACTTAATGTTTTTGGCTCTAAATTCATTGGTATATTTACTCTTAAAATGGGCTATTAAATTCTAACAATCCAGGGTTTTGGGTGTCTTTATCCGAAAGGATGGGGTGATCTAAGCCCCAATCAATATTTAACTCAGGGCAATCCCAAGCAAGGCCTCCTTCGGTTTCTGGATAGTAATAATCGGAACACTTATAACTAAATATCGTCTGATCTTCGAGCGTAAGAAACCCGTGAGCAAAACCGGCCGGGATGAACATGGCTCTAAAATTTTCTTCGCTCAGAACAACTTTGAAATGGTGGCCAAAGCTGGGAGATTCAGTTCTCACATCTACCACAACATCAAGAACAGATCCCTTAATTACTCGAACAAGTTTGCCTTGCGCATGTGGCGGTTTCTGAAAATGCAGACCTCGAAGTGTATTCTTTTGAGAGAGACTCTGATTATCCTGCACAAATGAAACAGGTGAGTCTATGTGTCTAAAAAAATCGTCTCTGAATGACTCAAAGAAGTAACCTCTAGAGTCCCTGTAAACAGTAGGCTCAAGTACTTTTACTCCAGGTAAAGGTTCATTAATAATTTTCATTAAAACTAATTTGTTCAAAAATAGGTGCAATGCTTAAATTCTGATCCTATACTTTTGCACAAGTAATTGCGTATGGTAGATCAAAATGAGGCAAATTCGCCGAAAGAAACTGAAAAGAAATCAAAGGCTAGAGCCCTCTTAATTGGGATAATTGGTGCTTTATTACTTATCAATGGTGTTTTGCTATATAAGTATTTCAAAAAAAGCAACGAGGCTGAAGTCGTTGAAAAAACCTTGACGAACGAAAATATTGATTTAAAAGGCAGCTTAGAAACTGCTGAATTATTATTAATTCAGTATCAAGAAGATTCAATCGCCTTGGCAGGTAAAAATATCGAATTAAGTAAGGCCTTAATTGAAAAGAAAAATGAAATTGCCAACTTGGTCTATAAACTTCGAAAGAATGGAAAAGCAAGCGCCGCAGAATTAGCAAATTTAAAATCTAAAATAAGTGATCTTCAGAATCAAATTATGGCTCTGGAAGAGGAAAATAGCGGGCTTAGGGATGAAAATACTGCCTTAATTGGTGAAAAAACCGAGTTGCAAGGACAAAAAGCGCAGTTAGAAACGGAGAAAAATGAAATTTCAGCAGAACGTGAAAAATACAAGAGTGTCGCTCAGCGTCTGCAAGCCGGAAATATAGATATCCAAACCAACAAGAAAAGGTGGATTGATAAAAAAGAGATCTCAACGGATAGGGCCAAAAATGTGGAGAGCATTAAAATTAGCTTTAATATTTTAGAAAATAATATGGCTAATAGAGGGAAACGAATGATTTACGTTAAAATTACAGGACCCAATGGAGTTACTATAACAAACCCTGGAAATGAGGGTGGAACATTTGCTTATGAAAATTATGAAAGCAGATACACGTATAAAATGTCTACAGATTTTAATAAAGAATCCAAATCGGGACCTACCACAGTTTGGAGACCGAAGGGCGAGCTGAAAGAAGGCAAATACGTGGTTGAATTTTATACTGAGGGGTATAAAATGGGCGTAGGCTCTTTTATATTAAAATAAGAAATTAATAAAAATAACAATGAGGGCTCTATGTTACACATGGAGCCTTTTTTATTTAGCTAAGTATGTAACACTTCGCAGTTGTATGTCCCAAAGCAAATCGGAAGAGGAAACCCGATATACTAAACCCAATTTATTGGTGGGGATGACTTCTAAAAAACAATCGGTTTTGTAGTTGGCAAATTTACAAACAGGCCATTCCTCTGTACTTTCCTTCTCTCCATTGTATGTAGACATAGAGACGCTACTATACCTCTTTTTCCCTTCCCTGTAGGCCTGCATAACACCAAAAGATTCTAACTCAACTTCTTCGAACCCTTCATTGGGACCTTCATTGCCATAAATAAAATGTTCCACACCTACTCTGCCTTCATTATTCTCGTACCAAGAACGAAGCGTTGCAGAAGAAAGAAAACACATTCCCTCTTTTTCATAAAACAATGAATCTAAGATAAGACTGGGTAAAAATGAGACAAATTTAGGGTTCGTAAATGCCTGATTGCAATAAACAACCGTATTTTTAAACTCATACAAATAGGCATCTTCCACAGAGCCTTGCATTAAGCAGCTTACGGTATCATTGGTTATAGAGCCCAATTTTATATGAATGTTCATGGCACCCTCTGGAGAAGTAGCAAAGTAATTAAAAACCATGTTATCCTGAATAACCAGCGTATCGCTTGGGCTTGGAACAAGGACAGAGGCAGCAATTACCTCATATTTATACTTTCCTGAATACTTAAGAATAAGCGGGTTCTTATATGACGCGAGTAAAAGTATTTCAACAGAGTCGTTATTATTTTGCTTGAAAGTCAAGACAGGATATTCTTTGGAGACTCCATCCAAGTCAAGCAAAAAAGACTGCAAGGGGTTTTTTTTCGATAAGTGCATCTTAACCGTATCGGAAGAAGCCGGATCACTAAAATAAAAATACCCTTTTCTTTCTAATTGCTCCCGCTGGGCAAGGGTAAGAATGGGAAAGCCTTTGTTCGCATACTGCAAATCATTGGTTCTCTTGTTAGACACAACAAGAGGCAATGCATTTGCCTTTTGAACATCCCAAATGGTCCAATTGCTATCTCTTGGGAGAAAAATAAGGTTTTCTTTTCTCCCCTGAATCAAGCTTAAATATTCAACTGAATACAATTGTTGCGACAAATCATCCGCATCAATATTCCAAATTTTCCGTCCATCCAGTAAGAGCGCATTTATTCCAGATTCAAATAAATTCATATTAACTTGTTTATCAGTAATACTTTGAGTATCTTTACGCAAGGTTAATTTGCAGGCACCTAAAACTAGGATAAAAGCAAAACAAATTTTGGAAGATAAGAATTTTCGTTTCATATTTGTTCTACAAATAAAGTCTAAAAACATGATTTGTTTTTGGCACGGAGTTTGAATTTTACAAACCACAAATGAAATTGAAAAAAATAGCTATCGTTCTTTGCAGTATTGTAACCATTGGTTTGTTTGGACAAACAAGTGTTCCCGATATTGATGTAAAAGATATGGAAGGAAATAGTGTTAGTTTCAAATCTGCCATAGATACAAATAAACTTACCATTGTAAGTTTTTGGGCTACTTGGTGTGGTCCTTGTATAAAGGAGTTAGAAGCCATTAATGAAGTCTACGAAGAATGGCAAACAAAATTCAATGTAGATTTAATTGCGGTGAGTATAGATGACTCTAGAAATAGCAAAAAAGTAAAACCTAAAGTTCTTGGCTTAGGTTGGGAGTATAAAGTTTTACTGGATGAAAACTCAGACTTAGCTCGCGCTATGAATGTAGTAAACCCACCCATGCTTTTTGTTATTAATCAAAAAGGCGAGGTTGTATACACTCATGCGGGTTATTCCCCTGGCTCAGAAGATGAGTTAGAGGAGAAGCTAGAAGAGTTGACTTCTGAATAAAATTGTTTCGAAACAAGAATAAACGTTTCGAAAACAACGTTCTTTATATAAAGAGAAAATATATAGGTGATAGAACCATTTTCACCTGTGGTAACAGGTTAAGACTATTATCACAGTTTTGGTCTCTTACTTATTTAAAACACGAACAATAAATAGTATTGTTTTCATAGATTAGGTTTAGAGTTGTTGCTTCGGCAGCAACTCTTTTTAAACCTATGTTGGGCACATACTTATTAAATACGAACAATAAATAGTATTGTTTTCATAGATTAGGTTTAGAGTCGTTGCTTCGGTAGCGACTCTTTTTTAAAAAATGATGCGCTCCTATTTAAGAACACGAACTATTTATATATCTTATCCAGAATGATCAATAAAGAAATTGAAACCGCGCTCCAAAAGCAAATTGAACTTGAAGCATACGCAAGTGCTTATTATTTAAGTATGGCTTGTTGGATGGATGTGGAGGGGTTCGAGGGAACTGCTCAATATTTATACGCCCAAAGCGATGAGGAACGAATGCACATGTTAAAAATTGTACATTTTATTAATGACAATGATGGTCATGCTGAAGTACCGAGTATTGATAGACCCCCAAAGGATTTTGAAGATTATCATACCTGTTTTAACCAAGTTCTTAAACAAGAACAAACGGTAACGAACAGCATTCATAAAATTACTAAATTAGCCTTGAGTTTAGATGATCATGCAAGTCATAATTTCTTGCAGTGGTATATCTCTGAGCAAATGGAGGAAGAAAAGAATGTAAAATCCATACTTAATAAACTCAAAATAATTGGCAATGATGGAAGCGGGCTTTATCTAATTGACACAGAGCTAGCCACAATGTCTCCTCAACCAACGGGCACCGTTATGGAAGAAAAAGCCTAATCTCTATTGGCTTAAATTTTATTGATGTGATAATCAATAAACTCATCTAATCCCTTATCATATTCTTCGTTACCTAAACTGGCTCCATTGGCATCCAATGCTTTTGCAGTATGATGACTTTCGAATATTTTTGGGCTAATTAAAGATTTAAATCCAAAGAATCCAACCAGTTTCCCTACTACCCTACTCATATCTATGGCCGGCATCTTTCCTCCTCTACCAGTACTTACACCAGCAAAAGCAAACGTCTTCCCCTCCCACATTTTTGAGAAACCTTTTGATCCAAATTGATGAAATAGATTGAGTATTTCTGCACTCATGGTCCAATTGTACTCCGGACTTAAAAAGAATACTACATCTGCTTGGATAACCGCTTCGTAGACATCAGTTTGATAAGTGGTGAGTGTTTCTATGGAAAGGCCTCCTTTATTCAAGAAAGGAATATCGTACTGCGTGCTGTCCGGAGTACGAATATGACTAATTTCCCGAGCTTCTAAATTTAATTTAATTGCTTTAGCAAATCTTGCTGTATTTGAAGATTCTCTTGAACTGCCTATTATTATTGCTACTTTAGTCATTAATATATTTCTCTAACCATACGTACAAGTTAAACCCCTTATTGTTTTGTTCTGCCTTCAAATCCTCTAATAATTTTGCTGTTGTAACGTCCTGCATTCTGTGTTGCGCAATAATCTCGTACGCTTTTCTACTATTGAGAATAACAGATTTACCGTTATTGACCGTTTGAGTCATGCTAAAAATTTGTTCTGATAGCTCATTTATCCCATCAAATTCATTTGCAATAGTGGGAATAACTGGCACTTCTCTATCATTAAATCTTCCATGAGCCATTTCATTCAAATAACTGACCATCTTTTCAGATCCTTTCAAATCAGATTTATTAACCACAAAAACATCAGCGATTTCCATAAGACCGCTTTTCATTGCTTGAATTGAATCTCCTCCTTCGGGCGTGGTTACCACAACAGTTTTATCTGCTAGGCCAGCAATTTCAACCTCACTTTGTCCCACACCAACCGTTTCAATAATAATATAATCAAACCAAGTGGCTGAAATAAAATCAGCCATTTCAACCATTGTCTGCGACAAACCACCGAGACTTCCCCTACTACTCACACTTCGGATAAAGATATTGTCATTCAAGAACAAACGACTCATTCGCAAACGATCTCCTAAGATACTGCCTGTATTAAATGGGGATGACGGATCGACTGCGAGCACAGCAACTTTATGTCCTTTTTCTAACCATAATGAGGCTAGTGCATTGACCAATGTGCTTTTACCACTTCCAGGAGCACCCGTTATTCCAATAATAGGAGCTCTATTAGAGAAATCCATATTACGTAATAATTCAATTCCTCTTTCTGGATTATTCTCGATTAAACTTAAGCCTTTAGCAAGGGCTCTTGCATTATCAAGCTTAATTCCACTAATAATCTCCTTTATTTCCATTTTGTGTACAGGTTGCTTTCTAATGGAGTATACTCTTTAAGATCAAATACCATAGCACCCGCAGCAGCGATCATTGCCGCATTGTCTGTACAGAATTGAAATGAAGGTATATATGATTTTATATTTTGATTGCTTCCAAATTCCACTATTCGTTCCCGGAGGGTGGAGTTAGCACTCACACCACCAGCTATGGCAATAGACTTAGGTTCGTACTGCATATTCGCTTTTGTTAATTTTTGGAACAAGGAATCCATAATTCCCTTTTGATAGGAAGCACAAATATCATTCAAATGTCTTTCGATAAACCCTTTTTCCTGTTTTTTTAAGTAATACAACAGGCTGGTTTTAATTCCGGAAAAACTATAGTCTAAGCCAGGAACTTTGCTAATGGGAAAAGAATGGAAATTTTTGTCTCCAGTAGCAGCAAACTTGTCAATAAGTGGGCCACCAGGATAAGCCAAGCCCAAAATTTTAGCTCCTTTATCAAAGGCTTCACCCGCGGCATCATCTATGGTTCTTCCCACGATATCGCAGCTATAATCCTTGTTTATTAAAATTAAGTTTGTGTGCCCTCCACTAACCAAAAGCACTAAACACGGCAATTCAATATTATCGTTCTCAATAAACAAGGCCGCAATATGCGCCTGAATATGATTTATCCCAAGCAAAGGAATACCTAGACCAATGCCAAGGCCTTTGGCTACATTCATACCAACTAAGAGGGAGCCTGCGAGACCGGGGCCTTGGGTAAAGGCAATTCCATCAATAGATTTTAAATCGACACCTGCCATTTCCAATGCTCTTTTAATGGTCGGTAAAATATTCGCTTGATGCGCTCTGCTTGCTAATTCGGGAACGACTCCTCCCCAAGATTCATGTATTTTTTGACTGGCTATGATATTGGCAAGAACTTTGCCTTTTTTCATTACAGAAACGGCTGTATCGTCGCAACTGCTTTCAATGCCCATTATTGTGGAATTACTGAAGTCTGGTGCGAAACGAAAGGTCATAATGTGATTACTTTGTAAAGTTGAGGCAGCGTTTGGCAAAAATAATAAAGATAGGAGTACGAAGCCTCCTAATTCTGCTATTAATTATTGGCGGACTTACTATTTTGTTGAGAAATGAATCCGTTCAAACAAAAATAGCTAAAAAAGCCTCTGATTATTTGAGTAATGAATTAAGCTCTGAAGTAAGTATTCAAGCGGTTGCTATCGATTTTTCAAGAAATATTTCATTCTCTAATTTGTTAATAAGGGACCGATTTGGAGATTCAATGATTTTTGCTTCTAATTTTAATACTCAATTATTATCCTGGGATTGGAATAAAAGAATGCTCATTTTTAATAATTCCAGCCTTTATAAGGGGCTCGTTTATTTGGGAAAGAGAAAAGATTCTTCTGGACTAAACATAGATTTCTTGGTAGACTATATAAATGGTTCAAAGAAAGAGAAGAAAGAAAAATCAAACCCATGGAATGTATATTTTTCGCAGGCTAAATTAGCTCAGGTAAATTTTAAATACTTTAATCAAAATAAAGAAAAAACACCTCTAGGCATTATCGATCCTCAGAACTTAGCATTTAATAATATTTCTGGAGTAGCCAAAGAGCTATGGCTCATCAAAGACTCTTTACATTTTATTACAGAAAACCTGAGCACTACAGAGAAATCTGGGTTAATCATTAGCAGCTTTGATGCCGTTTGTAATATACACAATAAGGGCATGGATTTTACCGAGTTGATTTGCCAAACGGAATGTTCAACCATTGGAAATGAGCTGCATTTTTCATATCCAGGATACAAGTATCTCGATGAATTTATATCAAATACAACTTGGACTGGATACTTAAGGGATACAAGACTCTGCTTAAAAGAGCTCAAAATATTTGATCCCTTTTTTAAGCATAATCGCGAGACTGCTCTAATTAATACTGAACTTTCTGGAACGTTCGACAATCTACGCGCCAAAAATTTTGATGCGCGATTAGCTCAATCTACCATTATCAAAGGTGATTTTAGATTTAAGGGTCTGCCGCGTTGGCGCAACTCTATTCAACAATTTAATATCAATACGTTAAGTAGTACAGGTTCAGATATATCCTCCATCATGAGTGGCATGGCCATGCCAAAAGCCTTATTTGACTTGGGAAATCTAAAATATAACGGTAAGTTAAATGGCAAATTTCTTAATTTTAGAACGGAGGGCATTTTTCGTACAGATGCTGGCATTATAGCTTTAAATGATGTTAAATTAAATATTGAGGATGGATTAGAGGCTGGGACTCTTTCTGGTAACATCGCCACAGAGAACTTTAACATTGGCTCTTTTGCTCAAGGAGTAGAAATAGGAGCTGCTGCCATAAATGGAAGGATAGAAGCTCAAAATATAACAAATAATATACAGCTCCATTTTGATGGCAGCCTTCCTAGTATTGAGTATAAAAAATCTATTTTTACAAATGTCTTGGTTAATGGGACTGTCAACAAAGAACAATTTAATGGTCAAATAAAATCTGAAGATCCTAATCTTGGCTTATCGTATGATGGAATATTGGCCTTTGGAAAGAAGAACCCTGAATGGCAATTTAATGTAAAACTTAAGGGGCTAAACCTCGCAAAATTGGGCCTTGATGAGCTTGGTGAAACACTATGGGCTGATGCCAATATTGATTTATCCGGAGGCAGCATTCAAGCCTTAAGGGGAGACTTGTTGCTGGATAATGTTCAGATTATTCGCAAAGGCAAACGCTATAATTACAAGACGATATCCGTTTCCAAGAAAAAATACCGCGATGGCAGTCGAACAGAAATGTATGGCGATTTAGCTGATGCAGAGATTGTAGGTAATGTAGACATCGCCCAATTGGGGAATATTATACAACATAGTTTGCATCAAATATTTCCCGATAAATTTGAAGAATCTCCCACAGACTCAGATGCAAACTTTAATTTTTTTGTAAATATTAAAAAGCCTGAATACTTCGAATCCTTTATTGACGAAAATCTAAGAACTAATCAAATTAAAGCGAAAGGTACATTCATAGAAGAAAAGGGCATATTGCTGCTGGAAAGCCAACCGTTTGAAATTTCGTATAAAGACTTTAAAGTAAATAACCTTAGCATTGACTTGCATAAACGCAATGCTTCATCCGTGGAGTTTGGCATCAATGGGTTTGAGATCCTAAAAAATGGAGTAGAAATTTTACAAAGTACAGAAATCAATGGTATTGCGGAAGATGGGAATACCGTAATATCTTCACGCATCGTTGATAAATCTGGTAATAATCAATTGGACTTCACGGGTTCTGCTCATCTTTTTAAAGATAGTACGCCTATTAAAATTTCTCAAACTCGGTTAAAAATAGATAAGCATTATTGGAATTTGAGTGAAATGGGAGAATTGAATCTGACCAAAGATCATTTATTCTGTAAAAATTTCTTCTTGGCAGGTGAAAACAACTACATAGAGGCCAGCGGATATTTTGGATACAAAAAAACAGATACTGCTTTCATTGATTTTAGTAATTTAGATATGGATTTCTTGAGGCCATTCTTAGCAGGGACGGATGCCTTAGACAGTCTTAATTTAAAACTAAATGGGAGATTAAGACTGCTTTCTGCTCTGGACGTTCCAAGTATCAAAGGAGAAACATATATCAAGGACTTGAGCTTTAAGAATACCAATTATGGAGATTTAAATATAAGTTTTGAAGAAACTCTAATCGAGAAAGATATTGGGGTTTTAATGAGTGGCATCAATGGATCCTTTAAAGGCTTGCACTTATCTGGAACGATAGACCCAAAAAATACCAAAGGAAACATGTTTAAGTTGGGTTTAACCATCCCAAAAACAACTCAAGCAACAGTACTACAACCCATCCTTAAAGGCATTGTTACGTTGGAAGATGGGACATTGGGGGGCTGGGTAAAATTAAGAGGAAACCCATCTGAACCAGAATTAACAGGAACGATAGACCTGGATAGCTGTTCATTTATGGTAGATTACTTAAAAACTCGATATGCTTTAACAGGCACTTTTTTTGCAAATAAGCAAGGCTTATTTACCAAGGAACGCATATTAATTACTGATGAAGAAAAGAATGGGACAGCATTAGCTGAAATGGCTTTGACTCATTCAAATTTTAAAGATCTGTATCTAAATTTAGATATTAGTAAGGCTCAAAATCTAAAATGTTTAAATACCCAAGAAACGGATAATGACTTGTTTTTTGGAACGGGTTATGCGAATGGTTCCTGCAAAATATATGGCCCTGTGAATGCCATAGATATGGATATTCGTTTAAAGACTCAAAAAGGGACCTCTATTTACCTCCCCTACACTGAAACAGAGATAAACAAAGTTGCGGGCTTTGTTAAGTTTAAAGAAAAGCAAGGGCAAAAAGTAATCGCAAAAGAGAAATCTCAAAATTCATTAAATAGAATTAATATTGAAATAGAGAGCAATCCAGAAACAGATGTGTATTTTGTTATTGACAAACAACTGGGAGATGTCATAAAAGGAAGTGGTAGCGGCCTGCTGCGAATGCTGTATGATGAAAATCAAAATTTTTACTTAAATGGAACCTATACGATAGATCAAGGAGTTTATGCCTTCTCGCTTCCTGGTATAAATTTAGTGACACGCAAGATTAATTTAGATAAAGGGGGCCAAATAACATGGACAGGAGATCCATACAAAGCCAACTTGAATTTGACGGGGAGTTTCACAAAAAAACTATCTCCCTCGGTTCTAATGCCTCCTGGGTCTGGCAATTATCCTCCAATTACAGTAATAAGTAAATTAAGCCTAACTGGCGATTTATTTAAACCTAGCATTTCTTTTGACCTAGAGAGTCCTGACTTAAATAGCAGTGATGGCGGAAGTGGGCTTCTGAGCAGCACTTTTTCGAGAATACGTGCCGATCCAAATGAACGAATGAGACAAGCCGTATGGTTACTAGTTTTTGGGAACTTTGTCCCTCCAAGTAATTTATCTGCTGCACCAGCAGTTGGATCGATTAATGGAATTGGTGTAGCCGGAAATAGTTTAGGTGCATTGGTAAGTAATCAAGCAAATAATATTGCGAACCAATTTGGTCTTCCCACTCAATTTCAACTTAACCTGGATAATGTTGGAGCTGCTAGTACCACTGAAACAACAACATCCATTTATGTAAATAGTGAAACAAGGTTAACCGATAAAATTAAGCTTAACCTTAACTTTGATAATACGGTAAGCACCTCAAGCAATGGAGGTGTTAACTTCAATTTAGAATACACACCAGAAAATAGTCTCTGGCGCATGCGGTTATTTAGTAGGAATCAAAATTCATTAAGTTCCCTAAACAATGTAAACATCTCCACGGTAAGTGGTTATACCTTGGGTTCTGGATTTATATTCCAAATGGAATTTGATCGATTCAAGAGGCGAAAAAAGAAAAGAAAGAAGGGGATACAATAGCTAGGGATTTTTAACCTTGCATCATCAATTGTCGATGATAAAATTTAGCATAAAGTCCATTCTTTTTAAGCAATTCAGCATGCGTTCCTTGCTCTGCAATAAGACCTTGATCCAGCACTAAAATAAGATCGGCAGATACTACTGTACTTAGCCGATGAGCTACAACTAAGGCTGTTCTTTTCGAAAGCAATGTTTCAACAGCGCGTTGCAATAAAAATTCTGTTTCAGAATCGATACTTGAGGTGGCCTCATCCATGATTATAATTGAGGGATTATTTGCTACTGCCCTAATAAATGAGAGAAGTTGACGCTGACCTAATGAAAGAGATTGCCCTCGTTCCATAACATTGAAGCTAAATCCACCTGGCAAACCATCTATAAAGTCGTACAAATCGATCTCCTTCGCAATTTTTTCTGCCTGTGCTAAATCAATATTCTCTCTATTAATGGTGATGTTATCGTGCAAAGACCCCGAAAAAAGAAACACATCTTGGGGAACAACCCCTATGGAGCGCCTGAGGCGACTAAGCGAATAATTCTGAATAGGATGATTATCGATGAGTATCTTTCCTTTTTGATGCTCATAAAATCGAGGGATAAGATTCATTATTGTGCTCTTCCCGCTCCCTGTACTTCCAACAATAGCTAAGGTCTTACCTGCTGCAAGTTTGAAAGAAATATCTTTTAATACAGGAAAATCTTGCGTGTAGGAAAATTGAACATTTTTAAATTCAATTTCACCTGAAATAGCCAAATCTAAATGACCAGCATCCTTCTCTAAATCTACTTCATTATCCAGAATTTCAAAAATTCGCTCGGCAGCCACCATGCCCATTTGAATGTTATTAAAGCGGTCTGCGATTGTTCGTATGGGTCTAAAGAACATATTAATAAACATTATAAAAGCAGTTAGCTCACCAGGTGTGGTGAATTTAGCAGCAATTCCCAGGCTACCAAACCAAATTAATAAGGCAAATGCGATGGAAACAATAATATCTACGACTGGAAAAAATATTGAATAATAGTACACACTGTCTAGGTGGGCATCTCGATGCTTAGCATTTATAGATTTAAACTTATTGAGTTCCTGATCTTGTTTGCTGAACAACTTAATAATGGCCATTCCAGTAATGTGTTCCTGAAGAAAAGCATTGAGTTCTGACACCTGAGCTCTAACATTCTGGAAACTATTTTTAATACCCTTTCTGAAAATATTGCCGGCATATAGTAGTACGGGCAGAACCAACAAGGTAACGGTAGCCAACTTCCAGTTCATAAGGAACATTAAAACTGCTATGATTAATATTTGAAATAAATCTCCAATTATAGTGATGATACCCGAGGCAAAAAGACTGGCCAAAGTTTCAATATCACTAACTACCCGTGTAACTGAGAGGCCTACGGGAGTAGTATCAAAAAAGGCGGTTTTGAACGAAAGAATTTTAGAATACACTTTTTGCCTCGTGTCAAGTATTACATTCTGACCAATCTTTGCCGAAAAATAGGCTGAAATAGTTCCCACTGATGCCAAACTCACTAAAACTGCCAGTAAAATGAAAAACCATTTCTGAACAAATTCAAGATCTTTGGTTTGAACAAACTCATCCAATACGAATTGATAGAGGTAGGGCTGCACTGCTGAAATGGCTGACTGAAGGACTGTTAAAGATATGAGCCCGAGCAGAAGTATTTTATAATCTGCTGCTAGGCCCAGAGTCCTGCGAAAAATATGCAGATTTATAAACTTGGATTTCTTGCTCAATATCGAACAAAATTAGAGCAGAACAGACGTGAAAAAAATCAAATTTGTACGGATATACAAAAAGAATAGCTAACCCCTTTTATATCAAGGGTTCCAAGCCTCCAATTCAACATATAAATAATTCTCATAATCCCTTGTTATATTGAATTATATGGGTTTATTTTGCACTCCCATTTTGAATAAGTGGGAACATACATAAAGTATATATGGCAACTAGAATTAGATTACAAAGAAGAGGTAGAAAGAAACGAGCTTTCTTTCAAATTGTGGTAGCAGACACACGTGCACCAAGAGATGGCCGTTACATTGAAAAAATTGGATCGTACAATCCAATGACCAATCCAGCGACAATTACACTTAACGTTGATAGAGCAACTGAATGGGTTATGACCGGCGCACAGCCATCAGATACAGCAGCTGCAATTTTGCGTTACAAAGGAGTAATGTTTAAAAAACACTTACAAGTAGGTGTTAATAAAGGAGCTGTTACCCAAGAAGATGCAGACAAAAGATTTGCTGCTTGGGTAGAGGAAAAAGAAGCGAAAATTGAAGCGAACAAGGTGTCTTTAAATGATTCCTTAAATGCAGTAAAAGCAGCTTCTTTAAAAGCAGAAACAGTGAAAAAGGAGGCAATTGCAGCAAAGGTTATTGCTAAAAATAATCCTGAAATGGAAGCTGAAACTACGGAAGAATCAACAGAAGAAGCTCCGGCTGCTGAAGTTGAAGCTCCAGTTGAAGAAGCTCCCGTTGCTGAAGAAGCTCCGGCTGCTGAGGTTGAAGCTCCAGCTGAAGAAGCTCCTGCTAAAGAAGAAAAAACAGAGGACTAAACTTTATGCCCTACGCACTGAAGAAAGTGGGGTTTATTGCCGGGACTCATGGCTACAAGGGATATCTTAGACTAAAGATTGATCCGCAAAGCCTAAATAACAAGGAATACCTTTTTATTCACATCGAAGAAAAGGGTGTTCCTTTTTTTATTGAAGGAATATCGAATTCAGATATTGTTCAACTCAAATTCATAGAAACGCTGGAGGAGGCCAAAACCTACATAGGAATGGAGGTATCTGTTGAATCTGAGGACATAGAAACAAATAAAACATCCAGTTTAATCGGCTTTGAAGTGGAGATAACAGGGAGTAATACAAAAGGAATTGTTCGTTCGATAGATCCTTACCCACAAGGAAATATGATCAATTGTGTGATTCATGATAAACAAATTCTCATTCCCGAAGTAGAAGAATGGATTACAGCTATTGACTTTGATTTAAAAGTCATATCTTTAACCCTTCCCGAAGGATTATTAGAGTTATGAGAGTTGATATAATAAGCGCTATTCCCGATTTACTTTCTGGTCCATTAACCAATAGTATCGTTGGAAGAGCGGTTAAAAATAATCTCGTAAAGATAATTATTCATGATTTACATGATTACGGAAAAGGCAACTATAAGCAGGTGGATGACAAACCTTTTGGAGGAGTGGCAGGAATGGTGCTTTCTCCTGAGCCTTTAGATAGCTGTATAGAGAAATTGAAAGGAGAACGGACCTATGATGATATTATTTTCTTTTGTCCGGATGGAGCAGGTATGAACCAAGCACTCATTAATTCTTACTCCCTTAAGGAAAATTTAATGATTATATGCGGACATTATAAGGGCATTGACCAACGAATAAGAGACTTACATGTAACAAAAGAGCTGAGCCTTGGTGATTTCGTAATAAGTGGTGGAGAACTGGCCGCAGCTGTATTTACAGATGCTATTGTACGTATTATACCCAAGGCTATTGGCAATGAAGAAAGTGCGCTTACGGACAGTTTCCAGGATAATTTGCTAGCACCTCCTATTTATACTAGGCCGGCATCCTTTAAAGGCATGGACGTTCCTGAGGTTTTACTCAGCGGAAACCATGCGAATATTCAAGACTGGCTCATCCAAAAATCAGAAGAACGAACAAAATACTTAAGACCCGATTTAAATAAGAATCAATGAAATTAAAATTAGAAAGACCCCTTGTTGTTTTTGATCTTGAAACAACTGGCATAAACGTAAGTAAGGATAGAATTATAGAAATTTCTCTTCTAAAAATATTTCCAGAAGGACATGAAGAACTAAAGACATACCGTGTGAATCCGGGGATTCATATACCTGCTGAGACATCAGAAATTCATGGCATTTATGATAAAGATGTATTAGATAAACCAAGTTTCAAAGAATTAGCTCCTGGCTTAGTTACTTTTTTAACAGAATGTGATTTTTGTGGCTTCAATTCGAACAAATTTGATTTTCCATTATTGGTTGAAGAATTTTACAGAGTGGATATACCCTTTGAAATAGATCATCGAAAATTTATAGATGTGCAGCGAATATTCCATCATAAAGAGCCGCGCAACTTAAAAGCAGCTCTGCAATTCTACTGCAATAAAAATTTAGAGAATGCGCATAGCGCAGAGGCAGATACAATAGCTACTTGGGAAATACTAAAAGCTCAAATGGAGCGATACGAAGACCTTCCATCAGATTTGGCTGGACTGCATAATATGAGTGGTCAAAACAACTTGGCAGACTTGGCTGGTCGTTTGGTTTACAAAGGCGATGATATTGTTTTTAATTTCGGAAAATACAGAGGAAAAAGAGTGGCTGAAATTTTATCGCGCGATGCGGGCTATTACAAATGGATGATGGGCGGAGACTTTCCTAGCCAAACTAAAAATGTATTGACCAAGATATTTCTAAGCACTAAATCAAATGATTAATAGACTGGAGGATTTAATCATCTTTGAAGACTCTAATTACGTTGGAATACATAAAGGTCCAAATGTTCCTTCCATTCCCGAAAGAGAAAAAACAGGGATTAAGAGCATCTATGATTTAGCCTCTGAAAAAGGACTCCTTATTTGCCACCGGCTAGATAAGGGTACGTCTGGAGTAATGGTTTTAGCAAAAACCGCGGATGCGCATCGCGAATTGAATCTAAAATTTCAAAACAAAGAGGTAAATAAATTCTATCATGCCATTGTAGAAGGGGGCGCACAATTCGAAAATTTAGAAGTGGATTTGCCCTTGAGCACTACAAGCCGAAAAGTTTTTGTAGATAAGCAGGATGGGAAAAAAGCGCTTACATTATTCTCTACCTTAGAAAAATTTCAGGCATTTAGCCTCATTGAATGCCAACCAAAAACAGGAAGACAACACCAAATAAGGGTGCATCTTCAAAGTCAAAACCACCCTATTGTTGGTGACAAAACGTATGGTGGAGGAAGACCCAGGCTCTCCGATTTTAAGAAAAAATTCAATGGAACTGAATCGGCCGAACTGATACAGCGTTTTGCATTGCATGCACGACGCATCGAATTTGATGCCATGGATAGCTCCTATTCCATCACATGTGATTATGAGAAAGACTTTGAAGTCTTATTAAAAATCATACGAAAATGGAACCGTTAAAGATTATTCTGAAACTTATTTTTTTCTTGCTCTTCTACCTTCCGTAGGCCCTTCTCGCAACAGAGTTCTTCTGCATTTTTTCTTGAGAAATTCTTCTCAGTAAACCACAGTTCGTCATCGATATAAAGGCTTACAACATGAATTTTCCTCGATTTTCCGCTTTCATCAGCGTGTTCCCACTTAAACTCATGTTTATTCTGCTGGCACCACTTTATAAATTCTGCTTTATGACTTATCCTTGTTGCCATCAATGTTTCTAAATCTAAATATTGACCAATTAAACGCTTCTGGATGAAAGTATAACAGCCTTCGTATCCCCGATCTATATAAACCGCTGCAATAAGCGCCTCGAGGGCATTTCCTTCGAGCACCTTTCGTGCCATTTTATTTAAGCGAACATCATCGCTAAAGTCCATTAAATCAAATAAGCCTATTCGGTTAGCCATGTAGGACATCTGATTTCGATTGACCACGCGGCTTCTCATCTCGGTAAGAAAGCCCTCCTGTTCTCTTGGAAATTTTCTAAATAATATATCAGCAACAATAGCATCTAAAAGGGCATCCCCTAAAAATTCCAGACGCTCATTTGACTGGACTATTTTTGAAGGCTTATCTAATTTCTGAGATGATCCATGCCGCAGTGCCTCCCTGTAAGGAGCCATGCGTTTCGGCTTAAAACCAGTAATCCTGTAAAGTGTATTTTTGAGGCTGTTGTTTTTTGTGAAAATCAAAAAGGATGTAAAATTTATTCAAACTTTTTGAAAATCACACTTGCGTTATGGCCGCCAAATCCAAAGGTATTGGACAATGCAGCTCGAACTTCTCGCTTTTGAGCCACGTTTAGTGTAAGGTTCAATTTAGAATCGATTTCAGGGTCCTGAGTAGAATGGTTTATGGTAGGTGGAACAATGCCGTCCACAATGGACATAATTGCCGCAGCGGCTTCCACAGCACCCGCACCACCTAATAGGTGTCCGGTCATACTTTTAGTACTGCTAATATTTACATCGTAAATGTTATCTTGAAATACATTCATAACCGCTTTAATCTCGGCTCCATCACCCAACGGTGTACTGGTTCCGTGGGTATTGATGTAATCAATATCTGAAGCTTTCATATTCGCATCTTCAAGCGAATTTTCCATGACTTTAGTAGCTCCTAAACCCTCTGGGTGCGGAGCAGTCATGTGATAGGCATCGGCAGTAAAACCACCGCCAGCCATTTCTGCATAAATTTTAGCACCTCTGGCTTGAGCATGCTCTAAACTTTCTAATACGATAGCCGCTCCTCCTTCTCCTAAGACAAAACCATCTCTGGTCCCATCATACGGCCTTGAGGCTGTTTCTGGCGAATCATTTCGTTCACTCAGTGCTTTCATATTACTAAAGCCACCAACAGCTGGTTCGTTAACGACTGCCTCACTGCCTCCAGACACAATAACATCCGCTTTTCCATGACGAATCACATTAAAAGCATCGATTAAAGCATTGGTCGCAGATGCACAGGCAGAAACGGTGCTGTAATTAGGCCCTCTAAAACTATTTTTAATAGATACTAAGCCTGGGGCTATATCCACAATCATTTTAGGTATAAAAAAGGGTGAAAAGCGTGGTTTGCCATCACCCTTTGCGTAATCTACAACTTCTTTGAAGAATGTGGTTAATCCACCAATTCCCGATCCCCAAATCACACCAACGCGATCTGCATCAAAGGATTGCTCCAGAAGTCCACTATCTTTAAGAGCTTCGTCGGTACAAACCATGGCGTACTGAGTAAATGGGTCCATTTTTCTCGCTTCTTTTCGATCAAAATGTTCCAATTCATCATATCCTTTAACCTCGCAGGCAAACTTAGTTTTGAAGAACTCGGTATCAAATTTAGTAATTGGTGCAGCACCACTCACTCCATTTGTCAAGTTTTTCCAAAAATCTTGTAAATTATTTCCCAGCGGAGTTA
This sequence comes from uncultured Bacteroidia bacterium, assembly GCA_938086785.1. Taxonomy (GTDB): domain Bacteria; phylum Bacteroidota; class Bacteroidia; order NS11-12g; family UBA955; genus CALKCM01. The sequence goes on from CALKCM010000020.1 coordinate 23,621, forward strand.
TAGCTCCCATGCCTGTTACGACGACTCTGCGCATATTATATAGGCTTATTTGTTTTCTTCGATGTAAGAAACAGCTTCTCCAACCGTTTGAATCTTTTCTGCTTGCTCATCTGGAATGCTGATATCGAATTCTTTTTCAAATTCCATAATTAACTCAACAGTGTCCAAAGAGTCTGCTCCTAAATCATTGGTAAAACTCGCTTCGTTTGTTACTTCTGTTTCTTCCACACCTAATTTGTCTACGATGATGGCCTTTACTTTTTCTGCAATTTCTGACATTATTTATTTTATTTTCTGTTAGTGGTGCAAATTAACATCATTTTTTCTTTAGACATCAAATTTGAATGATATTTTTGCACAAGATGATGAAGAAGTCACGCTTGCAGAAAGTATCCATGCCAAATGACATAACGATGCATGCCTTGTACTCTTCAGAATCGATAATAAGACAAGCTTGGGCACTGAATACCTGTGAGTTACTAGACTTTGAAATGTTAGAAGATAATTTTACATTGAATCTAAAGGCTCTCAATACAAGCTCTTTACATAGTATTTACGTGTCTAAAAATGCAGAACATTTTGATGCTTGGTTGCTAGAAAATCGCGGTTCAAAGGCGCTAATTAGTTCAAAAGCACCTTCTCCAGCAAGCTTTTTAATCCTAAAAGGCGATATTGATGACTCTGAAACGAGTCATATTTTAGATTTTATAAAACAAAACGCATTATTTCAGCACCACGTTAAAATAGAAGATGCTGCGGTGAATAAAAGTTCTTGGCTGGCATATATTGAGTTATGTCAACCCTACGTGGAGAGTTCAAAACAATTGATACAAAATATTATATGAGTGCTAGGCATTACAATAGAACAAAAATAGTTGCAACCATCGGCCCCGCCTGTGATGATCCAGAAATTCTTAAGGAATTAGTATTGAAAGGAGTAGATGTCTGTCGGCTAAATTTCTCTCATGGAAGCCACGAGGTTCATAAGGCAAATGTAAAGACTATCCGATCCATTGCAGAGGAGACCAATTGTGCATTGGCCATCTTGCAAGATTTACAAGGTCCAAAATTAAGGATTGGAGAGGTAGTCGGCGAACTTCTCTTGGAAGTTGGTAAGAAAGTAATTCTCAGTACTGAAAAACAAATCAGTACAGCAGAACTCCTTTATGTAAATTATGAAAATTTACCTACAGACTGTAACCCGGGAGAGCGAGTTCTTCTTAACGACGGAAAATGCGAATTAATTATCACTCGAAAAATTGATGACAAAAACCTTGAATCAGAAGTGATTGGAGGCGGAGTTTTAACTTCTAACAAAGGTTTCAATTTACCCGAAAGCAATTTATCTGTTCCAAGTTTAACAGAAAAAGATCTTAAAGATTTACATTATGGTCTTGAACTAGGTGTAGATTGGGTAGCTCTAAGTTTTGTTAGGCGCGCTGAAGATATTATTGAGCTAAAGCAATTAATTGCTAAATCAGGAAAGAAAACCAGAGTGATAGCTAAAATTGAAAAGCCTGAAGCTGTGGAGAATATAGACAGCATCATTCAAGTTTCGGACGGCATCATGGTGGCTCGCGGTGATTTAGGTGTTGAAATTCCGCTACAAAAGGTTCCCTTAATTCAAAAATCCATTGTAAATAAATGCATAAAGGTATCTAAACCGGTTATTATTGCGACTCAAATGATGGAAAGCATGATTGTTGATTCCATGCCAACCAGAGCGGAAATTACGGATGTAGCCAATGCGGTATTGGACGGTGCGGATGCAGTTATGCTGAGCGCTGAAACCAGTGTAGGAAAGCACCCGAAGAAGGTCATAGAGATTATGGGGAAAATAATCACTGATGTAGAAATGGACTCAGGCGTTTATTATAAAGGCTCAAAACCAGACTCTTCCTCTCCTTCATTTGCAAGTGATGAAGTATGTTTTACAGCGGTTAGGATGAGTGACCATTTAAATGCCAAAGCAATTGTTGCTATGACGAAAAGTGGGTTTACTGGCTTTAAGGTGGCAAGCTTTAGACCGAAAAGCAGTGTTTTCATATTTACGGATAATAGACAATTGCTAAACACATTAAATTTGGTTTGGGGAGTGCGCGGAATATTTTATGATCAATTTGTAAGCACAGATCAAACATTTGAAGATGTTATTCGTATTTTAGAAGAAAAAGGGGAAGTGGAAAAAGGAGATTACATCATCAACTGCGCAAGCATGCCTATTCACCTGAAACGAAGAACAAATGCAATCAAAGTAAGTGTGGTAGAATAGTATCTACCCTCTTACCACGGTGCCAATATCTTCACCTTTCACAAGCTTTCTAAGATTACCAGACTCATTCATATTAAATACAATGATAGGTAAATCATTTTCTTGGCAAAGAGTGAAAGCGGTAGTATCCATTACATTTAATTTTTTCAGCAGAACTTCATCAAAAGATATTTCACTATACTTCGTAGCAGAGGAATCTTTTTCGGGGTCGGCACTATAAATACCATCCACTCGAGTTCCTTTTAATACGGCATCGGCGCCAATCTCGACAGCTCGCAAGGAGGCTGCACTATCTGTAGTAAAATAGGGACTTCCGGTACCGGCTCCAAAAATAACAACTCTTCCTTTTTCAAGATGCCTAATCGCTCGGCGACGAATAAAAGGCTCTGCAATTTCTTCCATCTTAATGGCACTTTGCAATCTAGATTTTAACCCTTCTTTTTCAAAAGCTGCTTGCAGGGCCATAGCATTAATCATGGTTGCCAGCATTCCCATATAATCGCCAGTGGCTCTATCTACAACGCCTCCCTGAGCACCCTGAAGACCTCGAAAAATATTGCCTCCACCAATTACAATAGCAACTTCTAGACCTTGATCTACTACTTCCTTAACATCCTTGGCATAAAGTTGAAGCATCTCTGGATCCAATCCATACTCTTGTTTGCCAAGCAAACTTTCACCACTTAATTTTAGCAATATTCTTTTGTACTTCATCTTAATTTCTTAGTGCAAAAAAAATCCCGCTGAAGCGGGATTCAAAATTTATTTTTATAATTTCTTAACTAGAACCTAACTGAATTCGACAAAAGTCAGTGACAGTAAGGCCTGATTCCACTTCATTTAACATTTTTTCAACTGACTTTGAACCATCTTTTACAAAGTCTTGTCTCATTAAGGTATTGTCTTTATAAAATTTATTCAATTTCCCTTGAGCTATTTTCTCAACGATTTGCTCTGGCTTGCCTTCGGCTATAGCCTGCTCACGTCCTACAGCTAGTTCTCTTTCAATGGTATCAGCACTCACACTAGATTCGTTTAAAGCCACAGGGTTCATTGCTGCAATTTGCATTGCTACATCTTTACCAGCTTCCCTGTTTGCATCGTTACCTGAATTGTTCAGGTTCACAAGAACACCTAATTTATTACCCCCATGGATGTAGGAAACAACATTTGTTCCTTCAACTGTTCCATAAGCGCCCAATTCAATTTTTTCACCAATTTTGGCCATTTCATCAAGTAACCTTGCCTTAATTGTTACACCATCAATGGAGAGTTCCATTAACTCTTCCTTTGATTTGGCTTTATTCTCTAAGGCAACATGGGCAATGCTAGTAGCTAATTTTACGAAACCTTCATTTTTTCCAACAAAGTCTGTTTCACAATTCAATTCTACTACAACACCAATACTGTTGTCTTCATTGGTTATAGCTATTATAGCGCCTTCACTAGCAGATCTATCTGCACGTTTTGCACTAATTTTAGCACCCTTGGCACGCAACAAATCAACAGCAACGTCTAGGTCACCATTACTTTCTGTTAATGCCTTTTTACAGTCCATTAAACCTGCACCAGTTAGTTGGCGCAATTTATTTACTTCAGCAGCTGAAATACTCATACTAATTTTCTACTAATTTTTTTTGTAAAGATTTTACTCAGCTGCAGCTTCTGCCTTAGCGGCCTCAGCTGTTGCTTGAGCTTCTTTATCTTTTTTACGTTGTTGTAAACCGCCTGTAATCGCTGCGTTTACTTCCTTAATAATTATTTCGATGCTGGTAGTTGCATCATCGTTTCCAGGAATTGCAAAATCAACTTCATTTGGATCTGAGTTGGTGTCAACCAAAGCAAAAATAGGAATGCCTAATTTACGTGCTTCAGAAACAGCTAAATGCTCCTTCTTTATATCCACAATAAAAATAGCTCCTGGCAATTTGACCATGTCAGAAATACCGCCTAACATTCGACCTAATTTAACCTTTTCGCGCTCGAGCATTAACTTCTCTTTTTTGTTCAAATGCTTGTATGTACCATCAGCAGACATTTTATCAATTTGCTGCATGCGTTTGATACTTCTACGAACAGTTTGGAAATTAGTTAACATTCCACCTAACCATCTTTCGGTTACATAAGGCATGTTATTATTTTCACATTGCTCGACAATAATATCTCTAGCTTGTTTTTTAGTAGCTACAAACAATATCTTTCTTCCTGTAGAAGCAATATTTGTTAATGCTTGTTTTGCTTCTTCAAGCCTAGATTCCGTTTTCTTTAAATCTATTAAATGAATTCCATTTTGCTCCATGAAAATAAAGGGAGCCATTTTTGGATTCCATTTGCGTGTTAAGTGTCCGAAATGAACACCAGCATCTAATAAGTCTTGTTGGGTATATGCCATATTGCTATTAACGTTTGGAGAATTGTGCTGTTTTACGTGCTTTACGTTTACCAAATTTCTTGCGCTCTACTACACGTGCATCACGCGTTACTAGACCTGCTTTTCTTAAATCTGATTTATTTTCTGGATCAATGATAACCATTGCCTTGGCCAAGGCCAATCTCAATGCTTCTGCCTGACCTGTTACTCCACCACCCGCTAAATTAACTTTAACATCATATTTTCCATCATTTTCGGAAATTATTACAGGTGATAGAATATTGTTTCTGTGCCATTCCATAGGGAAATACGCTTCAAAACTTTTATTATTTACTGTGATAGAACCATTGCCTTCACTCATGTAAATACGAGCTATGGAACGCTTTCTACGGCCAATTGTATTAATTACTTCTGCCATTATTTTTCTAATTTTAAAACTTCAGGTTTTTGAGCAGCATGTGGATGCTCATTTCCTTCAAAAACATAAAGATTTGTATAAATCTTACTTCCTAATTTGTTTTTCGGGAGCATTCCCTTCACAGCCATTTCGATAAGCTTAATCGGCTTTACATCTTTGGCTAGTGTACTTCTTTGACCACCAGGAAAACCCGTATGTCTCAAATACTCTTTATTGTCCATTTTAGCTCCTGACATAATAACTTTCTCCGCGTTTAACACGATGATATTGTCGCCGCAATCAACATGCGGGGTAAAGCTAGGTTTATTCTTACCTCGTAAGATGTGCGCAACTTGTGAGGCCATGCGACCTAAAGTTTGCCCACTGGCGTCTATTACGTACCATTTTTTATCAACGGTATTTACGTTTGCCGAAACTGTTTTGTATGTACTTAGCGGATTCACAATCTTTTTCGCTTCTATTTTTTAGGGTTGCAAAAATAAATCGTTTTAATCTCCTAAACAACCCCGGAGCACAATTTTTACAAGTATTTATTCGAAAACGAAATATGCTCAGCCCTTAAATAAAAAAAGGGCTGCATTAATAGCCGCCCTTTTCTCTATATATTTTTTAATTTTACCAGTCGTCCTCACCAGCTTCTATAGGGTTATAAGGCTCTTTTAATGCTTTCCTTAAACCCTTAACTATTGCTTTAACTTCTTTGTCTGCAGATAATAGATATCTATCTGAGTCGATCACACCTTTTTTATTTTTTCGGTAATATTCATGATAGGTTCTGCTAATTCTATTTTGGTTTCCTATCATACTTTCTTCATGAACAAAATAACCAAATTGATATTTATACCTTGCATCTCTGAATTGAAGAGTCAATTTGTATTCGAGTATACCCTGCTGTGCATTGCTATGTTTGTTTAGAGAAACTACCATTGGCCGTCGAACCAAAAGCTCAATCTTTTCCATCTCTTTATCTTCCGTAACAAAAGATTTTAAATTTTTCTTACCATAATAGGACACCAAGTAATTCCTGGCTCTAAGATATAAAGAATCTGTCCCACACTCCAAGCAATCGTAATCTTCCACCACTCCAGTGTAAAAGATAACTTCTCTGTTCGTATCGTAAGGAGGAGCAAATCTCTTATAGTCCGCTACTTCAAATTTATAGGGTTCTGGATCTTGAATACCTGTGCCTCCTGAACTGCCTCCATCATCACCCCAACCTGCGTCAGAGTCATCGCCCCAGGCTGCGTCAGAGTCATCACTATCATCATAGGAAGCTGTTGTATCCCCTAACTCTACATCAGTATCTTCGGTTTCAGCATCAGAGCCACCATCTCCGCCCCAATCGCTTCCCCACTGCGCTGTACTTGCGTTAAATTGAAGGAATAGTCCAACAAGGCAGAGTGTTTTCCAAAAGTATTTTGTCATTTTTTTTAAATTATTAACCTCTATCTCCCGCACATTAATTGTGCCAAATATCTTGCGAAGATAATCACTGCAAACAAATCCACTTCTATTCAAAGCTCAAAAAATTCAGGATTATCCACAAAGACTATGTTAATAAACGAAAGTGTTCGGATTATATTCTAATTTTTCTTCTTTAATTTTAATCTTCTTTCTTTTACCAGCCTGCCTTTTTGATAATTGGCAGGAAGTGGATTGTTTTTTCGCCACTGCAACTGTTCTTCTTCAGAACGTTTTGACATCGCAAGGCATTCCTTACTGCAACAGCCCTCAAATTCTTCACTACATTTCGCGCATTGAATAAATAAAGTGTGACATCCAATATTCAAACAATTTACATGCGTATCTGCAACATCGTCACATTGGTGACATTCGGCCAATACATCCTCTGTTATTCTCTCTGCTAAACGCTGGTCAAAAACAAAATTAACTCCTTTAAACTTGTTCTCAATGTCTTTAGACCTAACCTGGTTTACATAATTAATAATGCCTCCTTCTAAATGATAAACATTATCAAAACCATTATACTTCATCCACGCGCTGGCCTTTTCGCAACGAATTCCGCCTGTACAATACATTAAAATAGGCTTACCCTTTGAATCTTTATAGGTTTTAATAACCGTATCTAATTCTTCTTTGAAAGTATCGACATCTGGACACTCTGCCTTTTCGAATCGACCCACTTCACTTTCATAATGATTTCTCATGTCAATAACAACGGTATCCTTTTCATCGATCATAGCATTCCATTCTTCTGGACCTAAATATTTACCATTGTTAAAGGCATTGAAATTTGAATCATCAATTCCATCTGCTACTATTTTCTCACGCACCTTAACATCAAGCTTAATGAAGGATTTTTCCGTTCTTTTTTCTTCAACAGCTTTGTTTAATCTTAAGCCAGTCAAAAAATCGATGCTTGCCATAACCCGTTCAAAATCTTCCAAGCGCTCAGCTGGTATACTAATTTGAGCATTTATACCCTCTGCGGCAATATAAATTCGTCCAAGACATTCTACCTCAACTAATTTCAAATAGAGATGATTTCTGAATAATGTTGGATTTTGGATGTGGTGATATTTATAAAATGAAATAGTTATATATGCCCTTGAGTCGGCCATCATTATTTCCTTTAGTTCATCCCTATTAATTCTATTGTGCAATTGCATGTTACAGATTAGTTTTAATTGTTGGCTTATATGCAAAAATAATTCATTTTAAAGGTTATCCAAAAAAATCAGTCTATCCAAGCCTGTAAACAAATACATATCAAATCAAGTCTAAATTTCTTTGCACTATTTATAGGGAGGAATGGTTACCTTTGCAGCAATAAATAATTCATGAATATATCAGGAAAAAGAGTGCTCATAACGGGTGCCGCAGGATTTTTAGGAAGCCATCTATGTGATAGGTTTGTAAAAGAAGGATGCCATGTTATAGCCATGGATAACTTAATCACAGGAGACCTTAAGAATATTGAACATCTTTTACCCAAGTCCAATTTTGAATTTCATCATCACGATGTATCTAAGTTTGTTCATGTACCTGGTGAATTAGATTTTATTTTACATTTTGCGAGTCCTGCAAGTCCAATAGACTATTTAAAAATACCCATACAGACACTTAAAGTGGGAAGCTTAGGAACACATAATTTACTGGGTCTTGCGAAAGCAAAGGGTGCACGTATATTAGTTGCTAGTACAAGTGAAGTATATGGAGACCCCGCTGTTCATCCTCAAAACGAAGAATATTGGGGAAATGTTAATCCCGTTGGACCAAGAGGAGTATACGATGAAGCCAAACGATTTCAAGAGGCCATCACCATGGCCTATCATACATACCATGATGTAGAAACTAGGATTATACGAATTTTCAATACATATGGACCTCGCATGCGTCTGAATGACGGCAGAGTGCTTCCAGCATTCATTGGACAAGCGTTGAGAAAAGAAGATTTGACAATTTTTGGAGATGGAAGTCAGACCCGAAGTTTCTGTTACGTCGATGATTTAGTGGAAGGCATTTACCGATTATTGCTTAGTGATTACCCTTACCCTGTGAATATTGGAAATCCTGATGAAATAACCATTGCACAATTTGCGGAGGAAATCATAAAATTAACAGGAACCGATCAAAAAGTCATTTATAAGGACCTACCTGTGGATGATCCGAAACAGAGAAGACCAGATATAGCTAAGGCAAGAGAAATACTTGGATGGGAGCCAAAAGTAGATCGGAAAGAGGGCCTAAAGGAAACTTATGCGTTCTTTAAAGCCTTCAGTGAAGATCGACTTTATGAAGAAGCTCACCACAAGAATTTTGATAAGTACACCAATTAGAAAGCATCATTTTTCTTAACCCCAAAGGCTTGACTTCATTGCGAAATGATCGATTCAATTGTCATTTTCAATGCCTTCTTGCGCCTCAAATAAATCCTCCTTAATAGAAAAAATCAAGCTTTAAAAAGCCATTCATAAAACCTATATTTGCGCTTCTTAAATTAGAAAAAGAACAAAATAGAATATGGCATATTTTTTTACATCAGAGTCTGTTTCTGAAGGACATCCGGATAAAGTTGCTGATCAAATTTCTGACGCGCTTATCGATAATTTTTTAGCATATGACTCTGAAAGCAAAGTAGCTTGCGAGACATTAGTTACAACAGGGCAGGTTATTCTTGCAGGAGAAGTTAAATCCAATGCTTATTTGGACGTTCAAAAGATAGCTAGAAACGTAATTGCGAAAATAGGATATACTAAAAGTGAGTATATGTTTGAGAGCAATAGTTGTGGAGTTTTAAGCGCAATTCACGAGCAAAGTCCAGAAATAAACCAAGGAGTAGAACGAAAGAAAAAAGAAGAGCAAGGAGCTGGAGATCAAGGAATGATGTTTGGTTATGCTTGTAGAGAAACAGATGACTATATGCCTTTGGCAATTTCTCTTTCACATTTATTACTCGAAGAACTAGCTGTAATACGAAAAGAAGGTAAAAAAATGAAATACCTTAGACCGGATGCCAAAAGTCAAGTAACCATAGAATATGGAGATGATAATACTCCCCTAAGAGTTGATACGATTGTTTTAAGTACTCAGCATGATGACTGGATTGCTCCTAAAAGTCAGAAAGCAGCAGACATTGCTAAGGCAGATAATGAAATGCTTAGTAAAATAAATGATGATGTTCAACAAATTTTAGTGCCACGAATCTTAAAGAAATTGCCAAAAAGAGTAAAAGACCTCTTTAATAAAGACATAAAGTACCATGTTAACCCAACGGGTAAATTTGTTATTGGCGGACCCCATGGAGATACCGGCTTAACGGGTAGAAAAATCATTGTAGATACCTACGGTGGTAAAGGAGCTCACGGTGGTGGAGCATTCAGTGGAAAAGATCCAAGTAAAGTAGATCGCAGTGCTGCATATGCTACGCGTCACATCGCTAAAAACTTAGTGGCTGCAGGAATTTGTGATGAAGTTTTGGTTCAGGTAAGTTATGCCATTGGTGTTGCAGAGCCCATCGGTATATTTATTGACACTTACGGAACAAGTAAAATAAATAAGACAGATGGCGAAATTGCAGCAAAGGTTGAAACAATGAAATGTTTTAATCTTAAACCATACAGCATTGAAACACGTTTCAAGTTAAGAACCCCTATATACCAAGAGACCGCTTCATATGGACATATGGGAAGAAAAACTGAAACAATAACCAAAGTATTTAATCCTGGTGCAAAAGACGAAAAGAAGGTTAAAGTAAAGCTTTTCCCATGGGAAGAACTGAATGCCTTAGCAGATGTTAAGAAAGCCTTTAACCTCAAATAAAAATATTAACGTAATCTTGTGATATGTGTGGAATTGTTGGGTATATAGGAAACAAACAAGCCTGTGAGATTATCCTTAAAGGCCTTAAAAGGTTGGAATATAGAGGCTATGATAGTGCAGGTGTTGCTCTTCTTAATGGTGATTTAAGAGTGTATAAAAAGCAAGGGAAAGTTTTAGACCTTGAAGAATCTTTAGAAGGGAAAAACATTGAAGGGACCATAGGAATGGGGCACACCCGTTGGGCCACTCACGGAGAACCGAATGATAAAAATGCCCATCCTCACCAATCGCCGACAGGAGATTTATCTGTTATTCACAATGGTATTATCGAAAACTATGCGACCCTAAAAGAAGGCCTTTTGCAACGTGGACATACCTTTAAAAGTGATACAGATACCGAAGTCCTTATCCATTTGATTGAGGATATCATGAAGAATGCGAACCTTTCTCTGCAAGACGCAGTTCGCGCCGCGCTAGGTCAAGTAGTAGGAGCATACGCCATTGTAATTCTTTCAAAAAATCATCCAGAGCACGTAATTGCAGCAAGAAAAGGAAGTCCTTTAGTCGTGGGTATTGGTAAAGAACGAGGCGAGTTCTTTTTAGCCAGTGATGCCACTCCAATTGTTGAATATACAAATCAAGTTATTTATATCAAAGATGGTGAAATTGCCATTATTGAAAACAAAGAACTAACCATAAAGACCATTGATAATGTCATTCAAACTCCCTATATCCAGGAGTTAGAAATGAATCTTGAGCAGCTAGAAAAGGGAGGATACCCTCACTTTATGCTGAAGGAAATTTACGAGCAACCCAAGTCTATATTTGACTCCTTCAGAGGCAGAATAGATGCAAAATCAGGCAATATAAATATGCGCAGTGTGCGCGATTATCAAGAAAAACTAAGTAAGGTAAATCGACTCATATTAATAGGTTGTGGAACTAGTTGGCATGCGGGATTAGTTGCAGAATATTTATTTGAAGATTTAGCCCGAGTTCCTGTTGAAGTGGAGTATGCCTCAGAATTTAGGTATAGAAATCCAGTAATATATCCTGATGATTTAATCGTTAGTATTTCTCAAAGTGGAGAAACAGCAGACACTCTAGCAGCCATGGAGTTGGCGAAGCAAAAAGGAGCTACTGTTTTTGGTGTTTGTAATGTGGTGGGAAGCAGCATTCCAAGACTAAGTCACGGAGGAGCCTACACCCATGCTGGGCCAGAGATTGGTGTAGCAAGCACCAAAGCATTTACTGCACAAGTTACCGTTCTGACCCTTTATGCATTAGCCATGGCTAAGCAAAGAGAAACTCTGAGCTCCAGTAGAATTAAGCAATTGATGAAGGAAATGGAAGCTATTCCTGGAAAAGTTGAACAAGCACTTAAATTAAATGATAAAATTTACAAGATAGCTGAACTTTATAAGGATGCGAAGAACTTCTTATACCTGGGACGAGGATACAATTTTCCGGTAGCCTTAGAGGGTGCTTTAAAATTAAAAGAAATTAGTTACATCCATGCCGAGGGATACCCTGCTGCTGAGATGAAACATGGACCTATTGCATTAATTGACGAGGAAATGCCCGTTGTGGTTATTGCAACCAACAATGAGCATTATGAAAAGCTCGTAAGTAATATCCAAGAAGTAAAGGCGAGAAAAGGAAAAGTAATAGCCATTGTTACGGAGGGAAACACGGGGTTAAATGAATTAGCAGACCATATAATTGAAGTTCCAGAAACGGAGAACTGCTTGTCTCCTATCCTAAATACAATACCCCTTCAACTTTTAAGTTATCATATTGCGGTTATGAGAGAATGCAATGTTGATCAACCACGAAACTTAGCAAAATCAGTTACAGTGGAGTAAAAGAAAACGATTATCCTTACCCCTTGAATTTAGTAATAAGGTTCTCTGTTACAACAACTACAACAAAAATTTGAAACTCAAATTATAGTGAATAACAAGAGTATTTATTTAAAAGAATTTGAGAATATAAACGTCATTTTCTTCCCCCAGTAGGTTACAGAAAAATATCTAAAATCTTCAACGAAGAAGGATTAAAAACAACTCGTGGAAGAATATTTAAAAATACCCAAGCTCACTCTATCTTGAAAAAAGGTAAGATTCCAGGAGAGAGAAATAATAGAGAAGAAATCGTTGAGATTTATCAAGTTAAAGTTGAGGAATTAAAATTAAAGGGCTCTAACAATTTTGAAACATATTAGCAAGCAATAACAGAATACTATTTAGTATGTTTGCTTTAAAGTTATGAAAAATGTAATTATTATTTTAGGAATGGCATTGTTTTTAATAAACTGCGGGAGCCAAACCAACACACCCATGGAACCTATAACTATTGATAAGGACTCAAGTAACTACAAAAGTAATATCTCATGGGAAGAAGGAAAATTGTATTATGAGAACAAGCTTTTTAATGGAGAAGTTACTAAGCACAATCATAAAAAAGGAGGGTATTTGAACCATTTAACTACTTATAAGAATGGGTTAAAAAATGGCCCTAGTTATTGGTATTACCCCAATGGCAAAGCATATACCATTACACCGTACAAAAATGGAAAAATTCATGGGCTAGAAAAAAAATACACAAAAGAAGGTGCTATTTGGGTAGGTATTCAATATAACAATGATACCATACAATTGTATCAATCGTATGCCAACGATACTATAATTCAGAGAGAAACCGTTCTAGGGAGAAATAAAAGTTTAATAGAGAATTATAATAAGAGTGGAGTGCTAATAAGAAAAGGAATAAGTCAGAACATAAAAGAGAGCATTAGAAAAATTTTTTTAATTGATAATAGGAGGCATGGAGTCTGGGAGTTTTATAACAATACTGGAGTTTTAGAAAAAAAAGAAGAATACATGAATGGAAAGTTTATTCGAGAAATTCACGTAGCACTTAATGAAAAATACATAAAAAAAGGAACGGTTACAGGAACATTCAAGGAAAATGAATCCAATGGAAAATTAAAATGCATCATCCGTTACGAAAATGGCAAACCCAACGGGGTGTGGGAATTTTACTCCAATTCTAAATTAGTAAGGAAGGAAGAGTATCTTGATGGAAAACCAAATGGATCATGGCAAACCTATTCTTATGATGGAAACGTACTCACGAATATCTCTTTTAACAATGGACTTTTGGATGGTATATATGAAGAATATGGCTCAGGTGGAAAGCTCCTTTGGAAAGGACAATTTAAAAATGGTTTAGAGAATGGAGTATGGAAAGAATTCTACTTTAAAGGAAATATAAAATGGAAAGAAGAATATAAAGACGGAAAAATAAATGGGATATGGGAAGAATACTATAGCAATGGGCAATTGTACTGGAAAGTTGAATTGGAGAACGGTGCTGTTAAAGAAGATGGAATAAACGAAATGTTTAATGAAGATGGTAGCCCATTTTAGAATCCCTAAAATCATAAGGATTCCTCCGCTTATCTTTAAGGAAAATTAACGTTCTAATCGTTAAATGGTCTGCTGTTAGACTTTATATTTCCTATTTTTCTTCGGTTACGACCCCATTCTTGGATACATAGAACAATGCAAGCACAGGTATAATACTCAATATTAATAATGGCACTGGAGGATGAGCTTTTCCTAAAGCAAGATTGATGCAGTCAGGAGCAGTCCAAGCGAGATGATATATGCCTAAAATAAATGTAGCAACCTTTAAAACCGCTTGATTCTTAAGCCTTAAGGCGTAAAAAACAGATAACAAATAACCAAGAGCTAGGAAACTAAATACAAAAATCATTGTATCCACGATTTCCATAGCAGGAAGGCTTTCGCGTAAACCTTCAATTTTCATATCTGCTACAAGCATTGCTTTGACCTCATCTAAAAAGAGAGAAAGGATAAGAGGAATGAATGTTAAAACATCAATAATGAGAGTAAGTATGAGTATTTTTTTAAAATTTTTCATACTGTAAAGTAAATACATTTACTTTTATTCTCAAAAAAAACTCCACTCTTAGAACAAAAATCAGAAATTTAAAACTCAATTAAGATTAAATAGCCTAAGCACAAAGCACTCTGTTTGGTAAATCAAAAAATCTAAAATTGAGCAGAATTAGGTTACGAATTTGATTTTTTAACTATCGCATTCTTACGTTCTCTAAGATTCCAGGCACTTCGCGGTTTCTGCATCGCTTTCATCATCATACCATCTCTGCTGTAACCATCTTTAATAAAATTCAATTTGCCATCCTCCTTTACCTCGCAGGTAAAGTATACAATGTAAATAGGAATACGTGTATCTAGGTTAAAGCGTTCATTATTGAGCACGCCATATTTTTTCTCTACAATTGTAGTGTCCGCTTCTTCTATCGCACGAAGTCTCCTAAGAGAATTATCTATTAGCGGATCCTTGCCAGCAGCCATATAAATTTGATCAATTTGATTCTTTTTCTGGCAAGAACTGATATACTCTGCGAACTTAAACGGGCTTTTGAGTCGCACACATCCATGGCTCACATGCCTATTATCTCTAGAAAATGCCCATTTTTGGGGAGTATCATGACAATAGACGCTGTAAGGGTTGTAAAAGATAACCTTTAGCTTCCCTAGTGCATTCTTATTCCCCCCTGGCTGAACCAAGCGAACAGGAATCGTCTCTTTTCTTACCTTATACCAATCAATGGAATACGGATCAACATCCTCACCAGAATACGTTTGAAGAATGTAACCTAGTTTATTTATGTGCCCTGGATCTTTCCTTATTTTCCATAAAAGCTCATTGAATAAGATACTTTTAGGGATATACCAGTTTGGCATAGCATACAAATGCGTTATCTTACTCCTCATTATAGGTGTTTCCTGATTGCGCCAAGGGCGCGTGATATTTGACTCTCCATTCAAATACTTTTCCATTTGTGAAAAATATTTTTTTGACCTTGCCTTTCCAGTGCACACTCTCATAGTAAGTATTAAGGTATCATTACGATAGGCATCTAACTCGTTTCTTGCAATGTTAACCCAAACCTTATGTCCGCCGTCAATGGCACCCGTCCATCTCCAGCGCTCCAAATTAAGTGCTATTTTTTCTTGACGCTGTTCGGCGTCAAAATCTAACAAAGTGCTCAGTTTCTCTGTTATAGATAAAGAGTCGATTTGTTTCGTATTATCAAGAGCAGAAAGACCCTCTTTAAGAAGTTTTATACTCGGCTTTCGAAAGATTGAATCGTTGAGTTCTAGGACATTTAAAGCAACGAGTCTAGCCAGTAAATCGACCTGATTAATCGAATCATTAGGCAATTCTGTATGCTTTTTATCCTTTACAAATGCATTTTTGGGAATCCCTTTAAATCGTTTCAGATGCGCCTGGAGATTCTGATATTCCTTAAACTGTGGCACGGCCTCTGACAATTGCTTGAAGATGTCTTTTTTTAGCGCTTGCTCAATGCTCATTGCAACTCTATTCTTTTGAATAATATTTGCTGTCAAGGCATAAGCAGGGGTAATTCGACCAGACTGAATATCATGCAAACTTGCATAAAGCCCGTCTGCCATAAGTATCTCCATCATGGCCAATGTATCCATACTTGGCTTCCCTCCAACATCTAAAGCGGAAAGTATTTTTCCTCGGCATTCATTAAGGATAGCTGCATGGTAAAAATTAGAATCTAATCCATGAGCATCAACCAGGGTGTACCAGTCGCTCAGATTCTTAAAGAATAATGGGTTATTTCCACTCCACCATTTTAAGGTATTTATATGATTGGAAAAAAAAGTGCGTATCGAATCAGGCTTATTTATATAAATTTTAGCAAATGGACTTTTATCAAACAAAAAGCTGTCACAGAGTGAATGAACTTTAGAAGTATACGAAGCCGTGTCTAAAGAGCCTAAATAGTCAACAAAATCTGCCTTAAGAACTACTTTCTTATCACATGACTGCGCTGCAAATGCAAATACTAATATCAACAAATGCCAATACTTCATTTTTCAAATTAACATGCTAAGGTTAAGTAATGCAAATTCAATTATTGGACAGACTTCTTCATTGTATCTTCAAAGAAAGCATCGCTCTTTTCTTTTGCTTTTCTTCGCTTACGTTCTCCCCATGGTAATGGCACATATTTTTCAGGGAACTTTTGCAAATCAACGGTTAGCTTATTTAAGTTAGCCGTAGCTTTTGTTAGATTTACGTATAACTCATCATCATTGGCTAGTTTAGCCAGACTACCATCTCCAGTATTTATTTTTTCCGTGAAGCTATTTAAAGCAGTTATGGTTTTCTTGATTGATTTGGTGATTTCTTGAATTTCTATATCGTCTATATCCTTACTGATGGCAGCAAAATTATCCAGAGTCGTTTTCAAAGATGTGCTGTACTCATCTAAATCATTTGTAAAGGATGTGATATTAGCAACTGCCGGGTTCATCCCCTCAATACTTGACTTAAGAGTTCCTATGGTTAATTCTAAACCTTTCAGCACAACTGGGATTCGATCTATGCTCTGAACTAGGCTTTTACGCGATATTAAGGCATTTAAAGAGGCCAATACGGAGTCTGCCTTGGCCGCAATAGGATCAATCTTCTGATTCACAGAACTCAGTATATTAGTAGAATACATTGGCTCTAGCACATCACCATCCTCAGCAAGGGATTTATTCTTAGATAAAATCAAACGAATGGATGGCGTCCCCAATATTGCAGATTCTATTTTCATGAAAGATTTTTTGGGGATAGACAAGTTGCTAAATATCTCCATGGTTGCATCAATTTTATTTGATTCATCATTAAGGCTTAGCTTTTTAAGTTGTCCAATTTTTAGTCCATTGTACATTACTGGTGCACTGATACCTATACCCAGCGTACTATCATAATGAACGATAAAAATTCTACTCGTACTAAAAGGGTTATCCTTACCCACCATAAAGTTATAGCCTAAAATAAGTATTGTAATGGCCACAGCAGTTAGCGCACCTACCTTAGTCTCATTGGATACATTTTTAAACATATAATCTTTCAAAATTAAACATTTCAAACACGTACTGGCTCATTACTTTTCCCCAATTAAATAAAAGAACAAAAAAAAGGAAGCCCTCCATATGGAGGGCTTCCTAAATATCTGAACCGAATGGTTCGGTTATATTATTTTAATACAACTTGTTTGTTGGCTACTGAGCCTGCATTTCTAATTGTTACATTATAAACACCATGAGATTTT
>CALKCM010000021.1 GCA_938086785.1 uncultured Bacteroidia bacterium
AAGATGAATATAATTAAAACCATAAAAGTGACAGCTATTGCGGCCGGACTAATTGCGTCTGGAAGCTTTGTATCTGATTGGGATTTTAGAACCCGTGCAATGGATTTGCAGCAAGCGGATAATGAGGGAAATGAAGAACTCATTCGTGGAGCTGTAGAATCTATGTACAGCATGAGGTTAAATGAAAAAACAGGAACCATAGAACAAGAATGGTTAGATGCTGCTATTGCTCGAGCTGATGCAAAAGCGAGACTCAGCCGTCGATTGTCTAAAAGCATTGTTTGGAATAATTTAGGACCAGATAACGTAGGTGGCCGAACGCGTACCTTAACTTTTGACAAAGACTCTCTCCAGAATATGTGGATGGGTGGAGTTAGTGGTGGTTTATGGAAATCAAACACTGGTGGAAAGAGTTGGGTTCCAGTTACAGGATCAAATCAAAACCAACATGTAACTACTTCACTCCAAACCAATGATGGAACTATTTATTACGGAACAGGTGAAGCCCTTTTTCTTGGTGGGACCAATTCTTCTGGTAATAAAAATAGCAGCCCAGGTTTTTTAGGTGATGGTGTTTATAAAGCCACGGATCGCAGTGGGAATTCCTTTGAAAGGATTAACAATACAAATAATGGTAACTTTAGAGCGTGCAGCGATATGGAAGCGCATCCAAGCAAGGATGAGTTCTACGTAGGTACTTCGACAGGCTTGTTCAAGTTTACCAATGGAGGAACTGTAAATACACGAATTGTACCCGGTGCTGTATATGAGGTTATGGTGCAAGAAGATGGAACAATATGGGTTTCTCAAGGAAACGGACTTGTGCGTAAGTCAGATACAGACGGGGCAAATTTTGAAGTTGTTCGATATGATGTATCAAATGCTGGAGGCCGAGTTTCAATGGCATACGCAGAACAAGATAATGATTATGTGTACTTGTGTGGAGCTGCAGGAAATAGCAGTTTTGCAGGAGTTTGGAGAACGAAAGATGGAGGTATAAATTGGGATAAGATTATTACTCCTACTTCCACGACCAATCCAATCAATAATATTTTTGGAGATAATACCCAGGGATATTATGATAACGTAATTGGAGTAGATCCATTTGATAAAAACCATATTTACATGGGTGGTGTAATTCTTGCGCAATGGGATCCAATTAATGGGTATGCTGCAACAGCTTCAACATCTAATTTACCTTGGAATACGAACTATATTCACGCGGACAAGCATATTATCCAATGGGATCGAAGAAATGATGGTAAAATGATGTACGTAGGTAGCGATGGTGGTATTTTTCGATCGTCAAACTACACCCAATGGCAACCAGCCAATAAAAACTATACAACTACGCAGTTTTATAATGTGGCAGCGAATTATTTAGGCCATGTTGCTGGTGGAACTCAAGATAATGGTTCAATCATTATTAATGGGAATGGAAATACCTTTAATGGCGAACCTACCAAAACAGGTCACTTTATTTATTCAGGAGATGGATTTGATTCAGAGTTCTCCAAATACGATCCAGCTATTGTATTTGCGAGTACCTATTACGGAACAGTGGTGCGCTCAAGCAATGGGGGTCAAACCATGGCTACGTTCTGGGATCAACGAGCTCCAGAAGGAATTCAAACAGATTTTAACACGACCTATACCTTATGGGAAAGCCCTGTAGACTCATCTAGTTTATTGTTTTTGGCTAAGGATAATGAAATATGGTTGGCTCAAAACCCAACAGACTTTGTGAATGATCCTATTTGGTTTAAAGTAGCTGAAGGCTTGGGTAATCTAAAAATATATGAAATGGATATAAGTCCAGATGGAGATCATTTATTTGTTGCAAAATTTGGAAAAGTGTATAGAATAGATGGATTTCAATCAGCTGATCTTACGACGGTGGGTAGTCCAACATTTAATGATATTCCAGCTTCTCTTGTGAAGAAAGATATCACTTCTCCTTTATTCTCAAGAAGAACTATTTCAAGTGTAAATGTGAATCAAGCAGACCCCAATCATTTGGTTGTTACCTGTGCCGGTTATGGAAATAACTCTTTTGTATTCGAAACAAAAAATGCCTTAGATGCCGTTCCTACATGGAAAAATATTACTGGAGATTTTATTAATGTACCTGTGTACGATGCAGTAATTGATCCAGATGATGCCAACCGAATCATTTTAGCTACTGATCTTGGGATTTGGGTAACAGAAAATGGTGGAGTAAACTACGAAGAAGCGAATGATGGAATGGCTAGAGTTCCAGTTTGGGAGATTAGAGGATACGAGTGGAAATCATGGCAAGGGCTCCAATTATATATTGGAACACATGGCAGAGGTTTTTACAAGAGCACTTCCTTAACTTCAAATACCAAAAAAATAGAAAAGGATATCGTAAGCTTATCTGCTTATCCAAATCCAGCAAGCAGCTATACTAATATTTCAGTGAACAGCAAGATTTCTGGTAAAGCTACTTTGGATGTGTTTAGTATTTCTGGACGAAGTGTAATGAGTCGTAAAGAAAATGTGAATGCGGGTAGTTCTGTAATTAAAGTAGAAACTAAAAACTTTACTTCAGGTACTTATTTTGTTCGTGTAACCATGAATAATGCATCAGAAACAATAAAGGTTTTTGTGAAATAAGACGAAAAGATTTTGTCTAAATAAAAAAGCCCTCTGCAATTGCAGAGGGCTTTTTTATGATAAAGAATCTATTGCTTGGCTAGTTTGCTTAGCGATATGGACCTACCTCGTTTGAAATCTTAAATACCCATTTAAATTGGACTTATGGATTTTATAGTCTGCTTATTATTCATTTATAAGAATCATTCCGGATTTCATATGCCCCGCTGCGTCAAGCATCATAACCACATAGGAGCCATTGGGAATATTCTTTAAGGTTACTTTTTTCCTATCCTGTTCAAAAGGAATCTCTTGACCCGTGGCACTCACTACTTTTAAAATAGTCCAGAGTCCATTGGTAAGGTAGAACACGCCACGGTTTGGGTTTGGAAATAAGTATTGGCTTTTAGAAATGGTAGATGAACTATTGGTACCGATGGTAATTAAATTGGTGGCTGTGGTATCATCATTATTAGGTCCTACTACAGATGCCAGGCTTACAGAGTAGACGCCTGTTTTCTCAAAAACAACTTGTGGACTGCCGCTGTTTGCATTGCTTCCATTTACAAAGTTGAATGTGTTGGGCGATATGCTCCATGTACTGTTTCCAGCAAAGGGAGTAGTTAAATTGGTAAATGTAAAAGTATCTACATTTACTTGACCCGAAGTGCTGTTTACCGAGAAATTGCTTCTTAGGAATCCGGGGTTCGTCAACTTTCGGTATTGATCTCTAAAGTTAATTTGAGTTACCGTAAATCTGCTCCCCACTTCATTTCCTATAATTTCTAAAACAGGCACCTTCTCTCCTTTACTCAGCCACTTGTAGATGACTTGGTTTCGAGGGAAGCCAAGACTTATGAACTGCGTAATAAAGGAGTCAACTCCTTTAATCGTTGTTTTTACCCGCAGCGCATTAGGGTATGTTTTATACGGAGTGGTTATACTCCCATATCCGTCCACCTCATTGGTTCTAGTTCCAGTTTGTTTTACACTAAAGAAGTTCCCTACGGGCAAAGCAAACTTAAAATCAAAAGTATTGCTTGTACTATCTTCATAATTGAGAGGTAAATTATAAATTTCATCATCATCAATATAATTAGCCGCCAAAGGGATGCCGCTGTAACTGTAGCCAAGCCCCTCCGCTTTGAAAACACTATTGGTTGATGTATAAAAAGTATAAAGATTTTTAAATTGAGCAACGCCTATTCCTAAACTGTCCGCCGTTTTAAGCCCAACTTTATTGATAAAATAAAATGCATAAGGCGTTTGAAAAGAGCTTTTGTAGCTCGTTAAATTTTGTGAAGTAGGTTTTAGTTTACTGAAATCCCAAGAGTTTGAGCCTTTTTTTGCAATTTCTGAACTCACACTAATAATTTGTGCTTGACTGATTCGAATGGTGTCATTTGCACTAGGCATCTCACTTTTAGTGATGCTAATTTGACCCAAAAGGGTTGAACTAAATAGTACATATAGACTGGCAATTAAATAACGCATACATCAAAGTTACATTTTGTAAGGCGCTTTCGCAATTTTGCAACAGGCCGTACCCTTATCTTTGCGGCGTGAGTAAAGCTATCCATTCGCAGTATACCATTCGATTCTCAGATTGTGATCCTGCCGGGCATCTAAACAATGCCAAATATGTCGAATATTTCCTCAATGCCAGAGAAGACCACGTTAAGATTCGGTACGATATGTCCATGTCTGATTTCTATCAAGGAAATAATGCTTGGGTAGTTGCATCTCATCAAATACAGTATGCACTTCCGGCCCCTCACGGCGCTCAAGTAATCATTCATAGTTGCATCGTTCAAAGCAGAGAAAATGGAATGATTGTAGAGTTTTGGATGACCGATTTAGAAGGTAAATCGATGTATGCCCTCATGCAATCCGATTTTGCCTACGTAAATCTTAAAAGTTTGCAAAAAGTAAACCATGAAGAGGCACTCGTTAATAAACTCAAGGGGTCTATAGATGAAATTGACTTAAAAGCTAGCCTCCAGCGGCGCATGCTTGTCCGCTTAAAGGAACTTAGAAATAAAATTTAGGTATTTTACATTTAAAAATGTCGGGGGCAAATGCATTTACTTCGCTGCATCGGGTTTTAATTATTTATGGAAGCACTTGTATTTTGCTGGCTGCTTCCACGCCCATTTTAACTACTTCCTCACTTGATTTTTCCTTATCAGAAGAAAGGACTACGGCCATTCTTCTATTCGGTCTACTACTCGGTTTCCCAAATATTCTAACATCTATTCCTCGCATGGCCAATGCATTTTCAACGCCTATGATTGTGGGGTTTTCGCTGTGCTCATTTGCTAATATGGCCACAGAAGCGCCTGTTTTGAGAAGTGCTAATTCCGGAATAGGCAATTGAAGAATGGCTCTGGCATGCAGCTCAAACTCCGAGTATGTTTGTGTCCCAGCCAAGGTTACCATTCCCGTATCATGGGGTCTAGGAGATAATTCAGAAAAGTAAACCTCATCTTGGGTAAGAAAAAACTCCACTCCCCAAATGCCGTTTCCTGTCAAACGCTCCGTTACCTTAGCCGCCATCTCTTTCGCTATCTCCAGTAATCCACTATTCACTGCTGCAGGCTGCCAGCTTTCGCGATAATCTCCTCCCTCTTGCCTATGCCCAATGGGTGCACAAAACAGGGTAGGGCCATTTTCTTGACTTACCGTTAAAAGGGTAATTTCAGATTCAAAAGGCACAAATGCCTCCACAATTACTTCAGCTGCATCTCCTCGTTGTCCTTCTTGGGCGTAATTCCATGATTTTTCAGCATCCTCAAACTTTCGTATAACAGACTGTCCCTTACCTGATGAACTCATTAATGGCTTTACCACACAAGGCAAACCAATCTGCTGGACAGCATCTTTGAGCTTTTCCCATGAATTCGCATAGGCGTAGGTCGCCGTTTTTAACCCAAGATCAATGGCAGCCAAATCTCGGATTGCTTTTCTATTCATGGTGTAATTGGCAGCCTTTGCGCTGGGGACTACTGTATATCCTTGTTTTTCATAGTCATAGAACCGTTCCGTTCGTATGGCTTCAATTTCTGGTACAATTAAATCAGGTGTATGCTTTGCAACCACCGCATCTAGTGCATCGCCATCCAACATGTTAAAAACTTCGCATTCATCAGCTACTTGCATGGCCGGAGCATTGTCATAACTATCGCATGCAATGGTATATGCGCCTAATCGTTGGAGAGAAATAATGAGTTCTTTTCCCAATTCTCCAGATCCAAGGAGGAGTATTTTTTTCATGGCTATTTTTTATAAATTTTGAAGGACAAAGTCAGTCAGTTTTTGATACAAATGATACCTCGTATTTCCTCCATAGATACTGTGATTTTTATTAGGGTAAAACTCACTGTCAAAGCTCATGTTTGCTTGTATCATGGCTTCTATCATTTCTATAGAATTTTGGTAATGCACATTATCATCTGCAGTTCCATGAATAATGAGATACTTCCCTTTCATTTGATTCACAAAATTAATGGGCGAATTTTCATCGTATCCCTCCGGATTATCTTGAGGTCTCTGAAGGAATCGTTCTGTGTAAATATTATCGTAATATCTCCAATTGGTAACCGGAGCAACAGCAATGCCCATTTTAAAGGTATTGGGCGATTTTGTTAAGCATAAGCTGGTTAAATAACCCCCAAAACTCCAGCCCCATATTCCTATTCTGCTCTCATCTATATAAGGTAAATCTCCAAAATATTCAGCTGCAGCACTCTGATCCAAATGCTCTAGCTTGCCCAGTTGTTTGTAGGTAGATTTTTTGAAATCGGCCCCTCGTTTTAGAGTGCCCCTATTGTCTACACTAACAACAACATATCCCAAACTCGTTAAATAATTATGCCATTGATAATTGGTGTATCCATACGAATTTGTTACTGTGTTGTGTCCAGGACCCCCATAAGTATGCATAAACAAAGGGTATTTCTTCGAAGAATCAAAATTGAAAGGCTTAATCATCCAGTAATTAAGCTCCGTGCCATTCACTTTTATTTTTCCAAAGGACGAAGTCCCAAACTGATGTTTTTTGAACGATTTGGTTGTTCTAGAATTATCGGCAAGGCTTGTTTTTAAATGGCCATCGCTGCTTCTTAGATAGATATTTGGTGCCATATCAAAGCCAGAATGCCTATCAATAAAGTACTTGTTCCCATTCGTCA
Source organism: uncultured Bacteroidia bacterium (assembly GCA_938086785.1). Lineage (GTDB taxonomy): Bacteria > Bacteroidota > Bacteroidia > NS11-12g > UBA955 > CALKCM01. The sequence continues at coordinate 6,807 of CALKCM010000021.1, forward strand.
TGGTTATTTGATGATTCCCAGGATCTGGGCAAAGCGCCTTCTTTCTATTTCCAGAGAAACTAATGGAATAAAAGTGATCCTCGAGCTCACTCTCCTCAGTAGAAGTATAATAAATGGTAGAGTTATTCTCGTCTGTAGCCACCACATTTAAAACCTCCCAATCTCCATGGGTTAAAGCCTTTTCCTTCTTTTTTATAAAATCATAACAGTAAATATGATTAAATCCACTTTTCTCGCTCGTGTAAAAGAATCGACTATCTCCAATAAAATTGAGGTTGTCAGAGACTTCTACATAGGTGTTGTTTTTCTCTTCTAAAATTACTTCTGGGGCAGTGCCAGAGGTATTGCAAAATAAAAGCTCCCAATGATTCTGTAAACGGTTTAGCCGTTGAACACTTAAAACTTCTGGGTTATTCGTCCATTCGATTCGGGGGATGTATTGGTCCCTCTCACTTTTTAAATCCAGGCTGATACTTCTAGCCTTAACCCGGTCATATATCTTAATATCCACCTTAGAATTGTCTTCTCCCGCCTTTGGATACTTCCAAGACTCTTGCTTGGGGTATAAACCAATAAATACGTCCATACTGAACTCTTTAACCGCTCGCTCATCAAACCTGTAATAAGCCAAATGAGTGCCCGAACTATTCCACCATAAGCCCTTACTCATGCTAAACTCCTCCTCATATACCCAATCTACTGCACCGTTAATAATCTCATTTTTCTTGCCATCCTTCGTTACGGCAATGGTTTTCATGCTTTGTAAATCAAGGATGTAAATATTATTTTCTTGCACATAAGCCACCGCGCTATTATCTGGGTTAATGCTTGGGTACATGATTTTAGTATCACTGATTTTAGTTATTTTTTTATTCTCAATATTAATTACATAGGCAAGACTTTTAAAACTGCGACGGTATATCTTTTCTGTTTCCTCGTAAAGTAGAATGTGTTTTTCATCGCCTGTAAATTCATAATTGGCTGGAGAGTATTTTCCGTCCAAGTCATCAGATGTAATAATACTTCCAATCAATTTTTGATCTGTAATGCTATATGAATTAATGGCCCAAGACCCATTTTTTCTCTCCAAAGAGGTATACCTTTCGCCATCGTTCATGGTATTGAAACCCCCATTCGATTTCATGGAAAATGTAGGCTTGGCAAAAATATCCTTCAGATCAAAGGGTGTTTTTTGCGCGATTAAAGTGTGCCCCAAAAGAGCAAAAATCAAAAAAGCAAGCGTATTTCTTGTATTCATTTTATTTGGTTTTCTTTTTTGTAGAAGAATTTAATGATTTGTATACCGCTTGTGCACTATCCAGCGACATTTCATTTTCAGATAAAATCTTGATTAATGCATCCTGCTTAATCTGTCGCGCTTCCATTTCAGCGGTTAAATCTTCAATTTTTTGGTTCAATTTCATATACTCAATAGAAGAGCCACTGTTACCTCCAATTAAGTTGCTCGTTGGAGTGAATCGAATCAATAAAAAAAAGATTAAAAAAATGACCATAGTCAAGGTAGCCATGAGCATAATTACATTTAACGGGGTCAATCTAAAAGAGAACGATTCGCCCAGAGAACTGTCATTTATTATCACAAGACGATATTTATCGTGCATTTTAGATAAAATCTTTCTGAAAAGTGACATGTTTTAACGATTTTTGCCAAAGATAATGCGAAGCATTACGTTAATACAAGTAACTATCTAAATGTTTAAGGCCAAAAGCTCACGCAAAATTGCAGTACTATTCATCCTAATTCTTAGTGTTTTAGGCTCATGCAAAAACTCCAATTCTTGGGTTGCTAGAAAGTACCATAATACTTTAGCCCATTACAATATCTACTTTAATGCGCGAGAGCAATTTAAAGAGGTTTTTGGAATGATGCGTGAGGTAAATCCGGATGATTTTAGGGGATTTATTTCCCTGATTAATTTTGGGGATGTTGCAAACCTAAAAAACAATCAACCTCAAATGGATGAGGTGATTAAACGGACCAGCACACTCATTGATAAATACCCTAAATCTAAATGGGTGGACGATGCTTATTTTTTAAACGGTAAAGCCTACTTTCTCAAGGGCGATTTATATGCATCAAGAGAGATATTCGATTATGTTATTGCTACCAGTAAGGACGATGAAGTCATCTACAGCGCTAAACTCTGGTACTTTAGGAGTTTATATCTGCAAAAAGGAAAAATAGGAGAGGCCGAGAGTTATATCACAAGCCTAGCAACCGATAAAAAGTTTCCGAAAAAACTAAAGGCTGATCTCAATATTGCACTAGCCGAAGTATTCCTCAAGCAAGATAAATTTTCTCAGGCCTACAAACCATTGAAAAAATCTTTCAAAGGTCTGAAGGGTAAAATGAATAAATATCGAGCGCATTTTATGTTAGCTCAGGTGTGCATGCGCATGAAAAAATTTGAAGAAGCCGAAATGCATTTTGCTAAAACGGTTAAAATGAATCCGCCATACGAAATGGCTTTTCAAGCAAATATTTCTCAAGTGCAAATTTTATCTGCAGAGCAAAAAGCCTACGCAAAAGCCAATAATATCTTGAGGCGAATGCTGAAGGACGATAAAAATCTTGATTATTATGGTAAAATTTATTACCAAATGGCTTTGAATGAATTGAATGCCGGGAATGAAGTCGCAGCCATCGGGCTTTTTCAAAAATCTATTCAGGAGTCCAGTATAAAATTAGATAATCAGCAGCTTACCACATCTTACCTTTCACTAGGAGAATACTTTTTTGAACGAGAAAACTACCTCGTTGCGGGTAAATATTACGATAGCGCAAGTGTTACGCTTGACGAAAAGTATCCAGATTATGAGGAAATTTCGAATAGAAATGATAAGCTAAAGGATTTAGTTATTAATATCTTAGAGATTCAATTGCAAGACAGTCTCCTGCGAATGGCATCCGATGAATCATTTAGAGAACAATCCATAGACCAATCTATTGCTGCAGAAAAACAGGCCAAGACCGATGCACTTAATAGAGCAAAAATTAACCTGCCTGGTAATACGCTCGGAGCTTTAACTACAAAATCTACCTTCCCTTTTTATAATCCTCAACTGCGAACTCAGGGTGCAGCAGAATTTAAAAGAAGATGGGGCTCTCGACCAAATCTAGATAATTGGAGATATACCAGTCGCTTAAAGAAAATTTTGAGTAGAGTAAGCACAGCAAAGGTAGAAAATGAGGATTCTGTCGAAAGTGAAGACTCAGCGCTACTCGGGGTGAGTCCAGAAAGAAAGGTTTACATGAAACGCATTCCTTTTAAAAAGAGTGAAAAAGAGGCCGCCAATAAAAAAATTGAAGATGCGTATTTACTAGTAGCCCAGCAATATCAATATGCATTAGACCAACCCTCTAACGCGATAAAATACTATCTCGAACTTTTAGAACGCTTCCCAGAGTCCGAAAGCAAGCCTAAAGTATATTATGAGTTAGCTAAATTGTACAAAAAAGATAAAGACTCAGCTCAGTCTGATCTCTATAGACAATACTTAGCTGATGAATTTCCAGAGAGCAACTTTTTGAAAATATTGGACGGGAAAACCGAAGATATTAAGCCCGCTCTGTCCGAAGCAAGTATAGGGACCAAAGAAGTACAGGAAGCCTACGCTAAAATGGTTGCTAAATACCAAGACCAGGATTACAAAGGAGCCCTTGAACTTAAGTTTGCAACGGATCGAAATTATTTAGGAAATAGCATGCAGCCTCGGTTCGAATTTTTACAGGGACTGTGCAACATACGCTTAGGAAAAAAAGAGTTGGGTCTCAAGTTTCTCGATCAACTCATTGTAGATTACCCCAATACCTTGTCCGCTAAAAAAGCACAAGAAGTGCTAGATGCCAATAGACGTCTCGAAAACCCAGTAGATAGTACTGCTAAGAAATTAGATGAAGATTGGGCTGTATATGATGGCAAAGAAGAGCTGTTTTACATCCTTTCTTTTGCAAAAGGAACCAATTCTAATATGATTAGAGCAGCCTTAAGTGATTATTCTAAGAAAGATTATGTTCTCGAAAAACTAGAAGTTTCCAAGGCGCAGTCCTTCGGCAGTCAGGTGTTTGTATACATATCTGGCTTTAGTGAGCCTAAAGTAACCAAAGATTTCCTCAATCGATTAAAAACAAATGCAACCTTATTCAGCAGCAAGGGTTTGTTTGAGTACGAACAAGCATGGATTAGCAAGACCAATCTTCAAAAGCTCGTTGTCAATCGCCAGATACGATCTTATATGAAGTTTGCCAATATCTAGATTCGATACGAGTAATAAAATAGGTTAGACGTGTTTGCAAACAGCCTTTTAAAGGCCAATTCTAAAATCTAAAATACTTAAGATTTATCTGAAAATCCCTGCGCTTCAATCGGAAAAACTTGATCTGCTTGGGTAACCATGTTGTATGCACCTGCCGATTCTGTGACATGTCCAATCACCGTTAAGTCGGGATTGCCCTTTATTTTATCAAAATGTTTTTGGTCAAGGGTCATTAATAATTCATAGTCATCACCGCCATTTAAGGCTACAATACTCGGATTTAAATTAAATTCCAAGGCCACATCTAAGGTTTGCGGATCAATGGGTAATTTTTGCTCATAAATATTGAATCCAACTTTACCGGCCGTGCCCATATGATTGATTTCACTAGCCACACCGTCGCTAATATCCATCATACTCGTAGGAACAATATCTAAATCTAGCAATGTTTGAACAACATCCAAGCGAGCCAAAGGCCTTAATTGTCGGCCTACGATATAATCGTACTTCTCCAAATCTGGTTGCATTTCCTTATGTTCTAAGAAAATCTTTTTTTCGCGCTCTAAAATTTGCAAACCCATATATGCCCCACCTAAATCGCCAGTAGATACGAGCAAATCATTGGATTTTGCTCCCCCTCGATACGTGAGGCTCTCCTTATTTTTGGTAAATCCCGTGGCCGTCATACTCACCACTAATCCACTTTGGCTGCTGCCCGTGTCTCCACCTACAAGGTCTAAATTATACTCCTTGCAAGCAATGAGAATTCCTGCATATAATTCCTCAATGGCCTCCAAGGTAAAGCGGCTGCTTAAGGCAATATTTACCAAAAGGTGAGAAGGTATTACATTCATAGCTAGCACATCACTGATCGTAGCTACAACCATTTTATAGCCCAAGTGTTTGAGCGGATGAAAGGTTAAATCAAAATCAATATTTTCAGCAAATATTTCACTGCTTTGCACACAGTATTTATTGCCAATTTTCATTACAGAAGCATCATCGCCCACGCCTGTTATGGTCGTGTCTCTTTCCGTTTTTATATGTTGGGTGAGATGGTTTATTAAACCAAATTCTCCAAGTTCTGAGATAGGAGTCGTTTCCTTGTTTTGAAACATGGCGCAAAGTTAGTCAATTTTACACCGAGCTTACCTGAAATGAAACCAAATTGATGAATCATTCATTGAAATAGCTTATATTATAATTGAAATGCAACTCTACGATTATTATAAACTTTTTAATCTGCCTTTGGGCTCCTCCGAGCACTTGGTTAAAAAGGCCTATGATGAAATGATGTTTGAGTGGAGCGATAAGCCTACAAAAAAATCAAGCATGGATCAATTGGAAAAGGTGCTAGACCAGGCCATGTTTATATTGAGTAATCCACCACGGAAAGAGGCCTACGATAGGGTTTTGATTAAATACTACATTCAAAAAAGCAAAAAAGAAAATTATAAAAAATACGGAACAAGCACCACCAATCCTTGGACGGAACTTGCGCCAAAACAACAAACGGACGGGAGAAACAAACGTAAAAATAAAAAGCCGCTTGGTATGCCAAAACTTAAGGCAGCTGCTTTAGTGTCTCTATTCTGCTTAATGCTACTTGCCAGCCTTTTTAGTTTTTTATTTCTTAAGGCTTACAGCCCAGCCATTATGATTTCATTTGTTTTTTTATTTGGGGCCTATGTGATTGCAGGAATTTTTGGAATCCGCAATGTGTTCTATTATGTTCAAGTACGCGAAAAAGTAAAGCCTAAATTATCTGCTGCTCGTTCCGTAGTTTATGCCAGCAGCCTCATTTATGTAGCCGTTCCCTTTATGCTTGTGCAAGGCTTAAGGGCATTGCCAAACGTTCTGCTCTCCAAAACCAGCCCACGAGCAGAGCTCACTCATATAGAAATAGAAGAAATGTGGGTGACTGCTAATTTTTTCACCAGAGACGGAAAACAAAAGGTATCCATCGCTTACCCAGAAAACTATACCAAGTCTAAAATGCGTATAAAATATGCCGAAGGAAAATTAGGCGTTCAGTACCATCCCAAATTCCCTGCCATTGCCCGATGGGCTATTTTAGATTGATTAGATATTTCTGATGGAATGATTTCATTCGCATCATTCAAGAGTAAATCACACCAATAAAGGAATAAAACAATCTTTAATAAACATCTTTATTTGGTTTGGCAGTATATTTGAAAGAGTAATGCTTATGAGATATTGGTTCATTTTACTTGCAATGATTTCTTCTCCCTTACTTGGTCAGGAAGACGAATCCTTGGTAGGCGATTCCCTAGTTCTAGGAACATCAGCGGGTGCTACTTTTACTCAAATATTCATGATGGAGAAAACCAGGTTTCCTCCAGATGCCGCAGGCTACGATACCCTTACCGGAAAAGGGTTTCATCAAGCCTTTTTTGGGCAAGGCGATTTTAATGCAGGAGCGCTTGACTCTATTTACTCTCAAAAAACATATCCTCTTTTAAGCATCGAATTATTGGGTGATGATCAAGGGAATGTCCGCTATGTGGCTTTTTTAGATCCAGCCGAAGAGCGCAAAGTGATTTGGATTGAAATAGAAGCTGCAGCAAAAGCTGGAGAATTAATGATTGAGGAATAACTCAACTCCGCAAAGCTCCATTACTTTTGCAGTGCACATGGATAATTTCGAAATTTCGCAAAAATTAGGAACCTATGCCAAGGTTTTAGAATTGCACGAGGGAAATGCCTTTAAAATAAAAGCACTTGCATCTGCAGCCTATACCTTAAAAAAAATGCAAGAATCCATTTTGGATATGCCCCCAGAAAAGTGGTCTGAAATACGTGGAGTGGGTAAAACCGTTTCAGGAAATATAAGTGAATTGGGCGAAACAGGAGAGTTGCAAGCCTTAAACGATCTTTTAGTACAAACCCCCGTTGGCATAGTAAAAATACTTCAAATAAAAGGCTTAGGCCCAAAAAAAGTGCGCAGTATTTGGCGCGATATGGAAATTGATTCCGTCGATGATTTATATGACGCTTGCCGAGAAAACAGGCTGGTAGAAGTCAAAGGATTTGGTGCAAAAACGCAGGCAGAAATAATCAAAAATATAGAATTTATGTTGGCCAATGAAGGCCATTTTCACTATGCCCGTATTCATGATTTTGCCATGGATCTCATGATTCATCTGCAAGAGCAATTGCCCGAAGCTTTATTTGAATGTGTGGGCGATTTTGCCCGCAATACTGATACGATTGAACGCCTTGATATATTGAGCGATGCCTATCCCAAAGATTTTTCTGTTGCATTGCATAGCCTTGGATTTACCTCCAATGACGATACCCTTTTTGCAAATCCATCTGGTCTAAAAGTTATGATTCATTACAGCTCCGAGGAAGAGTTTGAAATGAATGATTTTTTATTGAGTGCCCATCCAGAACACCTAAAATTATTGGAATTTGACGAAGATGAATTTGAAGCCGTAGAGGAGGTTTATAACTCCAGAGAACTCCATGAAATTCCCGTGGAAATGCGCGAAGGAAATAGAGAGCTGGACTGGGCAAAAAAGCATACTCAAAACGAACTGGTTGTTTTTGAAGACCTCAAAGGTTGCCTGCATAACCACAGTACCTATAGCGATGGATTGCATAGCCTAAAAGACATGGCGGGAGCCTGCGTTAAAATGGGCTTGGAATATTTTGGCATTTGCGATCACAGCCAAAGTGCCTTTTATGCCAATGGCTTAAAAGTAGATCGACTCCAAGAGCAATGGGAAGAAATAGATATGCTCAATGCCAAAACCCAAAAAATTAAACTCTTCAAAGGCATCGAGTCAGACATACTAAATAATGGAAATTTAGATTATGAGGAAGATATACTCAAGCAATTTGATTTTGTTGTAGCCTCCGTGCATAGCAATTTAAAAATGGATGAGCCCACAGCCACCCAGCGTTTAATTAAAGCCATCGAAAATCCGTACACCCGTATATTGGGTCATCCTACAGGAAGGTTGCTTCTCATGCGTCAGGGCTATCCCATCAATCACAGTAAAATTATTGATGCCTGCGCTGCCAATGGCGTGTGCATAGAGCTTAATGCGCATCCCTATCGTTTAGATATCGATTGGAGATATATTTACGAAGCCATGGAGAAAGGAGTACTTATTTCCATTAATCCCGATGCCCATCAAAAAGAAGGCTTATACGATATGAAATGGGGAGTAAAATCGGCGCGCAAAGGCGGTTTAATCAAAGAAATGTGCCTCAATGCAAAGAATTTAGCTGAATTTGAAGGCTGGTTGAGCCAATAAGTCGCAATGCCCTAAAGCCTTGCATCGGCGGTGTATTCATTTTATTCAGCTGCTGTTGGAACTGCTTTCTCCTTCGCTTCAAGTTCCACAATCACTTCATTTCTTCGGTTCACCATTTCATAGGGCGCATTGTATCCTAAGAACGAAAAGCGCTGGGTGTAGGCAATGCCTTCCCGGTCTAGGGCCGATTTTAATTTCGCCTTATGTGCTTGTATCCTTTTGTCATTGGCCCATCCACTAAAAGTAATGGCAGCAACTGTTTTAGCTGGTTCTACTTTAAATTCTATTTGAGATTGATTCGGTCGGGGAAGTGAGTCTTTCGATAAATTTTTGGGAACCATAAACATCATGGTCATGGAATCTTCCAATGACATGCTTACGGGAGAGGTCATCGCTATTTTTTCGTTGCGATCATTGCCGCCAAAAATATAGCCCGCCAAAATAGAAAAGCCCTTACGCGAGGCTTGGTTGTATTTATTGCTGGGCATTTTAACCGCAGTAAAAAGTGTTGCCTCATATTTTCGTATTTCAAAGGAATCGTATTTTTTAACAACCGTATACGAGTAGGTTTCTATATCGTTTTGCGTGCTCATGGCAAAAAGTTGAATAGCGCTAAAGGCGATGAGGATAACTCCGAGAATAATAAGAATGATTTTCATGGTTTTGTTCAAGTTCTGAGAAAAGAGGAAGCTTTTATGGCTTATTCACCCTCTTATGAATTGCAAATTAAAATTACTTACCCCATATTAAGTCCAAAGGCAGGCATTTTGTTTTAACGAAATGTAAATGAGCTGTTATAACTGCAAAAAAATACGGGTCTCCGTTTTTTAATGGGCTACTTTTAGGGTTTCAAAACGGCCATTGGCATACTGTATATGTACAAAATATATGCCTGGGCCAAGGTTTTTGGTGTGCATGCTTGCCTCCTTGCTTGCATGCCCCTGTTCTTTCACAAGCAGGGCTCCGCTAGCATTAAGGAGGTGTATTTCTGCCATGGGCCAGGGGGCCAAAATAGTTAGTTGCTCCTGCATGGGATTGGGGAATACCTGCGCAGGTTTAGCGGTTTCTATGCTTTCCTTGGCATTGAGCCTT
>CALKCM010000022.1 GCA_938086785.1 uncultured Bacteroidia bacterium
TTAATGGGGGAAACGATCCACTTAAGATAACAGATATAAGCCAATGGGGAAGCAGCATGAGCTGGACCACCATGGCCAATTCATTTAAAAAGTGCAGCAACCTTACCTGCACCGCTACCGATGCAGCCGATGTGTCTGCAGTTACTAGTTTTAGTAGTGCGTTTTGGGACGCTTTGCTATTTAATGGAGATCTCAGTGGCTGGGATGTAAGCGCCGGAACGAATTTTTCACACATGTTTCGGAATGCCGATGCCTTTAATAATAATAGTTTGACCAACTGGGATGTGAGCTCTGGGACATACTTTGATGCTATGTTTCTTGCAACCAATCTCTTTAATGGAGACCTGAGCGGATGGACTCTCAGCAGCGCTACAAGCTTTTCAAATATGTTCTATGATGCCGATGGCTTTAATAATAATAGCCTTAACAACTGGGATGTACGCAGCGGAAAAAGTTTTGCAAGTATGTTTAAGAATACCGACCTCTTTAATGGAGACTTAAACGGATGGACCATGGGAAGTGCTACAACCTTTTCAAGTATGTTTAATGGTGCCAAGGCGTTTAATAAACCCTTGGATTCATGGGATGTAAGCACCGCAACCAACTTTGCAAATATGTTTGCGAACACCCTGGCGTTCAACGGAGACCTGAGCAGATGGACTCCCAGCAGCGGAACAACCTTTTCAGGCATGTTTAATAATGCCGATGCCTTTAATAATAATAGCCTGACCAACTGGGATGTAAGCAGCGGGACAGACTTTTCAAAAATGTTCGATAATGCCGATCTCTTTAATGGAAACCTAAACGGATGGACCATGGGAAGTGCTACAACACTTGAATATATGTTCCAAGATGCTCTGGCTTTTAATAAATCTTTGGATTCTTGGAATGTGAGTACAGTAACTAATTTTAAAGGTATGTTTTGGGACGCTTTGCTATTTAATGGAGATCTCAGTGGCTGGGATGTAAGCGCTGGAACTAATTTTACACACATGTTTCGGAATGCCGATGCCTTTAATAATAATAGTTTGACCAACTGGGATGTGAGCTCTGGGACATACTTTGATGCTATGTTTCTTGCAACCAATCTCTTTAATGGAGACCTGAGCGGATGGACTCCCAGCAGCGCTACAAGCTTTTCACATATGTTCTATGATGCCGATGGCTTTAATAATAATAGCCTTAACAACTGGGATGTAAGCAGCGGAAAAAGTTTTGCAAGTATGTTTAAGAATGCCGATGCCTTTAACCAAAATATTGGATCCTGGGATATTAGCAGCATGACTAATGGATCGGGTATGTTTAGCTATTCTGGCATCAGCCAAACCACCTGGGATGCTATCCTCGTTGGCTTTTTTAACCAGGGCCTTGTCCTCAACGAGGCCATTGGTGCGCATGGCTTAACCTTTTGCGCTGCAGTATCAGAACGCACTACCTTAGAAGCAAATGGAATTACCTTCGATGGCGATCTCTTGGGCTGCGCTCCGGCAGGTGTTGGAACTAACATTAACTATTGGCTAAGAGCCCATGCCAATCCCACTCCCAACGATGCCAATGCAAACCTATGGTTCGATGGCAGTGGAGAAGGAAACAGCTTTGTACAGGCAGATGCTGCCAAGCAACCCCTTTTAAGCACCAGCGAATTAATTAACTTTAATACCAGCCTCGTGTTTGATGGAAGCGACGATTACCTGCAAGGAGGCGATATTACACCAACTTCAGTGCGGTATAATGTACCCGAGGCCAGCCGCAGCAGCAGCAGTGCAATAGCCGGTTTCGAAGCGGCTGAATCTACACGAGGATCCGATTCTGCATGGATGCCTGCCAGCGCATCCCCAACGGAATACATTACCCTAGATTTAGGTGAGGTATTGGGAGTAAGTGGCGTAGAGACCAGAGGAAGACCAGACACCGCCCTTTGGGTAACGAGCTACACGGTCAGTTATTCTGAGGATAATATTAGCTACACCCCCATGGGCGATACCTTTACCGGAAATACAAATTCAAATGGTGATGTCTTAAATGCATTTTCCCAAATTATAGCGGCCCGCTACATTCGGGTATTCCCCATTACCTGGAATGACTATCCCGCCATGCGCGTGGATGTACGTTACAATAAGACGCTATACCTAAATACCTTTATTGTGAGCCAAGAAAAGCAGCGTAAAGACCATACTTTGCTCAGTTTTAACACTTCTTCAAATCCCAGCTTTCAGGCCAGCATAACCGGATCGGATGCGGCAGGGAACACCGTTTTTGGACCCACAGGATCAATAAACCCGTCGGCTTCCAATGGAGTGGCTGCCAATGACGTATTGCTTACTGGATTTCGATTAAATGCTGGGGGGAGTAATTACAGTCAGCTCTATGCAAATGGAGGATTGATTGCATCGGATGTTGCAGCCCTCTTTGAAACCGATAGCCAAAGCCTGGGAGGCCTGAGCAGTGGCTCCCACTTTAATGGCAAAATAGCGGAGATCATTACCTTTACACATCCTTTATCAACCTTTGAAATGGTAAAAATGAATGGCTACCTGTCTCTCAAATACGGAACCACCCTATCGCCCGATCAAGATGGCGATGGCAATTTGGGAGAAAATGTAGGTAGCGGCTATACCGAAGGCGATTATGTAAGTGCCGATGACAATGTATTGTTTTGGGATTACAGCGAAAATGCCGCCTATCATAACCGCGTATTTGGCCTGGGCCGCGACGATTTAGATGGACTTGAGCAACAAATTTCGAAGGCTCAAACGAGCGAGTCTATTTTAACCCTTGCAACTGATACGAGTTATACGAGCCGCAATTATACCCATACCGGTATAGATAGCAATATGTCTTTCTTAATGGTAGGTGATAATGATTCGGCACTCGTAGAAACCGGAGTTGGATTGCCATTGCCCCTTACCTGCCTAGGAAAACGTATCCAGAGACAATGGCGTGTGCGTCTCTCGAACTTTGATAACGGTTCCCAAGAAGTAAGCATGCGATTTGATCTCACCGGACTTACCTATACAGGAACAGAAATTAATCACTTTAAACTACTTATAGATACCGATGGCGATGGCGATTTTCTCACTGGGACTCCTGTTGAAGTAGATGCCAATGCATTTGCCTCGGAAATGGTCGATTTTTATGGAGTGACTGATTTAGTGGATGGTGCCATATTTACGCTACTTACCGCAGCAATTCCGCAAGAAGTTATATTAACAGCTGCGGGTAGAGAAGAAATATATGTCAATAACTGTATTAAAGGTGATACCACCTTTTTCTTTAACAATGCCGTGAATAACGATGGGATAATCCTAAGAACCTACAGCAATGGAAATACCTTTAACCCTACCACAGTTAAAGTAGACAATACAGGAACTTTAGGAGGCGGCCAAGGTACATTTACCAATACTGCTCCAACCTATTACCAGTCTACCGATGGACTAAACTCAATACGTGTGAGCAAACGCATGCACATTGTAGAAGCCCCTGGATCATTTACTGTGAATGGAGGAATTATTGTTCGGGTGTATTACGATCCAGCAGAACACGTGAGCATGTCGAGCGACGCATGGCCAGGTGGAGCCAGCACCATTTATGCGGGTTGGTATAAGTATGAACAACATAGTGCTCAAGAAACAGTTACATCCATGACACCAGAATGGCTCGGAGATGCATCACCTATTTATCCTGTTAGTTCAGGTGTAGAACAAGGCATTGATTTTGTAGAGTTTTTGGTGGACAGTTTTAGCACATTTGGGTTTATCACTTCCACAGAAATTGATCCACTGCCCATAGACATATTGTCTTTTGAGGCGGAGAAAATAGAAAATACACGAAATGTACTTTTATCTTGGGAAATGGTATCTCTTGAAACAGAAATCCAAAACCAAAGCGTAGAATACAGCGTAAATGGAAGCGATTGGACAGGTATTGGCTCTGTTTTACCTAGCAATAAAGTAGATGGTTCAATAGAAGAGTATTCCTTTATACACCGTAATATTGAAAGTTCCACAAACTTTTACAGAGTAAAAATCACGGATGTTCATGGTGAATCGAAGCACACTCCAGTGCGAATGATTACGTATGACCAGGATCAGTCGGCTCGTCTAACGGTTTATCCAAATCCAGCCAATAATAAAATTACGCTGGCTGGAATAAACACAGAAGAACTGGTAAATGCGAAGATTAATGTCCTTAACAGCATCGGTCAAATCGTACACAGACAGTCCGGCGAATCATTATCTGTAGATGTGAGTAAATTGCCTCAAGGTTTGTATATCGTTTATATATTTGACGAAAATGGAACGCATCATAAAGATCGATTCATCAAAGAATAATCTAAAAAAATACAAGGTGTTATCGTTTACACGCAGCCCTTATTTTTAACAAAAGAACCGGCCTCCTCAAAAAAGGTCGGTTCTTTTTATTTTATGCCTTAACACAATGTTTATTTTACCCTAAATTTTTTAAATAGAATTCCTTTACTTTGTATTTCCAACTATTCAAAACATGTTAAATAACGTACTAATCATTGACGATCAACAAATCGTGCGCATGGGACTTTGTGCTTTAGTAAAAGACGAAATTCCCTCCGCTGCTATTTGTGAAGCTAAAAATCCATCAGAAGCCTTGCAAAAGGTAAAGGAAATCCCCTTTAACCTTATACTCATGGATCTAAAAATTCAGGGGAGCACTCTTTTATCGCTAATAGAGCAAATACGTATCTATAATCCAAAGGCAAAAATACTGGTCATTACATGCAATGCAGAACGCGTTTATGCCCTTCGCTGCCTTCAGATAGGCGTGTATGGATACATCCAAAAAACAGCTAAAACCACCGAAATACAAACGGCTATAGGAAAGGTATTTGCAGGCAAAAAACACATGAGCCAAGCAGTGGTAGAGCTACTCACAGATTTTGTGAACTTAAAAACCAAAGTAAATCCATTTGGCAATCTTTCTAAAAGAGAGCTTGAGGTAGCCGATATGCTTGTAAAAGGCAAAGCACCCCATGAAATATGCGAAATCATGAGCTTGCAACCATCCACTATTTCTACGTACAAAACGCGAATATTAAAAAAGCTGAATGTACAAAACGTGATTGAACTAAGTAAGCTAGAGGAAATGTTCGAAGAAGTATAAAAAAGAGTTGGAGGGCTAGCTTATGAATTGCTTTGCTGCTTCCACAACTTTAGGAAGTCCAGCTACTTCTTTTCCGCCTGCGGTTGCAAAAAAATCTTGACCGCCACCGCCGCCTTTAATGTATTGCCCCCACTCGCGAACCAAAGCCCCGGCTTTCCAATCCTTGCTTTTTAAAACCTCCTCGTCAAATAAAATAGCAATGCCTGGCTTACCATCCACTTCGTAGGCAAGAACACAGGCCAAATGATCGATTTCTTTTTTTAATTGAAAACAGAGGGTTTTAGCCGCTTCTGCGCTCGGAATATTTACCTGAGCGACTACCCGGTTAAATCCATTCATTTGCTCAGCCTTATTCAAAAGTTCCTGCTTCATTCCAGAAACGATTTGAGTTTCCATTTGAGCCATGGATTGTCGCAATTTTTGAGACTCATTCAATAATTTTTCTATGGCTTGAGCTTTATTTTTAGGATTATTTAATAGGCTCGAAATGGCCTCATTTTCTTCATAGGCTTTATTCAATAAAGCAATAGCAGCCTCGCTACACACGGCCTCTACTCTACGCACTCCCGATGCAACAGATCCTTCAGAAATAAACTTAAAAAGTCCTATTTCTTTGGTATTGGGTACATGGGTTCCTCCACACAGTTCCATGCTGTAGGCCTTGTCAAATGTAATAACCCGAACGGTATCGCCGTATTTCTCACCAAACAACGCGGTTGCCCCCATTTCTTGGGCATCTGCAATGGCTATATCCCTCTGTTCTTCTAAAGGAATACACTCTTTTATTTTTGTATTTACGATTTGTTCAATCTCCGTTAATTGCTCTTTTTCTACTTTAGAAAAATGGTTAAAATCAAAACGCAGTACGTTTTCGTTTACTAAACTCCCCTTTTGAGCCACATGATCGCCCAGCACTTGCTTTAAAGCGCTATGCATGAGGTGTGTAGCAGAGTGATTTCTAGAAATTAAGGCTCGTTTAGAGGCATGTACTTCGGCCAGAACGGCTGCCTGAGGATTGCTTGGAAGCTTATTTACAAACAGCACATGCAATTTGTTTTCTTTTTGGCAATCCAATACCCGAATCGTTTCGCCTTCAGAAATAATGCGTCCAGTATCTCCTACCTGACCCCCACTTTCGGCATAAAAAGGAGATTCTGCCAGAACAATCTGAAATACATCGGAATTCTTTACCTTAAGCGTTCTATGCCGCGTAATTTGGGTATTTACACTCAAATAATCATAACCCACAAAGCTTTCATCGCTTGGGTGCACGGCATTCCAATCGCCGGTTTCTTTAGATGCGTCCTGCTTGCTTCTATTTTTTTGTGCGGCCATTTCGAGCTCAAAAGAAGCCATATCTAGGCTTCGCCCTTGCTCTCGGCAAATCAAATCGGTTAAATCTACAGGAAATCCGTAGGTATCGAACAATTCAAAAGCTATTTTTCCACCAAGTTCTTTATTCGCATCCTTATTAAAATGCTCTTGCAGCATGCTTATTCCCTTGCTCAAGGTTCTAAAAAAACTCTTCTCTTCTTGGGCAATTACATTGGCAACAAAATCGGTTTGCGATTTGAGCTCAGGAAAATCCTTGGCAAAGTAATCTGCCAAATCTTCCACCAAAGTATGCAGGAAAGGCTCGCTTAGGTTTAAATAACTAAATCCATACCGAACGGCTCTTCTCAATATGCGTCGAACCACATATCCTGCACCATTGCTGGCGGGTAGCTGTCCGTCGGAGATGCACATGCACACGGCTCTAATATGATCGGCAATAACCCTTAGGGCTATGTCTTGCTTGCCATCTTGTCCGTAGCTTACCTGTGCTGCTTTTGCTGTTTTAGCAATAATAAACTGAAATACATCGGTATCATAATTGCTATTTTTACCTTGTATAATGCGCACGAGTCTTTCAAAACCCATGCCCGTATCTACGTGTTGTTCCGGCAGTTTTTCTAAATTCCCATTGGCTTTGCGATTGAATTCCATGAATACATTATTCCATATCTCAATCACATCTTCATGATCCATATTTACCAAACTGGCGCCGGAAACGTTGGCTCTCTCCTCGTCGCTTCTGCCGTCATAATGAATCTCCGTGCAGGGTCCACAAGGTCCAGTTTCTCCCATTTCCCAGAAATTATCCTTCTTGTTTCCCAAAAGAATGCGATCTTCAGAAATCCATTCTTTCCAGAAATTTTGGGCTTCTTTGTCTAGTTCTAGGCCTTCTTCTGGAGCGCCTTCAAAAACAGTAACATATAAACGGTCTTTATCCAAACCATATACTTCGGTGAGCAATTCCCAGGCCCAAGCAATGGCTTCTTTCTTAAAATAATCTCCAAAACTCCAGTTTCCGAGCATTTCAAACATGGTATGGTGGTAATGGTCATGACCCACTTCCTCCAGGTCATTATGCTTGCCGCTCACACGCAAACACTTTTGCGTATCGGCCACTCGCTTGTTGGAAGCCACGGCATTGTTTAAAAAGTAATCCTTAAACTGGTTCATGCCGGCATTGGTAAACATAAGCGTGGGATCTCCTTTAACCACAATGGGTGCAGAGGGCACTATTTTATGTCCTTTTTTCTCAAAGAAATCAAAAAAAGCCTGTTTGATCTGCGCCGATGTCCAAGTTTTACTCATTTCGGAAGCAAAATTAGTTCATGCGCTTAAGAATGAAGAATGTGCATGTAAATTTTAGAAAGATTGATTGTTTTTAAGATAAAACGATGGGATTTAAAATAGGTTTCGATGAAGGAAAATCCTTAAAACCTGCGCGGGCTTGAGTAAATAAATGCGTTTATTGAAATAAACCTCATGTAATTGCAACATTGTTGCAATTAAAGCATATCTTTGAATTACAAATCTAAAAAAATGAGAAAAATTAATTCAATCCTAGCACTCAGTGTATGCTCTATTCTATTCTTTGCTTCGTGCGAGAAAGAGGATCCCAAAAAACCTGTAATCCCAAATGAAGAGGAAGTTATTACCACTCTTAATTTAACCCTTACTCCGGTAGGTGGTGGAACTCCAGTTGAGTTTAAATTTAAAGATTTAGATGGCGATGGTGGAAACCCGCCAGAAATTTCTGTAGGAAAACTAGATACGAATACACAGTATACTGGTTCCCTAGCATTATACAATGAATTAGAGTCTCCTGCAGACACAATAAGTCAAGAGGTAAAAGAAGAAGCAGACGAACACCAATTCTTTTTCCAAAGCACAGCAAATGGACTAACTGTTTCTTATGATGATGCAGATGGTAATGGCAAACCACTTGGTTTAGCTACCACCTTTACCACCCAAGGAGCAAGTACTGGAACACTTAAAATTACGTTAAGGCACGAACCTATGAAGGAAGCTGCTGGAGTATCTATGGGTGATATTACCAACGCTGGAGGCGAGACAGATATTGAAGTAACCTTTGATGTGGATATTGAGTAAACGCGCCCTACTCTCCTTAACTACTTCTATAATACCTGGGCTTATTTTTGCCCAGCAGTGTCTTTGGAATGTTACTGGCTCTGTTAAAGACATGAGCACGGGCATTCCAATTTCAAATGCGCATGTTTTTGTAAAAGAAGCCTCTTTAAAGGATGTTACAGATAGCCTTGGGCAGTTTACCATAGGCCCTATTTGCAAGGGAGGCTATCATTTGGCGATTAGCCATGTTGGCTGCGAAAGCCAAGAATTTTTTTTACGTATCTCGGGAGATACCTCGATAACTGTATTTTTAGACCACCATGGCCAGCTCTTAAATGAGGTGGCCCTTTTAGATCAAGGAGAAATCACTGCTACGCAGCAATCCCACTCCCTACACACAGATCATATAGCTCAATATTCGGATAAGAATTTAGCGACCATGCTTGAGGATATTTCGGGAGTTCGCACGCTTAAAAATGGAAGCGGCATTGCCAAACCAGTGGTTCATGGACTCTATGGAAATAGGCTAACCATATTAAACAACGGGATAGCGCAAGGCGGACAGCAATGGGGTGCAGATCACAGCCCAGAAATTGATCCTTTACTCGCCAATAAAATTACGGTCGTAAAGGGCGTTGGAGCCATAGAATATATGGGAAATTCATTGGGCAGTGTGGTGCTGGTTGAACCAAAAAGAATACGAAAAGAACCGCATTTACACGGAGAAGGGCGCTACTTTTTTGAATCGAACGGTTTGGGAAATGGGCTGCATCTTGCCTTGCAACAATCTCATAAATTATTTGCCTGGCAGGCGGTTGGAACGCTTAAAAAAAGTGGAGATAAACGCACGGCTGATTATTTTCTCAGAAATACGGGAAATGAGGAGGCTCACTTGGCTTTGCAGCTAGAGAAATCCTGGAGCAAAAAATGGCTAAGTCGCCTCTATTTTAGCTCTTTTAATGCCAATTTTGGCGTTTTAAGGGGCTCTCATATTGGCAATCTCACCGATTTGAAAGCGGCGCTGGAAAGGGATGTCCCCTTTTACACAAAAGATAAATTTTCGGATGCCATTGGCGCACCTTACCAAAAGGTGAACCATCATTTACTAAAACTGCACACAAAATATAGCAAAAGCGATAAGGAGTCTTTGGATATTAACTATGCACAGCAAATTAATCTAAGAAAGGAGTTTGATGTGCGCAGAAGCGGCAGATCTGATATGCCTGCAATGAGTTTAAGGCAAGTATCTAGCTTTCTTGAGGCAAAATACCGTCGTGCATTGGCTCATCATTGGTCTTTTAAAAGTGGCGTTCAGCTAAACCGGGTGGATAATAGCAATCTGCCTGAAACGGGAATATTGCCTCTGATTCCAAATTACCTTACCTATGAGTATGGCGCTTTTGGAATAGCAACTAAATCTATGAAGAAAACGACCATACAAATAGGTGGGCGTTATGATTTTGAACAACGCAAGGTGGCAGCTATTTCGAATGACGTTCCAAGGAGAGTTATTCGCCATGATAAGGAGTACCAAGCCATAAGTGCTATGGCTGGAATGAGGCATGAATTTAACCAGACTTGGAACATGAGCTATAATTTGGGTTTTGCAACCAGAAATCCTGAGGTAAATGAATTGTATAGCAATGGATTGCATCAGGGGGTGAGCGGAATTGAGGAGGGTGATCCTGAACTACTTAAGGAGGTTTCTTTAAAGCATACATGGTCTTTGAAGGGCGATATAAAGGGTAAGTTGTTTTTTGAGGGCTTGTTTTACTACCAAAATATTGACGATTATATTTTTATTAATCCACAAGATGAGGTGCGCTTAACCATTCGTGGGGCCTTTCCTGTGTTTAAATATGAACAAACGGATGCACGACTCATGGGATTTGATGTAACAGCGACTTATCAGGCTTCGGAACGAATGTATTTTAAAGGAAGTTACAGTTATTTGGATGGATATGACCGGAAACATCAAATGCCGCTGGTATATATGCCTTCCAACCACCTTAAGGGATCGTTCAATTATCAGATTCCGTCTTTGGGAAAATTTCACAATGTGGAGTTCCAAGTGAATAGCCGCTATGTTTTTGAACAAACAAATCTGCTTCCCTCTCAAGATTTTGTTGCTCCACCGGCGGGGTATCACTTGCTTGGACTCAACGTTTCGGCTGAGAGGCAATTGCGAAAACTTCGATTAGTCTCGTTTATACGGATGGAGAATTTGGGAAATGTGGCGTATAGAGATTATCTGAACCGGCAGCGTTATTTTGCAGATGATTTGGGGTTTAATTTAATTGCGGGTTTTAATCTAAAATTTTAGCATCGCCTATATGAAAGAAAGCACACCATTTGCAACACTCTTAAGAGATCGAAAACTAAAGGCTACAGCTACACGAATAGAGGTGCTTTCGATGATCTATGCGTATAAGAAACCCATGCCTTTTTCTCTTATTCAAAAGAGTTTGCTGGGCTTCGATAGGGTTACGCTTTATCGCACCATTCATGTATTATCAGAAAACGGAATCATCCACAAGGCCTTAATGGATGAGAATGAAACGTATTATGCCGTTTGCAGCAGCAGTTGTTCTACGGATCATCATCATCACAAGCACATTCATTTTAAATGCTCTGCGTGCAATGAGGTCAGCTGTGTGCAAACAGATGCTTCCCTTCAGGTTTCTATTCCTGGCTATTTAACCACCCATTTTGAGGTGGAGGCTTCTGGGCTCTGCGCTTCTTGCAATATCGAGGGGTAAAACACATCGGTATACTTCGCTGAACTCTTACACCTTTACCAAAGGATCAACCAAAATCTGCTGTACTTTCATAAAACTTTAAGCGCAGTTAAGTGTAGTTTTGCCGTACGTAAATGAAAGCTGAAATAATAACCATTGGTGACGAGTTACTCATCGGTCAAACCATTGATACCAATAGCGCTTGGCTGGGGGGCGAATTATCTACTTTGGGCATTGAATTATGCCGCAAAACAGCCATTAAGGATGGAAAACAGGAGATTATAGATGCGCTAACTGAATCCCATGCACGGGTGGATATAGTGATTATTACGGGGGGCTTGGGACCTACCAAGGATGATATTACCAAAAAGACCTTGGCGGAGTATTTTAATTGCGGCATGAGGAGGGATGAGGAGGTGCTTGCCCATTTAACACAGTTGTTCGCCAATCGTGGCAGAGAAATGCTGGATAGCAATACGGAACAGGCGGATCTACCAGAGCTTTGCCATACTTTATTTAACAATTATGGAACGGCTCCGGGCATGTGGTTTCATGCGGAGGGCAAGGTAACGATAAGCATGCCTGGCGTGCCTAATGAAATGAAAGGAATATTTACAGAAATGTGCATTCCAAAATTGAAGGAGACCTTTCCTTTGCCACTCATTATTCATAAAACCATGGTGGTTTTGGGAATTCCTGAAAGTTTGCTGAGCAGAAAACTGGCTTTTATTGAGGATGCCTTGCCGGCGCATATAAAACTGGCTTATTTGCCTTCGTACAATGTCATTCGCCTGCGATTAACGGGATATGGGGAGGCTAAAGCGGATTTGGAATCTGAAATGCACCCGTATTATACTTCTGTTGCGGAGGCCTGCGGCAATCATTTACTGGCGCTAAAGGATACCAATCCCATGAATTATTTAATGGAATGGTTTATCAAATCGGGAATAAGCATTGCTGCTGCAGAAAGTTGCACGGGCGGCATGATTAGCCAAAGCATCGTTCGAAATGCTGGAGCATCGGCAGTGTATAATGGAAGCATCAACACCTATTCGAATGCGAGTAAAATACAGGAGCTGGGCCTAAGTGCAGAACTTTTGGAAGCCCATGGGGCGGTGAGCGAGGAATGCGCGCAGGAGATGGCGGCGGCTGTTCGAGGCAAGTTTGGCACGGATATAGGCATTAGCTCTACGGGCATAGCCGGGCCTTCTGGGGCAACGGATACGAAAAAAGCAGGAACCATTTATTTGGCTATATCCAATGGCACAGATACCATGGTTAAGAAGTTTCACCTTTTTGGCAATAGGGTTCAGTTTATGGAACGAAGTGTGAATGCGATGGCTTTTCTAATTCATCTATTTTTGAGCAAACATTATCCCTTTGGCCCACAAAAGAAAGTGAATTAAGGTATATTCGCAGGAATGAGTTGGTCCAGCAAACTATTTAACCGCTTTAATATTTTGGGCGAAAAGGATGATTTTAACCTCGTCCATGATAACATTCAGCAAGACATTTACTTTAGAGGAACCAACCTATGGGTGCTCATATTTGCCATTTTAATTGCCAGTGTAGGGCTTAATGTAAACTCTACGGCTGTGATTATTGGCGCCATGCTTATCTCCCCTCTTATGGGCCCTATTGTGGGCATGGGTTATGCTTTGGCTACCTATGATTTTAAGCTCCTTAAATCGGCATTGCGCAATTATGTATTTGCCATGCTGGCGGGTTTGGCGGCTTCGGCGCTTTATTTTTCGCTTACGCCCATTAGTCAGGCGCAAAGCGAATTGCTCTCGCGCACCAGTCCTAATATTTATGATGTAATGATTGCTTTGTTTGGTGGCTTTGCCGGAATTATTGTAATAGCCAGTAAACGAAAAGGAAATGTGGTGCCTGGTGTGGCTATTGCTACGGCATTAATGCCACCGCTATGTACGGCGGGCTATGGTTTGGCTTTGGGGCATTGGGATTTCTTTTTTGGCGCTTTGTATTTGTATGCCATTAACTCGGTATTTATTGGGGTGGCTACTTTGGTTACCACACGGTTTTATCGGTTTCCTGTGGCGAGTTATCTCACGGAAAAATCGAAGCGTAAGGCGAATTACTTTGTTTCCATTATTGTGATTTGCACGGCCCTGCCTAGCTTGTTTTTTGGCTATCGCTTGGTGGTGAATGAGAAGTTTAAATCGAAGGCCAATGAGTACATTGCCAATGAAACCATCATTCCCAATGAGTTTCTGTTGCAAAAAGAGGTGAATGCAGTGGAAAAGACCATAAAACTTACGTTTGGTGGCAAGGGAATCTCGCAAAAAACGAAGGATTTGCTCATTGAGGCTCGAAAAAAATATGATTTGGAGGAGGCGGAGATTACCATTGGGCAAGGCTTTAGCATTATAGATACGGAGAAAGAAGGCACAGAGTCGGATAAATTAAGGGGTGAGTTAACCAATACCAATCAGCGTTTTCAGAGCTTACTTTTGGATTATGATAGCCTGGTGGTTAGCCAAAATTTAGGCACGCAATTGTATAAGGAATTAAAGGTTTGGGAGCCTGCTGTAAACCGCTGTTATGCCAATTTTGCGCGCAGTATTGGCGAGGATAGTACAGCTAAAGTAGCGCTTATTTTTATTGCGGAGGCGCAGCAAAACATGGAGTCGGAGGAACCCAACTTGGTGGATCCAAACAAAATAAAAGGCTGGCTGGCAAGCAAGTACCCAAACACCCAAATTTTTGTGGAGGTAACGTATAAATAGGCCATGGAGGTATTTTATATTTTTTCATTGCTGATTACCTTATCGGCTATTTTTGGCTATGTAAATCACCGATTTATTAAGCTGCCGGGCAGCATTGGGCTCATGCTCATTTCGCTTATCATGTCGGTGGGAATATCTATTGCGGGTCGTTTTATTCCCTCGGTGGAGCACTTTTTCTTGCAAATTTTAGAGCAATTTGATTTTAGCAGCATTCTCTTGGATTTTATGCTGAGTTTTTTGCTGTTTGCGGGTGCTTTCCATATTAAATATGACGATTTAAAGGAATCTAAAATACCTGTTCTTTTATTTTCTACCTTAAGTGTACTTATTAGTACGGTTATTATTGGCTATGCCATGTACTTTTTATTGCAGGCTTTTGCAATAGAAATGAAACTCATTTACTGCTTGCTTTTTGGAAGTTTAATTAGTCCTACAGATCCCATTGCGGTGCTTAGCATATTAAAGAAGGCGGGCATTCCTAAAAAATTGGAAACCAAAATTGCGGGCGAATCCCTTTTTAATGACGGGGTGGCTGTGGTTGTATTTCTGGTTCTTTTTAAACTGGCGGGTTCTGGAGAGGATATTAATGTAAAGGATGCCTTAAGCCTCTTTGGGCAGGAGGCGGGCGGCGGCCTTATCCTTGGGGTAGTAATTGGGTATTTGGGCTATCGCTTAATTAAAAGCATAGACCATTACCAAACGGAGGTATTGGTAACCTTGGCGGTGGTTATGGGTGGCTATACCCTCGCCCACCTCACGCATGTATCGGGGCCTTTGGCTATGGTTATTGCGGGCTTAATCTTGGGCAATCCGGCCAAGAGCAAGGGCATGTCGGATATTACGGCAGATTATGTAGATAAATTTTGGGAGCTGGTGGATGAAATCATGAATGGAATTCTGTTTGTTTTTATTGGACTCCAGTTTATAGAAATATCCTATACGGCGCGCATCGAGCTTGTTTCGGCCATTGCAGTAGTTATTGCATTGCTGGCACGGTTCATCTCTTTATGGATTCCGGCACAGGTGGTGCGTTGGAAGGAGAAAATTACCTTAAATACCATTACCGTGCTTACCTGGGGCGGTTTGCGTGGCGGCATATCTATTGCGTTGGCGCTTTCTCTAAAACCTGAATTTGGCAAGGACATTTGGCTGAGTATCACCTATGTGATCGCCTGTTTTAGCATTTTTGTGCAGGGCCTTACGGTGGGTAAAATGAAGTATACGAAGGATTAATTGAAAATCTGATTCGGATTTCCATTGGGTATTTTAGATTTAAGAATTGTGATTTTAGATGTATATAAACTCCATCAGCATGGTTTTTAAAGAATTCATCGTTTCGCTTTATAAAAAAGATTTGATCTAAAATAATTCGTTCAACTCAATGTATAAAGGAGTTTAGATTATACTGCCGCCTTTTTACGAAAGCAGGTTATGCGACATGCGCTATAGGATGGTTATACGCAATGCGTATATTTGAGTGTTAGGTGTAAATACTAAAAATATGAAACAAATGTTCAAGATTCTTTCAATCACGCTTTTTTTTTCACAATCACTATATGCCCAATTAGATAGTATTTATGATCAAGGTACTTACAGAACATTTATAGTGCATTTACCAACTGGATATGAGGATAGTAAGGAATATCCTCTTGTACTCAATCTACATGGTTTGAGAGCAAACGCTCAACAACAGCAAACTTATTCTCAATTTGATGATGTCGCAGACCAAAAAGGTTTTATAGTAATTTACCCAAATGGAGTTGATGAATCTTGGTCGACCATTGGAAATAAAGATATCGACTTCCTAACTCATCTTGTTGACTCTATCCGAGCTGAATATTCTACTAATGATTGTCTTTTCGTAACAGGTTTTTCTCAAGGCGGATTTATGACATACAAATTCGCAAATAGTACAACTCATGCTGTAAAGGCTATTGCTGTAGGTTCTGGAAATATGTCTAATGCTACTCAAACAGCATCTGAAAATGCTCCTCAAATCCCAACGATGCATTTTCACGGTACAGCTGACAATACAGTACCTTACGACGGTTCTTCACCATTTATACCTCCTGTTGAAAACACTATCCAATGGTGGGTAAATCATAATAATTGTAACACAACACCGGTTGTCACTCCTATACCTGACCTTGACCCAACCGATAATTCAACAGTTGAACAATATTACTACGGAAATGGCGACAAGGGCACTGAAGTAACATTTTACAAAGTTATTGACGGAGGTCATACTTGGAGCGGTAGCTATTCTATCCCTCTTTTCGGAGCTACAAATAAAGACATTAACCAAAGTGAAATCATAGGAGACTTCTTTGATAGCAAATGTTCGCCTATCTTAAGTGTAGAAGAATCAGATAATAAGGCTATAATCAAGATTTATCCGAACCCTTTCAATGAACAATTACTTGTTACAACTGACATGAAAACAACCATCAACATATATAATCGTTTGGGACAATCTGTGATAACCAAAACAGTTAAGACAACATCCGAAATAGATACAAAAGATTTACTTCCTGGAATATACTTCTATGAGATAATCCAATCTCAAAAACATTTAAAGTCGGGGAAATTGATAAAAAAATAAACAACAGCTAATACTATATATGAAATCATAGCACCCTGCGGGATGGCTACGACATCCTATACAGACCGTTAAAAAACTACATATTTACGGCAAATAACAGAAGTCCTACAGGTAACATATCTGCATTAAACCCCACTGTTAGGTATGTTTTATGGTACAATAGTTGCGCTTATAAGCAAGTTGGCATTCATATAGACAAACAGAACCGTTAAAACAATGAGTAAGAAAAATAGAGTATTTATAGCGACAAGTTTAGATGGATATATCGCAGATAAAAATGGCGGAATAGATTGGCTTCATTCCATTCCAAACCCAGACAATGATGATATGGGATATGTAGAATTTAACAACGGGATTGACGCTCTTGTTATGGGACGTACAACATTTGAAACCGTATGCGGATTTGATGTTGATTGGCCATATGATAAACCAGTTTTTGTATTGAGCAATAAGTTGAAAGAAATACCTGAAAGTCATAAAGGAAAAGCATTTTTGGTCAAAGGAGCTTTGACAGAAATTTTAGACCAAATCAATGAAAGAGGATTTAACAGACTTTACATTGACGGAGGAACCACAATAAGAAATTTTTTAAAAGAGGACTTAATTGACGAAATGGTACTTACGACAATTCCGATTTTATTGGGTGGTGGTTCTTCTTTATTCTCTGAACTTCCGAACGAACTGAAATTTGAACTGATTGGAACAAAAACATATTTGAATCAAGTAACACAGAATCATTACAAACGAAAGAAATAAAATACGAAATGCCAACAATGGCTATAATTAATACGGGTTTTAGTGCTTAACCCAAAGTGAAGTGCCCTGAATTAAGTCCGCAAAATTTTCAATTTTGCGTGTCTATTGAAATAAAAAAATTAAAAATTTGGCTAAGGAAAGTCCGAAAATTCAGTTCTCTGAAATCCCGTACTAACCATAGCCTAACCGTTAGGTTTCATGGAGTTCAACCTTCAAAACACCGCTCATATTACAAGCTTTTTTAATTACTATACATAAACTAACTTTATAGTCAACGTTATAACATATATTACTATTCCGATTAATATTATTTTGGGAAACTTAGG